>NZ_CP127015.1:1672500-1972500 GCF_035199985.1 Nguyenibacter sp. L1
GCCCGCCAGGTCACCCGGACCGACGTCGAGCAGGCCCGGGCCCAGCGCAACGCCGCCGAGGTCGCCCTGGCCGCCGCACAGGCGCAACTGACCGCCAGCACCGCCGCCTTCCGCGCCGCCGTGGGGCAGGACCCGGGCCCGTTGCGCCAGCCCGGCGCCCTGCCCGCCCTGCCCGCCGGCCTGCATCAGGCCGTCGCCCTGGCGGTGCAGTCCAACCCTGCCCTGGCCCGCGACCGCGCCGCCGAGGACGCCAGCGCCGCCGATATCGACACCGCCCGCGCCGCCTGGAATCCCTCCATCGGGATCACCGCCAGCCTGGGCGCGATCGGCCCGGCCTCGCCCTTCCACACCAACGCCTATGACCAGGAGGTCACGGGCATGGTCACCCTCTCGCAGCCGCTGGAAAGCGGCGGGCTGTACAGCGCGCAGATCCGCCAGGCCCGCGACCGGTTCGAAACCGCCCGCCAGACGGTCGAGGCCAGCCGCCGCGCGGCGATCCAGAGCGTGGTCACCGCCTGGCAGCAGATGCAGTCCGGCCTGGCGGCCATCCGCGCCGGCAGCGCGCAGGTCGCCTCGGCCGCCGACGCGCTGCGCGGCTATCAGCTTGAATATGGCTATGGCATGCGCAGCACGATCGACGTGCTGATCGCCGACCAGAACCTGCGCGCGGCCGAGGTCGCGCTGGCGCAAAGCCGGCACGACACGATCGTGGCCGAGGCCGGCCTGCTGGCCGCCACCGGCCGCCTGTCGGCCGACATGCTGCTGCCCGGGACGCGCCCCTATGACGCCGACGCCGCCCTGCGCCGCGCCCGCGCGCCCGGCTGGGTGCCGTGGGATGGCGCCGTCGCCGCCCTGGACCGGGTGGGCTGGCGCGATGCGTGCCCGTCCGGCAACCCCTGCCGCTGATCCCATGCGCCTTCCATGCCCTCTCATGCGCATCGCATGACCGGCCGGTCCCACCGGCCCGGCGCGCCATCGACGCTGACCGACGCGCAATGGGCGCGCATTGCCCCGCATGTCGTCGGCGACGCGCGCTCGCGCGGCCGCACGGGCCGGGACAACCGGCTGTTCGTCGAGGCCGTGCTGTGGATGGTGCGTACCGGCGCACATTGGCGCGACCTGCCCGAGCCCTTCGGCCGCTGGAACAGCATTTTCCGCCGCTTCCGCCGCTGGGGCCTCGGCGGCGTCTGGCACCGCATCATCGCCGCCATGGCGGACGATCCGGATTTCGCCTATCGCATCGTCGCGGAAACCCTGATCTCGACCGATCCGCGCGCCGCCGGCCCCGGCCTGCCGGTCCCGCCGCCGCGCGGGCACAGCACCCCGGACGCGCGGATTTCGGACCCGTCCCGCCGGTCCGGCACAGCCGCCCGCGTAAAGATCTGAAATGGACATTATGTTTCACACGCCGGGAACCCGCCGGTCCCGTCCTCCGCCGGGAACGGGAAATACCTTCGCCGCCGCTCCGCCGGCCGCCCGGAATTCTGGAATATATGGTCCACTCGCCCGACATCGGGTCGCACAGGCGTGATCGCACCCGCCGACATCGGCATGCCACCATCCGGCCCGCTCCACGACATGGGAGAAGAGGCGATGATCGATCACGTCTCCATCAGGGTCCGCAGCATCCAGCGCGCACGCGCCTTCTATGACCGGGTCCTGGTGCCGCTGGGCCTGACCTGCACGGTACGGGGCGCCCCCGAATATGCGGGTTACGGCCTCGATGGCCGCGACCCTTTCCTGTGGCTGACCCTGCATGACGGGTCATCGGGCCACATCCAGCTCGCCTTCGCCGCGCCCAGCCGCGCAGCGGTCGAGGATTTCCACGTGGCGGCCCTCGCCGCCGGCGGCCGCGAACGCGCCAGCCCGGGGATGCAGACCGAAGGGGGCCTTCCCTATTTCGCCGCCTCGGTGCTGGACCCGGACCGCCACGAGATCTCGGCCGTCTGCCGCATCGGGCCCTGACTGCCCCACCTCCCGGCCGCCGGATTATAAAGCAACCGCTCGGCTGCCGATCCACCGCCGATGAAGACCCTCGCGCTTCGCGTCCTTACACTGTGACTTGGGCACACTGTCACTGGGGCACTGGCGCCAGGGCACCCTCGCCGGAGCACCGTCAGGGGACGATACACCCAGGAAAGAATCAGCCGCCCTGCCGCCGCGGCACACTATGCGTCGCGCGAAAACCGCGCAGCCCGGCGCGGTGCGCCGCGTAAATCTGCGCCGGCGTGCTGTCGGCCGCGTCCCCTGCCGTGGCGCGCGGCTCAGCCTGCTCTTCAGCGCCCCGGTCTTCAACATCTGGCGGGCACGGACGGGTATCCCGTGTCCCGAGCAATGGCGGAATTGTGAAACGGCCGGAGCCATTCTGGCCGGCAACGGATGGCGTCAGCATTGCTGCTCTCCGAGAAGGTCCCCCCTTGCATGCCGCATCGGGATCGACCTTCACGAAAACTTAAGCACAAACGCCCCTCCGATAAAGCGCGGATTTCATCCAGCCGCCCTGCATCCGGAACATGGCGCGCACCGGCATCGCTGCCCCCCGAAAAGCAAAACCCGCGGCTGCATGCGCAGCCGCGGGTTCCGCCAGGCGGTCAGGCGAAAATCCGGATCAGAAATTCGCGTTGATGCGCCCGTAATAGAAACCGCCGGTGAACGGAATGCCCGAGGAGTTCTGGTCGTACTGGTTGGCACCCAGATAATTGACGACCAGCGGCAGGCGACGCGGACGGATATTGAAGATGTTGTTCGCGCCGATGGCGACGTGCCAGTGACGGTCCACGCGATAGCCCACTTCCAGGTCCGTCAGCCACGCCGGCGTGTTCTTGAACTGCTGCCAGCAGACGTTCGAATATTGCAGCGGATCGCCATTGCACAGCTCGGTCGTCGACGCCTGGTCCTCATAGCTCTGCAGCAGCTTGGTTTCGCCGTAGCGGGTCTGGCGCACATTCACGTCCCACTGGCCGACCGTCCAATGGGCCTGCAGGATGATCTTGCTGCGCGGCGACCCGTTGGCCAGATAGGACGCCGTCTGCGCGTTCAGCGACGGCATGCCGTTGGCCAGCGTGTTGATGTGGCTGACCGTCGTGCGGTTCAGGTTGATTCCCATGCTCAGATCGACATTGCCGTACTCGCCCAGGCGCAGCAGGTAGTCGGACATGATGTCCAGGCCCTGGGTCCGGGTGCTGCCGACATTGGCGAAGTAGTTCACGAACACGTCGGAATTGGTGATGCCCGCCGGCAGCGTCGCCCCGGTCAGGTCGATCGCATCCAGCGCCGCAGGGCCGCCAACGGTGCCGCTGCCGAAAATCCGGTCACGGATGTTGATCTGATAGACATCGACCGACACGTGCCAGCCATCGACCGGCTCCAGCACCAGGCCGGCCTCGGCGCTGGTCGAGCGCTCCGGCTTCAGCGGCAGCGCGCCGACCGACCGGCCGGCCGCGCCGGTGGTCGACAGCAGGCCCGTGGCGCCGGTCGGCGACACGTTCAGGGCGCTGAAATGCTCTTCCGGCAGGGTCGGCGCACGGAAACCGTTGCTGATCGTGCCGCGGATGGCGATGCGGTGGGTGAAGTCATAACGGGTCGAGACCTTGCCGTTCTCGGTATCGCCGAAATCGGTGTAGTGCTCGAACCGTCCCGCGAAATCCAGGTCCCAGTGCGGCAGCGGATGGAAATCGCCATCCAGATAGCCGGCCCAGATGTCACGGCCCCACTTGCCCGCGTTCTGCGGCATCAGGCCGGCATAGCCCTGCGCGCCGCCGAGTTCGTACGAGGGCGGATTGCCCGGCCAGATCTGGTACTGCTCCAGGCGGTGCTCGGCGCCGAAGGCCACCGTCACCGGCACGACATTGGCGATCTTCAGCCGGCGGCGGAAATCGGCATTGTTCGTCCACTGCGCCAGCGAATATTGCTCGGCCATCACCGTGGTCGGCGAGAAGCCGGTCTGCTTGTACAGGTTCGGGTTGGCGGTATTCTTGTTGCCGATATCGTCGTCGTCCTGGCCGTATGTCGTGCTGACATCCCAGTCGAAGCCGAGGAAATTATCGCCCTTCAGGCCCAGGGTCGCGGCGAAGTCGTTTTCGTCGATCGTCTCCAGCGGCGAGAACCCGTACGGATACAGCGCCGGCGCCTTGGTCGGCGTGCGGTAATTCTCATACGCCTCGCTGTGACGGTGGGCATAGGTGATCTGCCCGTATCCCTGCACGCCTTCGGTCAGCGTCTTGCCGAAATCGATCAGCAGGTTCTCGCGCGTCTCCTCCGGCGTGCTCATGATCATGTTGGAATTGCTGGGGAAGTTCACGCCCGGCGTATAATCCACATTGCCCGGCACCGAGCGCAGGTCATGCGCGCCCGGCGGCACCATGTGGTCGGCATGCATGACCTGGCCGGCTATATGGACATAGCCGTCGTCGCCGAAGCCGAACCCGCCATCGAGATTGGTCTGGTACTGCCAGCCATCGCCGTTATAGGCGTTCGCGCCGGTCTGGCCGCTCAGATTCAGCCCGTGCGCCGTCTTCTTGGTGATGATGTTGACCACGCCCGCGATGGCGTCCGACCCGTACATGGCCGCCGCGCCGTCACGCAGGATTTCGATATGGTCGATCGCGTTCGCCGGCAGCATGTTCAGGTCGACCGGCGTCGATCCCTGCTGCGGGCCCTGGTCGGCATAGATGTTCGCCGTGGTATGGCGGCGCTTGCCGTCCACCAGCACCAGCACTTCGTTCGGGTTCAGGCCGCGCATGCGGATCGACGAGGTCAGCGCCCCGGCGTCGGCGCCCATCGCTTCCTGGGTGATCGACGGGTCCATGCGCGTCAGCGCGTCGGCCAGGTTGACCTGCCCGGTGCGGGTCAGGGTGGCGGCGGAAATCACGGTGATCGGCGCCGTCGAATCGCGGGCATGGCGGTTGAAGGCATGGGTGCCGGTCACGATCACGGCTTCGCCCGAATCAGGCGGCGCATGATAGACGGGCGCCGCAACCGGGGCGACGACGGCGGCAGGAGCAGGACGATTGACGAAATGCGCCCGGGTCGCGGGGCTGACCTGCTGCGCGGAGGGCCTGACCTTCTTCTTGGCCTTGCTGACGTGACGATGGGCCGACGCCGCACTCGGGGCGGTGGTGCCGGACGTGGCGCTACCGGACGTGGCGCTCTGGGCTAACGCCCCTGAAATATCGCACTGAATTGCCAGGATGGTGGCCGCAATAAGGCTTCGCCTTAGGGTCATTGATGTAACGTGCTCCTGCATACATCATTATTTGAATGGTCCCCAATGGAAACGAAACCGCCCGGGACTTCAATGCCAAAACGCGACCGCACATATCGAATTCGGAATATATGACATTTTTATCACAATCCTCGCGCCGACATCCCGTAACATGTTCATTCAAATAAAATTTTTTCCGAAATTGCTGTTGCAACTCTGACTATTTAAACGGCACGCTTTTTGGAATTTCAGCCTATGAAAGCGGCAATCGGCACGTGTCCATTCCGATCGCCGACCGCAATGGTCCGGGTGGTCGGACATGCTGTTCCAGTTATTCGGCGGGTGCGTGGCAATCCTTTTATGGATGGATCAAATATATTTCATTCACACCATGCAATCAGTACCGGACTGTTCCGATTTCCGCGCGCCATGACCGCCCCGCGCCCATCCGCACGCGCCGCTTCCCGGCGCGGTACAGGGCGGATTGCGGCGCGATCCGCCCCCGGCTTTACTCGTCCCGAGACCGGAGACACCGATGACGCTGCCGTCGCCCGCCCGCCCCGCGCCCCGCCGGCGCGCGCTGCTGATTCTCGGCATGGCCGGCGGGCTGGCGGCGCTGGCCCTCATCCTGGCCGGCGGCTATGCCGCCTGGGTACTGCGGTCCAGCCGTCCGGTCCTGGCCGGCAGCCTGACGCTGCCCGGCCTGTCGGCGCCGGTCACCATCGCCCGCGACGCCGACGGCGTGCCGACCCTGGTCGCGCGGACCCGCCCCGACCTGGCACGGGCGCTGGGCTTCCTGCATGGGCAGGAACGGTTCTTCCAGATGGATCTGCTGCGCCGCGTGGGGGCGGGCACGCTGTCGGAACTGGTCGGCCCCGCCGCCCTGGAGCTGGACCGCGCGCACCGGCTGCATCAGTTCCGGGCCCGCGCCGCCGCCGTGCTGGCACGGCAGGATGACGCCGACCGGGCCCTGCTGGCGGCCTATGCCGACGGGGTGAATGCCGGCCGCGCGGCGCTGGGACATGACCCGTTCGAATATACGCTGCTGCGCGTCCGCCCCGTGCCCTGGACCGCCCGCGACTCGCTGCTGGTCGTCTATGCGATGTATTTCGACCTGCAGAGCGCGGACGGCGCCGGCCAGCGCCTGCGCGCCGCGCTGCGCCACCGATGGGGCCCGGCCATGGCCGCATTCCTGGACCCGGACCGCACGCCGCTGGACGCGCCGGCCGACGGATCGTCCGCCTCGGCACCCGCCATGCCCGACAGCCTGCCCGGCGCCGAGGCGCACGGCGACGCCCCGGCCACCGGAGCCCTTCCCACACCCGCCTCCGCCCCCGCCCCCGCCCCCGAACGCGGATCGAACAATTTCGCGGTCGCGGGCCGCCTGACCGGTACGGGCGCCGCCATGGTGGCCGACGACATGCATCTGGGCCTGTCGGTCCCCAATATCTGGTACCGCGCGCGCCAGATCGTGCGCGCGCCCATCGTGCCCACCCCTGGCCAGGCGGATCGGGGCGTCCCGGCGCTCGACCTGTCCGGCGTCACCCTGCCCGGCGAGCCGTACCAGATCGTCGGCAGCAATGGCCGCATCGCCTGGGCCTTCACCGACGGCTATATCGAAAGCGGCGACCTGATCACGCTGGACGTCCCGCCCGGCGAGCCGGCGCGCGATCCGGCGCATTACCTGACGCCGGACGGCCCGCGCGCCTTCGGCATGGTGCATGACACGCTCTGCGCCGCCCATGCCGGCTGCCGGCCGCTCGACATCCGCACCACGATCTGGGGCCCCGTGACCGGCCGCGCCCCGGACGGCGCGCCCCAGGTCTGGCGCTGGAGCGCCGAGGACGACAATGCCGTCGCCTATCGCGGCATGCGCGCGCTGGAATCCGCCGCCGGCGTCGACGCGGCGCTGGACGCCGCGCACCGGACCGGCCTGCCGCAGGAAAACATGCTGGTGGGCGATCGCGACGGCCATATCGGCTGGACCATCATCGGCCCGGTGCCCCGCCGCGTCGGGCTGGACGACCAGGTGCCGCATTCCTGGGCCGACGGCAGCCATCGCTGGGACGGATACCTGTCCGCCGCCGAAATCCCGATCCTGCGCGACCCGCCGGGCGGGCGGCTCTGGACCGCGAACGGGCGGGTGGTCGGCGGCGCGGCGCTGGCTGTGCTGGGCGATGGCGGCTATGCCGACGGGCTGCGCGCCGGGCGCATCCGCGATGATCTGTACGCGCGCGACCATTTCACCGAATCCGACCTGCTGTCCATCCAGACCGACGACCACGCGGTGGTGCTGCGCCCCTGGCAGGCCCTGCTGGCCAGCGCCATCGCCGCCCGCCCCGCGCGGGCCGACCTGGCGGCCATGGCGCCCTATGTCGCGCGCTGGGGCGAACGGGCCCGGCCGGATTCGGTGGGCTACCATCTGGTCCACGCCTTCCGCGCCCATGCGCTGTCGATCGTCTTCGGCGCCTATGCCCGCCCGCTGACGGCCGGCGCCGCCCCGCCCCGCATGCCGGCCCGCGCCGCCTGGGCGGTCGGGCGGCTGCTGACCGACCGGCCCGCCGGCCTCCTGCCGCCCCCCTGGCGGACCTGGGACAGCGTGACCGACGCAATCCTGGACGCCCTGGCCGCCGATGTCGCCCGGGCGGGCGGGCTGCGCCATTTCCAGTGGGGCACGGTCAACCATGTCGGCATCCACCATCCGCTCGCCCGCGCCGTCCCGCTGCTGGGCCGCCTGACCGACCCGCCGGACCTGCCCGAAGCCGGCGACACGATGCTGCCCCGCGTCGCCGTGCCCGGCTTCGGCGCCTCGGAACGGCTGGTCGTCAGCCCGGGGCACGAGGACACGGCCCTGCTGGACATGCCGATGGGCCAGGCCGCCAACCCGCTGGCGCCCTATTACGGCGCCGGCCAGGCCGCCTGGGTCGCCGGCGCGCCGCGCCCCCTGCTGCCCGGCCCCGCCCGCTGGACCCTGACCCTGACGCCGCCCCTGGCGCCGTGACGGGCCGGCATGACATTCGCCGGCATGACATTCGTCACCTCCGTTTCATGACGGCGGCCACTGCTCCGGGCCGCACCGCCTGCCCCATCCTGTCGCCGCCCAGACATGTGACAGGAAGAAAGGCACCCGGAACATGACGTCATTTTTCATGCGCACGAGCACTCGAATAAGTACCTCTACGGATGGAGGATTTAAGCCATTTATTTCGATGTAAGTTTGCAGGACACCCCTCAATAATACCCCACATCCACGGGCAGGCGGCAAACAATGCGCAGCGCAGGGCATCGCTTGTCATGCTCTCGCCGTCGCGGGAGATTCAGGCCATCACCGTGGGACACAATCTGGCTGCTGAAATCAATCCAGCCAGTTGCTCGACAATGGCGGTCTCGCCGGACACCAGATCGACGCTCGCTACCCGTAATCGTTCCTCGCCTGCCAAAATCCCATAGGCGGCATTCAGAGGACAGACACCAAGTCCCGCATGGTGCGGGTAGAGGAGCATCACTTCAGCACAGCGATAGAGCCGGGCATAGGCCATCATCTGATAGACATCGGCCTGCGACACGCCGCGCTTGGCATCTTCGGGATTGCATCCGATGCGCTTCCATTTGGTGTCGATAACCATCATGGTATCGCAACCTTTCTTGATAAGCAGGTCGGGCTTGGTCTGAAAGCGTTGCTTGCCACCTTCGCCTTCCTCGATCAGGCAAAACAGGCCGCCGCCTTGGGTATGGACCGTCCATTCCGTGCCGCGCAGTGCCCGCTTGGCGAGCGCCGCGATATAAGCTTCGAACAGATCGTTCATGGGAAATAGCAGCGTGATTCCGTGCTCTGTGCGGCCATCATGATGTGTGGCCTGCCATTCACGTTTCAGGAACAGGCGCACCAATTCGTAGAGCGCCTCCCAGCGGCGATTGGTCCGGTCGATGCGAACCTGTGACCATGGGAGATCGCTTGGGGGCACATCGCTGACATCGGCAAACAGGAAGCGCAGTTCGTCGAGACGGCGGATGGTTTCGGCTGCGCGGGCATGGCGGCGCAGCAAAACAACGCACGACTTCATAATGCGGAGGAGCGCCGTATCGGCTAGCAGCGCGTCGTAGCGGCAGGCGAGCCGGTCTGGTCGCACAGCAAGCGCGGTGAATTGTCGCCTGACATCGAGCCTTCCTCGCAACGCAGGCAAATCGTCCTCCTGCGCCAGATAGGCGCGCGGCAATCCGCGTCGCGCTTCGGCCAGCAGCCGGTTAGCGAATAGACGCATTAGAATATCGAGCAAGGTTTCGGTTTGCCGCGCCATCGCTGCGGCCTGCCCATCTCCCAGTTCGAGACCGAGAGCGACATCAAGCATTCGCACCAGACGATGCCGTATTGTGCTGTCCGGTTCAATAGCTTCGGCGTCGATCTTGGGCAGGATCTCAAGGCTGCATCCCGGCGCGGCGATCACGCCGACCATTTGCCCCGCAACGATTTCGCTGTGCCGGTCGATCAGAATGTTGGTGCCATGTCGATTCGCCAAGGGATGCGCGCGCGCTGCAGTGAGCAGGGCGATAGCCTGGGCGCGGGTGAAGGCGTGGGAGCCGTTGCTACTGGTTTCCGTGCAAACTGATGTGCCGCCCCACTCATGAACAGTGAGGTGGGTCATTTCTCGGATTCGTTGATGGTCACAGGTGCGAAGTCAGCAATCACTGTGGTTTTTCCGACCAATCGTTCAAAGGCGTCATCCTTGAACGGCGAAAGCACCGACCAGCTTGATAGGCTGTCTCCTGCGATTCCGGGTGGTGGATCGAGCTTTTCTTCCCGGATGGACCCATCGCCAAGAACCGCTGCGATTCGGCTCCAATCCTCGAAGAAAAACTCTTGCAACAGCGGGATCACCTTGTCGCGCATCGCGCCTTCGACTTGCTCCTTTGTTTCGCAGTCGATGAAAAAGGCGTGCCCGATGCGGTGTTCACGGTCGATAAGATATTCGATCCGGCGGTTGATAGTGGTGAGGACGGCTTTGAGGTCGATACCTTTCACCATGCCCAACAGGCTTGGATCGGGAGCCATTTCCCGGAAGCTGAACCGTCGCCGCAGAGCCGTGTCGAGCAATGCGATCGACCGATCGGCCGTGTTCATCGTGCCGACAATGTGGAGATTGGACGGGACGGAGAAAGACCGTTTCGAGTATGGGAGCGTCACCGACAAGGCATTGTCCATGCCTGCGCGCTTGTCCGCCTCCATAAGGGTTATCAGTTCGCCAAACACTTTGGACACGTTGGCGCGGTTGATTTCGTCGATAATGAGAACATGCGGCAATGGCTCGGCTATTTCCCCGCCACCATCGCCATCGGAAACAAGCTGCGCGATCAGCGGGCGATTCAGTTCGGAATCCTTCAACCGATAGATGGATTTCTGGATGAACTTGGGCGGGTAGATTTCGCCTACGTCCAATCCCTCCTTGTCGTGCCACAACCAGTTGACCTTACGGCGGTGACAATATCGCCCATCCGGGCGAGGGGCATATTCATAGTCGCCTTCAACAACGCCGATTGCCCTGAACCGATGGTTGCCCTTGGCGACAATCAGGACATCACCAATCTCAAGCTGATTACGGAACACGTCGGGCGACTGAACCAATCCCTTGTCCGGCGTGATGTCCTCATCGGGGAATCGCTCCTTGATGGCAGAAAAAATCTCGTCTCGATCTCCGAAACGTGGATCGCTCCAGTCGATGTCACGAAAACCAAAAAGGGCGTAACCGTCAGCAATGGATTCCGTAAAGACAAAATCGGATGCGGAGTCCGCGACCTCACCCAGTGACACCTTGTAGATCGCGCGATCAGCCAGACTGACCGCTTCGCTGCCCGCAACCAGCCCCTCGGTTGCTGCGCGCTCTGCAATACGGCGAAAGATGCCTGGCTCTGGCTGCAAATGAAAGCCAACCGATTCTCCATCCCCGTTCGTGATCGGAACTGGCCGCAGACCCTCTACAAAATCCTCGTAGCCGTAGTTCTGATGGAACGTGACGAAACCAATCCGGTTTTTTGCTACCAGTTCGTTGTAACGCGCCATTAAGGCCGCACGCCCCTCCTTTGATGCCGGATAGTCGGCTATCCCATCGCATAGCGCCACGGCCTCCCGCGCCGTGTGATAGGTCTTGCCGGTGCCGGGAGGGCCATAGAGAATGAGGTTAGTGGGAGCAGGCATCAGCATTTCGGTAAGCGCTTGAGTTTCAGGATTTTCAGGTCCTTCCAATCCGCTGGTTACAATTTCATACCCCACCTTGCGTAATATGCCGTTGGCGGCTTGCTCTCCTTGCCCGCCATTGAAATCTGCTGCCTTCAGTGGAACTCCACCTTCAATATGCCCATGTGAAACGCCTACAATGGCTTTCGCTGGATAGCGTTTGCCATTTATTGGCCGTCGTACCCAATATTTCCGTGGAATTCCGAAGCCGTATTTTTCTTTGAATCCATCAAGTCCAATTTCGTCAAATTCGTCCATCGCCGCTTCAATAGATTCCCTGGTTACAGCCTGATCATTCGGTTTTTTTGTAGATTCCACCATTGAAAACTGCCTGCATTAATCAATTTTTTACGATAAGTATCCATATTATTGTAGATATTCTCATCTACCAAAAATTTAGCAAGGTTCGGTTTTCGGGTTCGCTCATCTTCTTTCGAATAGGCAAGTTCCTGTTGTAGTTTTTGAAATTCACCACTTTTGAAAAGTTCGTCGAGATCACCGCAATTCTGAGCAATTCGGCGGCAACCCCCAATCGCCGCAAACCGGCGTTGACCGTATTTTCAGACATGAGCCGGGAACGGATGCGGATGGAAGGAAAGACCTAGGTTGTAGTGACGATTTCCGAGTGACCGGGATTCCCTGTGGGGCGGAGATATGATTCAAAGCTGACTTTGAGGTCAGCCTGAATGAGCCACGATCCTGACGCCCTGCGAGACGACCAATGGGAACGCCTGCGTCCGCTGATCCCCGGCGGGCATGCCGGTCGCCGGGGACCGCGCTGCGACAATCGTCGCTTCGTGGACGCGCTGCTCTGGATGGCGCGTTCAGGTGGCCGCTGGCGCGATCTGCCGGAGCGGTTCGGTCGCGTCGATACGGTCAAGCGGCGTTACTATCGCTGGATAGAGCGCGGTGTGCTCGACGCTTTTCTGGCGGCCCTGATCGAGGAAGCGGACCTCGAATGGCTGATGATCGATAGCACGATCGTGCGCGCCCATCAGCATGCAGCCGGGGCGAGACGCGCCAAAGGGGGGCGGATGCCCAGGGTCTGGGCCGATCCCGGGGCGGCCTGAGCACCAAGATCCACATCGCCACCGACGGTCTCGGCAACCCGGTGCGGATGCTGTTCACGCCCGGGCAACGCGCCGATGTCACGCAAGGAGAGGCCCTGATCGACGGGATCGCGGCCGATGCCGTCATCGCCGACAAGGGATATGACGCTGGCCATCTGGTGGAGGCCATCGAACAGACCGGCGCCGAAGCGGTCATCCCGCCCCGCGCCAACCGTAAAAGGATGCGGTCATACGACAGAACGCTCTATAAGGATCGCAATCTCGTCGAGCGGTTCATCAACAAGCTCAAGCACTTCCGCCGCGTCGCCACTCGATACGACAAGCTGCTCGCCAACTATCGGGGCTTCGTCACCCTCGCCGCTATCGTCATCCTCATGCGGTAAATCGTCACTACGACCTAGCCAACCGGACCATTGACGGGCCGCAATTCCCGGAACAATTCGATCGACTGGCGCGACAGGGGAACGTGGTGCTCCCACTTCATTTTCATCTTTGCGGCGGGAATGATCCATATGCCCATCTCAAGGTCGATCTCACCCCATTCCGCCGGACTTGGCGTTTCGGATTTGCAGTTCGGTCAGCGCCATATCGATATATCCCTTCAAACGGCAACAAACGCCCATGCACAATCCTAGAGTAAATATGGCTGATTTCCGGGGATTGTCCAGACGTTGAAGAAACGTTATGGGATAGGAAAATGATGGACGTACAGCCCTCTACACCGACCGACCGCCCGTACAGCCTTTGACGCGTCGCGGGCCTGTCGTCGCATGCCTGGCGACGGCAATCCTGGGCGAAGCCATCCTGATTCCCATCGCCGTCATCCTCTTGTCCGCCTGGGGCCGTCCGCAATAGAGTCCCGCGGTGATCGGGCTGATCGTCGGATTGCATTTCCTGCCGATGGCACGCGCCCTGCATGACGATTTCCTGGTCGTGCACGCGGTCGCCATCAGCCTGGTGGCGGCTCTGTCGCTGCTTCTGCCCGAACCGGCACGGTCCGCCCTGCTTGGCTGCGGCATCGCCGCGATCTTGTTCGGCACGATCGGCTGCCGCGTGGCCCTGAGCCTGGCCCGTGCCGCGCCGGTCCCCCCGGCATGACTACGCCCACCCCCTCCGTGGCGCGCAGACATGCCGGCCGCCTGATCTGGCTGGCCTATCTGGCGCTCTACCCGCTGCCTTATCTGGCGGTCCGTCCCTCGCGGACCGCCATCCTGGCCGGCCTGCTGGGGCTGGCAGCCTTTCTGCCGCTTTATCTGCATGCCATCACGACGCGACGCGGCACGGTCCTGCCGCAGGCCCTGGCCATGGCGGCGATCGGCTTCGTCCTGTCGCCCTTCGGCGGCATATGGAGCGTCTATACCATCTACGCCGTCAGCCTGGCCGCCCGGCTGCACCCCATCCGCCGCGCCCATGTCGCCGCCGCCGGCCTGCTCGCCGCGTTCCTGGCCTTCTGCGCGATCCGACATGCCGATCTCATCAACACGCTTTGGGGCCTGCTGGTCGGTGCCATGACCGCCGTGGGCACGTCGCAGGCGCTGGATATCGAACGCCGCAACAGACGCCTGCTGGACACGCAGGCCGAAGTCCGCCGTCTGGCCGCCCTGGCCGAGCGCGAACGCATCGCACGCGACCTGCACGACCTGCTGGGCCAGAGCCTGACCGTGATCGCGATCAAGGCCGATCTCGGCGCACGCCTGTCCGCGACCGATCCGGACCGTGCGCGGGACGAATGCCGGGCCGTCGCCCAGACGGCCCGCGCCGCCCTGGCCGAAGTCCGCCAGGCCGTCACCGGCATGCGCGACGGCGGCCTGACGGCGGAACTGGAACGCGCCCGCACCGCCCTGCTGGCCGCCGGAATCACGCTGGACGCCCCCGCCCCGGCACCCGCCGATCCGCGCCGCCAGGCCGTGCTGGCCATGGTGATGCGCGAGGCCGTGACGAACATCATCCGCCATGCCGATGCCCGGACCTGCCGCATCGCCCTGACCACCGACGCCACCGGATCGCTGTGCCTGCATATCGCGGATGACGGAACCGGCGGTCCGCTCACCGACGGCGCGGGAATCGCCGGCATGCGCGCCCGCATGGCGGCGGCCGGCGGCAGCCTGACCCTGTCCAGCGACGGCAGCGGCACGCGCCTGCTGGCACGCCTGCCCGAATTGGCGCATGACTCCCGTCGCGATGACCACCCTTGACGGCAAGCCGCCCGGACGGCGCATCTCGGTGCTGCTGGTCGAGGATCAGATCATGATCCTCGACGCGCTGGCCGCCCTGCTGGCACTGGAACCCGACCTGGACATTGCCGGCCGTGCCTCCGACGGGATGCAGGCGCTGGCCATGGCGCGGCGCCTGTGTCCCGATGTCCTGGTTTCCGACATCGAAATGCCCGGCCTCACCGGCCTCGAACTTGCCGAACGCCTGCGCGCCCATGCGCTCCCGACCCGCGTGGTGGTCCTGACCACCTTCGGCCGCACGGGTTATCTGCGCCGCGCGCTGGATGCCGGGGTACATGCCTATCTGCTCAAGGACAGCCCCGGAGCGCTCCTGGCCGACACCATTCGCACCGTCGCCGCCGGCGGCCGGCACATCGCCCCCGAACTGGCCGAGGCGATCTGGGACGCCCCGCCCGACCCGCTGAACGCGCGTGAGCGCGCCGTGCTGCGCCTGGCCGAGGCCGGACACTCCAACCGCGCCATCGCCGACCGGCTGGGCCTCGCTCCGGGAACGGTGCGCAACTATCTCTCTGACGCCGCCCAGAAACTCGGGGCCGGCAACCGCATCGAGGCAGGACGCATCGCCCGTTCCAACGGCTGGCTGTAATCGCGGCCGGTTTGCACGATCGCGCCCCTTGTTGGGCTGCGGACGAATCGCCTAACAAGACCGTTCACGAACCCGTCGGTCCCGACGCCGCCCCATCCAGCAACGCCGAGCCCCCAGCCGCATGAGTCACGACACCCCTTCGCCCGCCCCTGCGCCCGCCGGTACCGCCTGCCTGAACTGCGAAACGATCCTGGTGGGCGAATGGTGCCATCATTGCGGGCAGGAGGGCGGTCCCCCGCATCGCACTGTGTGGGAATTATGCGGCGAATTCTTCGAGATGCTGACTCACGCCGACAGCCGCTTCAGCCGCACCATCCGCACCCTGGCGCTGGCGCCCGCGCGGCTGACCCAGGATTATATCGACGGCAGGCGCGTCTCGATGGTGCCGCCGATCCGCATGTTCTTCGTCGTGCTGCTGGCGATGTTCACCATCCACGCCCTGCTCGCCACCGGGCATCACGGCGTGCATATCACGGCGACGGACCGCGCTGAACTCGCGCGCGAGATCGGCAACTGGTCATGGGCCGGCCATGAACGGGTCACCGCATGGGTCCGCATGCACATGCTCAACGCCGTCGACAACCCGACCGAAGTGCTCAACGTCATGCGCGAATGGTCGGAACGCTTCATCCTGGTCATGCTGCCGATCTCGGCGCTCATCCTGTGGGGCCTGTATTACTGGCCCACGCGCCGCGCGCTGTACGACCATGTGATCTTCTCGGTCCATTCGCTCAGCTTCGCCTTCGCCGTCTTCACCGTCTCGTCGATCGCCGTCCGCATCGTGGGCCATGCCGGCAACCTGTTGCTGCTGGTTCCGCCCGTGCATCTCTATCGCCATCTGCGCGGCTTCTACGGGGTCGGCGTCCCGGGCACCATCACGCGCATGACGATCCTGTTCGTGGCCTCGCTCGTCTTCAGCCTGATCCTGCTCTCCGCCCTCGGCCTGCTGGGGTTGGAACTCGGGGCCGGCGGCGAGTCATGACCGCGGCCGCCGCGCCGCGCGGCGGCCGCTCCGCCCGGCTCGGCGCCTTGTCCCATCCGCATTTCCGCCGCTTCTTCCTCGGGTACGGCCTGTCCCTGCTGGGCAGCGCGATGGTGCCGGTCGCGCTCTCCTTCGCCATCCTGCGGCGCGGCGGCACCGCCCGCGACGTCAGCGCGGTACTGGCCGCGGAAATCGTGCCGCTGGTCCTGCTGCTGCTGGTGGGCGGGGTGGCGGCCGACCGGTTGCCGCGCCGCCGCGTCCTGATGGCCGCGGACCTGCTGCGCTTCGCCAGCCAGGGCATCATGGCCGTCCTGCTGTTCCTGCCCGCCCTGCACCTGCTGCCGCTGATGGTGCTGGCCGCCCTGCTGGGCGCCGGCACCGCCTTCTACCACCCCGGCCGCAGCGGCCTGCTGCCCGAACTGGTCGACGCGGCGGATCTGCAGGGCGCCAACGCCCTGATGTCGCTGGGCGATTCCGGCGCCAACCTGCTGGGGCCCATCCTTGCCGGCCTGCTGGTGCAGACGGCCGGCGCCGCCTGGGCGATCGCCATCGATTCCGCCAGCTACGCCATCGGCGCGGCCCTGCTGCTGGGCCTGCCCGACGGCGCCGTTCCGGCATCCGCGCCCGCCGGAGGCACCATGCTGCGCGACCTGCGCGAGGGCTGGCGCGAATTCACCGCCCATCTCTGGCTGTGGACCGTGATCGTGCAGGTCTCGCTCTTCTTCCTGCTGGCCTTCGGACCGCTGCAGATCTTCGGGCCGCTGCTCTTCGCCCATGCGCCCGACGGACCGGCGCGCTGGGGCGGGCTGCTGTCGGCGCAGGGCGCGGGCGCGATCGCGGGCGGGTTGCTGACCCTGCACTGGACGCCCCGCCACCCGATCCGGGCCGCCCAGTACCTCTTCCTGCTGCTCGCCCTGCCCATGCTGGCGCTGGGCCTGTGCCCGTCCTACGCGGGACAATTGGCCGGATTCCTGCTCGGCGGGCTGGGCCTGGCGGCCTTCAGCGTGCTGTGGCACACGACGATGCAGCGGATCATCCCGCCGGAGCGGCTGGCCCGCGTGACGGCCTATGACGCGTTCGGCTGCCTCTGCCTGCTGCCCGCCGGCTATCTCTGCGCCGTCCCGATGGCCGGCTGGATCGGCCAGGCCCCGGCGCTGATCGCCGGCGCGGCCTATATCGCGCTGTCGACCGGCGCCATCCTGCTGCTGCGCCCCGTCCGCATGCTGACCCTGCCCAGACCGCCGGCGGACTGACCCGGGCACTGGTTCACAAAAAAGCGAAACGAAGAATGTGACGGCCGGCGCGAAAAACCGCGACGGCCTGGCCGCTTTCCCTCCAGCGTGAATACAAAATATTTACCACGATAAGTGTAATCATACACGCGGGTCAGCCAGGAGTGAATAAAATGTCCATTTCCTTGGAAGAAACAAACGTCCTGTACCGTGTCCCGACTTCGTCCGCCGCCCCGGACATCGCCGTGAACGCGATCGAGCCCCCGCTGTTCCCGCCGCTTTCGGATGCAAGCATCGACGCGCTGTTCGCCGACATCAACCGCAACGGTTTCGGCGTGATCCGCGACTGCGTCCCGCCCGCGCAGCTCGCCGCGATGCAGGATTTCGTCCAACGCCAGGTCGCAGACAATGGCGGACAATATCTGTCCCTCGCCGGACCGGATTCCGTCTCGGGCACCTATCTGCAGGCGCTCTCGGCGTCAGCCGAATTCCGGCGGGTCTGCCGCGCGCTCTGCGGCAAGGCGACGGGCACGATCGTCCCGGATACCGGCTTCTACCAGGTGCTACGCTGCCTTTCGGGCACGAAGGGCGCGCGCCATTCCTATTTCTTCCATTTCGATTCCTTCGTCCTGACCGCCCTGGTGCCGATCCTGATCCCCGCCGAGGGGCCGCCGGGAGACCTGCTGATGTTTCCCAACGTCCGCCCCGTGCGGTCCAGCTATGTCGGAAACCTGCTCGACAAGCTGCTGCTGGACAACAAGCTGACCCAGATCCTGCTCAAGCGGGGCGTCCTCGCCAACATCTTGCACCCGGTGAAGGTGCGCATGGACCCGGGACATATCTATTTCTTCTGGGGCTATCGCTCGGTTCACGCCAACGAACCCTGCGAACCCGACAAGATCCGTTCCACCGCCCTGTTCCATTACCTGAACCCGCACGCGGGCAGTTCCCTGCGGCGCGCGCTGCGCTGATGTTCCGAATCTGAAATCCAGCGGCTTTCAGATTCGGAACATTGGATGAAACACGATCTTATTATCCTGCCTTTGAAATTCATGCATGGATTTCGAAGGCGGGACACCGGCCGTTCCGCCGCCCTCATGCCGCCCGCATCTCCTGCAGCAGCACCGCGACGTCTTCGCCCCTCGGCGTCCGGCCATCCACCGCCAGCCAGTTCTGCCGGCTGATCAGGCCATAGGCCTCGTCGGCGATCGCATCCCACAGATCGACCGCCATCCGCCGCACCCCGCCCCAGGTGAAGACGTGCCACCAGCCGGGCTCATACCCGACGATCGCAATGCAGTGTCCCCCCAGGATCGTCTGGTCCCCGCCGTCGTCGCGTCTCCAGTCGCCGTCCGCCCGCATCAGGTAGGCCGGCACCTGGATGCCCGCATAGACGCCACCCAGATAGGCCACCGCCCGCCGGAGTCCGTCATGGTCATGCAGGTCGATCGTGCCGAACGCCGTCAGATAGTCGCGGGTCTGGCCCGGCCGCGCATAGCCGGCACGGCGCCACCGTTCCAGCGCGTCCAGCAGCACGGTCCCGTCATCGTTCGTCCCCGTCGCCGGGTCGAAGCCGGTGCAGGCCGCGTAATTCTCCAGGCACATGGTCGTCGTCAGCAGGACCTCGGCCTGCGCGTTCTTCGTCCATGTGCCGATCAGCGCCGCCATCGCGGCAAAGGCGCAGTCGCCATATCGATCATTGCCCCACATCGCATAGGTCACGTGGCGCGACCATGCGACCGAATCGGGCACGGCGGGCAACCAGGCCGCCAGCGACGGCGACAGGCGGCTGGTGCGCGGATCGCGACGCGGCGGACATTTCCCAAATTTTCGCGTCAGAATCGTCATTGTCATGAAACCCATCGCCATCGGACCAGTTTGTGCCCCGAGGGCCAAATTATGCCCCGGTTCCCGGAACGGTTTGCATTTCAGCAAGGTTTTTTTAAACACGGACGGCGGCGGCTCTCCCGGACTCATCCTCCGGCGGTGCCGCCGTCATTCCCGTCAGGGTCCCCGATACAGCGCCGCCCGTATCGCCGCCGCCGGCACGCTCCCCCGCATCGGCACCGCCTGCGTCAGCCCCGCCACCTGTTCCAGAACCGGTATGATCTGCTCCGCCGTCTGGATATAGGGCGCGACCGCGGGCGCGCAGGACGCGACGACCGGCCCCGCGATCGCAAGCATGGTCCGGAACGCCGACACCAGCGCCGATGCCCAGCCCCTGCCCGTCTCGAGGGCGATCGTCCCCACCGGCGCCGCCCCCGCCGATGCTGCATTGATCTCGGCCGTGACCGCGCGGATCTGCGCCAGGGCCTGCTGCACCGACGCCGCCTGATCCGCGGTCAGATGCGCGGCCAGGCCGGGCACGGCTTCGATCGCCTCGGCCGCGAACGCCACCGCCCCCGCATCCGCCGCCAGTTCGGCGGCGTCGATCGCAACCGTGCCGCTCGGCATGCCGCAACCCGACAGGGCCAATCCCCCCGCCAGCAGCATCCCCGCCACGGCCAGGCCCAGCACGGGCGGCGTATCGCGCCGCGTCCCGCCATCCCGGCCTTCCGGCGGAGCGACGGGACAGGCGCGCGCCTCTTTGCTACACGCCGGATCGCACGACACCGCCGCGCGGCCCGGCTGCGCCAGGTTCGCGACATTGCGGAAATTCTGCGCCGCCAGGTTCAGAACGGCATAAAACCGGCCATAGGGCGATTGCGCGCTCCCGGGCAGCGGCAGCCACGGCATGACCGCCGCGCACACCCCGCACAGGGCCGCGACATCGACCAGATACCCTACCGGCACCAGAGACAGCACTGTGTGAAAGATCGTCGCCTGATCCATGATATTCCCCATCCGTTAAAATTCATGACCCGCGGGAACGCCGATCGTCACGCCGCGATCGCGGTGGCGAAGGCCGCGACATGGACGCTGTCCACAACCCCGGCACCCAGGGCGGTGTTATAGACACGCTTCCAATACGCGCAGAGATTTTCAGCACTCTTCGCGTCCGGCAACGGACCTGGATCGAAACGGTATTTCACCCGCGCCATCGCGCAGGCATAGCGCAGATTGCCGATAAGCTGGCGCATGCGCGGAATGTCCGAACAGGTCATGCGCCGCAGCCGGGTTTCCAGCTCGGCATGCGCCGCGTCGTCCGTCAGCATGCGCCACAGCGCGTCATGCGTCGCGGGCTCCATCTGCCACAATCCCAATGCCGGACCGCCCCCTTCCTGCACCAGGCGCGCCGCGCGCGATTCCACCAGCGCCGTGCCGGTCAGCAGATTGACCGCCGCCGGCCCGCCCAGGCCCAGCCGGTCCAGGGTCGGCGCCACGACCCGCCATTTCAGGTCCGCCGCATCCAGTCCGCCCATCACCACCCCCGCATCAACCGGTCCAGCCAGTCCGAAAAGGGCTGATAGCCCAGCAGGGCCGACACCACGCCCCCGACGGCGAGACCGATATTTCGAATCAATTTCACACCGCCTGCGATTTCCGCATTCATGCGGATCAGCGTTCGCTGCGATTCCGCCAGCGGCGCCGTGGTTTCGGCAATCGCCGCGCGCATCTCGCGGCGCAGCTCGACGATCGCCTGGCGCGTCTGCTCCACGTCACGATCGGCGCGACGGTCCTGATGCGCGCCGCGCGCGCGCCCCTCGGCCGAAATCTCGGCCAGCTTCATCATCATGTCCTGCTGCCCGTGCTCCAGGCGCCCGATCCGCGCGTCATGCCGGCGCAGCGTCTCGGCCGTCCCGGCCGGGTCCGGGACCGGATTTCCCCCATCCATCGCCTCTCCTTGCTTTTTTGCGGCCATCCCGTCCGACGCCTATCCGCCGACGCCGGTATAGATGATCTTGTTCAACATCATGGCCGGCGGCATATTCTGACTGTTGCCCGATCCAGCCGTAGAAATCGAAATCCCGGTGGTGCCCGACCCGATCGTCACCCCCGTGCCGGACGGCGTCGTCTGGGCGGTCGCCGTCTCCTCGACATCGCCGCCGCCGGCAAAGATCGCCGATATTTCCCCACCCGATCCCTGCGGCACGACGAAGCCCGATCCATGATTGGGCTTGTGGTCATGGCCCGGATCGGTGATCGCATGGCTATGGCCCGGGTCGGCGACCGCGTGGCTGTGCGCCGCCGCCATCTGACTGCCGCCCGGCGCACCCAGTTGCACGCCATTGACGCCCGACCCGGCCATCGTGACCTGATTGGCGGCGCTGCCTCCCATATTATCGACGCCGAAGCTCGCCCGGCCGCGCAGGTCCGGCAGGGCGAAGCTGGTCACCCCGTCACCGGCTCCGAAAATCGTGCCGATCGCGGCGAACAGGGCCGCATAGGTCACGCGGCTGATCGCCTGGCCGTAACAGAGCAGCCATCCGGGCGGCGCCGCCGCCCCGGCGAAGTCGCACACGGCCCCGACCGGCACCGCCCCGGCCACGCCGGCCGAGGCCCCGACCGGGTCCATGGTCCAGACCTGGTTGCCGTTCGCATCCGCCAGGACCACCGCATAATCCGGGGCGCCCAGCAGGAAGATATTGCCGAACTGCCCGCTCGAATCGGCGATGACCGGATTCGGATTGGGAATGGTCAGGCCCGGATCGGCATAGGTCGCCTGCGGCGTCGTGGTCCCGGTCTGATAGAACGACAATTGCGCGCCCGCGCGGGGCAGCCCCGTCGCATCGACGCTGAAAACATTGGGCCACACAAAGCGGGCGGCTGAACCGGGCATGCACCAGACTCCCCACACACCCCATACGGCCGGGGCGCGGATTCATGCGGGCGGTGCCTGTGCCCTGATGACCGATCCTAACCGATCGTGATATCCTCAGGCAATTCCACATCTCATCCGAAGACGTCGTACCCTCCGCCATTGTCCGCCCCCAGCCCCAGCACATTTCCCAGCACGCCCGGACCGGTGGAGCCGCCACCCAGCAGGGCCAGCGCATTGCCCAGCCCCGACATCAGCGCCGCGTTCGACGTCGTGGCGCCACGCGCCTGGGCCGCCCCCGTGCCGCCCAGCGCGTTCAGCATCGTGGTCGCGGCCGCATTGCCCTGGCTGCCGATCTGCCCCGCGGCGGCGCTGCCCATCCCCGCCAGACCCGACAAGGCATTCATGTAATTGCCGAATTGCTGGCCGGCATAATTCTGCGCATAGCGTTGCAGCGCATTCATCTGCCCACCCGACAAGGCCAGGCCCCGCGCCGCCGCCGACTGGTCCAGCGCCTGCTCGCCCTGCTGCAGGGGAAACTGGTAGTACGGCGTCTGGCTGAAGGCCTGGTACGCCGCCGCCGCGCCGTCTCCCTCCCCGTCTCCCTGGCCGCCCGGCCCGCCCGGCAATCCCAGCAGGCCGGCGAGGCTGTACAGCGCATTCGTCCCCGCCCCGACATAGGGCGACAGGTTCTGTTCCGTCTGGTTATAGACGTTCTGCTGGAATTGCTGCGCCTGGTTATAGGCGTTCGCCTGCGCCCGCGCCGCGCCCGACGCCGCATCCGCCCCCGTGATCCCGCCCGCGATCGAGCCCAGGGCCGATAGCCCCCCACCGATTGCCGTCACCATGATCCGATCCACTTCCCGAATTGACGTTCCATTTCCACCCAGCCCAGCCGCCGGAAGATCGGGCCGACATCCAGCGACCGCCCGGTCGGGCCGACATGGATCTTCGTGCCCGCGATCATCCGCCGCACGCCGCGCGCCGCCAGCGTCCGTTCCGCCTCGCGAAACAGGCGAATCCCGGCCGTCCAGCGCCGATAGGCCGGCCGCACATAATACAGATCGAAAAAGGCGTGGCTGGTGCCCCGGTGATGCAGATGCGGCCAGACCAGCGCCACCAGATAGCCCGCCAGCACCCGCCCCTCGCGCATCGTCAGCACGTGCAGCGCGCCGGCCTGTTCCAGCCGGGCATAGGTCTCCAGGTCCGGGTCCAGCGGCACGCGCTCCTGCTCCAGCGCGACCTCGCGGAAATGCGCCTCCCACAGGCTCCGCATCTCCGGCAGGACCGCGCTCCACGCCTCGACGCCATACCGGGTCACGACAGCACCACCTGCAGCCCGCCGGCCGTGATCGTCAGCGCGTTCGCCGCACCGGCCAGCACGGCGATCGCATCGCCCGGGCCCAGCACTTTCCCGATTTCGTTCGGACTGTTCCAGGTCTGCCCGGGCAGAACGGCCTGGTTGAAGGTCGTGGCATTGGCCGGCCCCGCACCGGCGCCCGACGGCACCAGATAGATGCTGGCCTGCACCGCGACAGCGCCGGTGTTGCAGATGCTCAGGCTGTCGATACGCGAATACACGCCCGCCGGGGACGTATAGATCGGCGTCGTCGATGCCGGAACATATTGGGCGGGAATCAGGGCAATCGGCTGAACGGACATGGCACCGCAATCCCGCGTCGCATCCCCGAAGGGATATCGGATGGAGGGCGGTGCCTATGCCCTGATTTCCAAAAATCTATCGTGTAATTGGTAATAGTTCAAGATCATAAAAAGTCCGCTTCTTCGAGGCGTCGACGCTCAGCCCGAGCGGTAACGCGTCTTTCCGATCACCCCGTGGCTTACGGCTAGACAACCCGACTCACACCCGTCCGGTGTTCCACACTGCGCTGCCGTCATGACCGACGGACCGACCGACCTGATCCTTGGACTGCTGCGTGGAATCCGATGATCGCCTCATGCGCGTCCTCGTTCTTTGCTTGATCCGCTCTATCCACCGCTGATAGAATGCGTTTCAGACCCGCTCCCAAGCTGCCACGACTAAATGTAGGGGCAGCTTGCGTAGCAGAGGATCGAGCACCAACCTCGCCCCGCGCATCGGGTCGCCCATCTTCCCATCCTGTGAGCAGCCACGTTTTTTCCGTCTTCGTCCGGGAAAAGAACCGCCGTTACGCCCTCATGTTCGCTGGATCCCTGCTGGACGGCGGCGATCGCGATGATTCCGGAAAGTCTCGCTGCCGGACGAAATCCTCGATCGCGTTTGGGCTGCTCCTTCCCCCGAACGGCCCCCATCGAAAGATTCTTCAACTCACCCGCAAAAAGCGATCGACGCGGACAGAACATTTCCGTTCGACCCGCTGAACGTCAGCGTCTGCATGGTCCCCCGGGAGGCCGCGCTGAAATTATAGAAGGTCGCGTTATTGGAGGCGTTCGCGCCCTGCTGCACGACATTGGACAAGCCCGATGTCGCGCTCTGGTATGCAATCGCGTTCCCCGATCCGTACATGCCGTAATAGGCGCATCCGGCGGGCGCGAATGTCGGGGCGGTTTCCGGGTTCCCGGAATAGTTCGTCCCTTCCGTGACATACATGTTTCGAAGCCCGGAAACCTCCACAAGCTCGATGTCGTAGTTTCCCGATGTTCCGTTGACCGTGATGGATGTCTGCGCACTCGTCACCGGCGCGGCCATGACGACGAACGACACCGCCGACAGGCTGCTCCTGTCCAGGAACACCGTCTGGCTTCCATTGAAGTTCGGCGCGGCGCTGCCCCCATATCCGATCGCCACGACGGTATTCCCCACGGTCGTGGCTTGCGGCATCGTAACCGTTATGCTGCCGGACGACGATCGGCCATAGGCCCGCTGCACCTCCGTCGGCGCGACGCTTCCCCCGCCCGGCGGCGCGGCCCATGTCCCGTCGGCGCGCAGGTAATTCGCCGTGCCGCCGCCGCTGGCCGGCACCGCGCCCGACAGGCCGGCGGTAAAAGGCTGCATCAGCGCGGTCAGTTGCGCGGCGCTCAGCGCACCGGGCGCGGCGCTGCCGCCACCGACATTGCCCAGCACGCTGTCATTGGCGATCGCCCCCAGCGACAGCGTCACCATGCCGGACGTACCGCCCCCCGCCAGCCCCGTGCCGGCCGTCACGCCCGTCAGGGTCGCGGGATTGCCGTCGCTGGTCCCGCAGGAAAACATCCCCGTCGCCGGCACATAGTTCAGGTGGTTGCCCCCGCTGTCGGGACAGGCCGGCAATTCCCCATGCCCGACCGGCCCCACGATCTGCGCGCGGGCGGGAACGGCCGGCACCAGGCCGGCCAGGATCAGCAGGATCGACAGGATCGTCTTCATTCCGAATACCATTGCGTTGTCGTGTTCTGCCAGAAGGTCGCGCCCCCGCCGGCCGGGATCGTGACGGGCGCGTTCGCCGCCCCCGCGTCGATCGCCCCGCCCGACGGCGGATAGACCAGCAGCGCCGCCGCCCCCCGGTTCAGCACCTTCTGCCAGGTGCCGGCCGGGCCGGCCGTCAGCACCGCCCCCGTCCCGGCCGCCACGGTGGTGAACATGTTGACGTCCGCCGCCAGCACGGCGGCCGAGCCCTGGGTGGTGCCGGCAGCGGTCAGCGACCCGGCGAAGCTCTGCGGCGGCGGCGCCCAGGCCTGCCACGCCCCGTCCCAGGCATAGACCTGCCCGACATCGGCCGCGTAATAAAACCCCAGGCACCCGCTGGGGATATTCAGCGACGCCGGACGATCCGCCGCCGTGCCGTATCCGAAATAATCGGTGATCAGCGTGCTATGTCCCATCAGATCGGCACCCCGATTGCCTGCCCCGTCGGATCGGACAGAATCCCGATCGGGGCGATATCGCCATTGACCAGCGGCAGCACGCCGCCCGTCCCCCCGCCGCCCGCCACCCAGCCCTGGGCGGTGCCGGCGCCGGACTGCTTCGACCACAGCGCCCCGGCCGGGCCGCCATCGCGCTGCAGGTACAGATCGCCGATCCACCCCACCACCAGCCCGGCCGGCGCGCCGAACCCGTCGATCACCCGCGCGCCATGATGCAGCACCACGATGTCGGCCACCCGCGACCCCGGCGCCGGCAATGCCGCGCGCAGCGGCCTGGGCGGCACGGGTGGCGGCGGCACGGGCGGCGGCATCCCGGGCGCCCCCCGGCCCGGCCGCGGCACCGCCGCCAGCATCGCCAGCAGCCGCGCCGCATTCACCGGGCCGGCCGCCGCCCCGCTGGGCCCGGCAGGCGGAAACGACGCCGGCAGCGTGACGGCAACCGGCCCCTCGGCCGGAATGCTGGCCACCGGCACGCCCAGCGCCTCGGCGATCACCTCGACATTGCGCGCGGTCGCCTGCCCGGCATCGCCCAGCCGCGACAGGAACTGATAGGCCGCCAGGGTCAGCCCCAGCGTGCCGGCGGTGACGAACGGGCGGTCCCCGGTCGGCAGGGTCTGGCGCGGTGCGGACGGCATCACTCCATCCCCGATTCGGTGTCCAGGTAGAACCCGATCAGGTTGCGCCGCACCGGGTCCGTCACCTGCAGCCGCAGCACCCGCTGCCGCGCCTGGCCCAGCTTCAGCCAGCGCAGCCGCGTCAGATACGCTCCCTGCGCCCCCATCGACCGGCACAGCCGCAGCGCGCTCCAGGTCCGGGCCCCGTCATCCGACCAGTCCAGCATGATCTGCGGATCGGCCCCCGGCGGCGTGTCGGCCGACCCGCCGACCGGCTGCGGATAGGTCCCGCCCGCCGGGTTCGACTGCGCCGGCAGGATCGTCCCCGTCACGTCGAACGCCCCGCCGGTCCCGCCATTCCCGGCGAAGGCCGCCACCGCCGCCCCCGGCGCCACGGTCAGGAAGACCGGCGGCGCCATCCCCAGCACCCGCGATCCGTCCGACCCCAGATATTGCGCGCCCCCCGCGCCGTTCAGGAACAGCGCCCGATTGGCCGGCTGCGACAGGTCGAAGAACCCGCTCGGCGCGGCCAGGAACAGGTCGGCCAGTTGCGCCACGGCAAAGCTCAGCGATCCGAAGCGCGTGCAATATTGCGCGCCCTGCGGATTCGGACAGGCGCCGGCATACGATGCCATGTTCCCGAAAATCACCACCGACGTGCCGTCCAGATAGGCGACGGCATTCGTGTCGGCCCAGGCCCCCAGGGTGAAGCCCGGCCAGTCGGCCGCCGCATAGGCCTCGCCCGAAACCGCCGGGCCAAGCTGCGTCGCCGTGCCGCCGGAATAGTGGAACACCCGCACCGTGTCCCACACGCTGGCATTGCCCCGATTGGCGGCGGCGTCCGACAGCCCGACCAGCAGGAAGGTCACCAGCCAGTCCGAGGAGCCGGGGATCGGCGTCAGGGACGGCTGGCCGACATAGACGTCGGTGCCGCCCGGCTGCCCGGTGGCGATGTAATGATATTCGTCCGCGAACGGGATCTGCGCCGCCCCCGCCTGGTCCACCCAGTTCGCATTGTCGATGCTGTACATCGGCATCGTGCCGGTGAACTGCGTGGCGCCGTTCCCCGCGAAATGCGCGCCGACCAGCGCGTCATAGCTGACCGCCCCCATCGCGATCTTCACCATCGCGCCGTTTGGACAAGCAGGCCCGATCACCGCCTGCAGTTCCGGATTGGCGTTGGTGCCGGCCGTCGCGTTCGCCGCCATGTCGCCGCGGCTGAAATACAAATAATGGTTCGTACCGCCCTGCCCGTCCGGCAGGAAGAACCCGACATTGCCGTTATAGCCCGCCTGGCGCAGCAGGTTGCTGCCCAGTTGCGCCGGATAGCGATATTCGATGACCGGCACCTGGCACGGGCCCCAGCCGGCCGTATTGCCCAGTTCCGGATACAGCCCGTTAAGACCGCCGGAGGCCGCCGCGCCGCCGACGATCTGCGCGATGCTCGGATAGACCATCACCACGCGCGGCACGTTGGGATATTCGATCTGGTAGCACAGGATCGGATCGTCGATCGTCTGGTCGCCGGCCAGGAAGCACTGGTTGGCGCCATAGATCGGCCCGGGACCGTTGACGTAGTAATAGACGAACCCGCGAAAGCGCGGCGCCGCGCCGCTATTGACCTGATACAGCGCGATCCCCTGCCATTGGGCGCCGGACCCCACGCCGGCGGCCAGATACTGGCCCTGCATCAGCACCGATGCGGCATTCAGGACATAACTCGACATGGTCAGCCCCGGCGCCACCGACAGGATGTCGGACTGCACGGTGCCGGACGCCAGGCTCCACGCCACCGCGCCCGCCTGCGACACCGCGTTGACCGCGCCCCCGCCGATCGACAGCATGTTGCCGAACTGGTCGATCTGCACCGACGCATTGTCATATCCGGTGCCGGTGCCCGCGGTGTGGCCGCCGAATTGCGGCGCGGCCAGCACCCCCACCGGATCGGCCGTGCCGTTCGACGGCGCGACGCTCCAGCCCTGGCCGGACGGATTGCCGATCGGCGCCTGCGACGCCCAGTCCAGCGCGGCCGGCGCCAGCGCCGCGCCATTGGCATAAAGCTGGATCGTCCGGCCGGCCGGCGAGACCGACAGCATCAGGTTCACCCAGCCGCCCCACCCGGCATAGTCATAGGACGCCGTCACCACCGGATCGCCCAGCACGTCCGCCGCCCGCACCAGGATCTGCGCCGCCGGCGCCGTCCGGTCATTGACCAGCGTCAGCGAGAATCCCGGCCCGCTCCCGCCCGGCGCATTGCCCAGCACCACCCCGCGCGGCGTCCCGTCATCGGGCAGCAGCACCCACAGGCTGGCCAGCAGGTTGGTCAGCGCCACCGCCATGCCGCCCGGCGCCGCGGCCCGCGCCAACGCCGACGGGGCCGCCAGCATCACCCCGGTGGGCTGGTACGGCACCATGACGGTGGACGAAGCCGCCGGCAGCCCGACCCCGGTTTCCACATCCAGCTCGAAGCGCCGCATGAACACCCGCCGCCGCGCGTCATGGACCGGCGGCGCGGCCAGCAGCCCGCGCATCGTCGCCCCCAGCTCGGTATAGACCGCGAAATTCAGTTGCCCGACCGTGCCGCTCAGCCAGTCGCCGATCAGGATGCGGTCATAGGCCATGATCGCGCCATTGCCGCGCCACCGCCCGATCGAACTGTCGGCGCCGGCCCCGGTCCAGGATTCCCGCTCGTGCCACAGCCCGGTCGCCACGTCATAGACCCAGCTCGCCGGCGCCGAGGGGAACAGCAGATTGACGAATTTATGCCCCTCCAGCGTATAGCTGAAGCAGCGCGCATCGGCCCGCGTGGCATAGGACTGCCACGCCCCCTCGGTCGCATGGGTCGAGATCCGCTCGGGCTGGAATCCGTTCAGCCGGTAGAACATCCCGTCATCGCCCAGGAAGAAGACCGTATTGTCCTCCAGGCACTGCGCATGCGGCCCGGCGATGCCGCGCTGGATGAACGCCCCGTCGAAGCGCTGGAACGGGAAGGTCGGCGGCGCATTGCCCGCGTCGTACCACACCTCGGTCCGCGCCGCGCCGAACAGCAGCAATTGCTCGTGCGTGTTCACGATCGCCAGCAGCGGGTCCGCCGTCGCTTCCTTCGACGCGAACATCGTGCCGTCGAACGGCACCACCGCCCCCTGCGGCGAGAGGAAGAATTCCTGCGTCCCCGACCGGTTGAACACGAAATAGGTGTCGAAATAGACGACGCTGTCCGCCGGATGGAAATTCGGGTCGGTGATCTGCTGCACCCCGCCGGCGACCGAGTACGACCAGCCGGATTCCCCATCCACCCAGACCAGGTCCGTACCGTTGGTGTCCATCGACACCGGCCCCGTCACCCAGGTCGCGCCCAGTTCGACCGACGACCCGTCCGGATCGACCCGATACAGCGCCTGCCCCGACACGACATACAGCACGCCGCCCATCAGGCACATGCCCTGCACCGGGCCCGCGCCGCACTGCGCGAAGGCCACCATCCCCGGGCAGCCCCACACCGGCACCGACGTCTTGGCCCCCTTGGGCGCGAACTCGGCATAGAAATTGACGCAGCGCTGCGCATCCAGCGCCACCGACCGCGCCTGATAGGATTGCGCCGCGAAGGGCACCTGCTGCACCACCATCGCGCGCTACCCCGACCGCCCGGCCGGGCCCATGCCCGCGCCGAACAGCACCGATTGCGGCTCGCGGTCCCAGCCCTGCGCCGTCAGCAGCTTGGCGGCGGCTTCCTGCTTCAGCAGCGCATATTGCCCCGGATTGCCGCCCGGCCTGGCCGACCCGTTATATTCCGGCCACAACTCGGCCGCGAGGTTCCAGCGCAGCGCCGCCAGCCATTCGTCGGGGAAATCCGGCGCCGAGTCCAGGCCGGCGAACGTCGTCAGCGGCCGCTGCGCGGTAAAGCGCAGCGCGCAGCGCGCATCCGACGGCGCCGGCCAGACATTCAGCACCCCCGAGCCCAGTTGCGGGTCATAGAAGAACTGCGTCACCGTGCCCGGCGTCGCCTTGTTCGGCAGGTTGGCGTAATCGATGCGCGACATCGGCACCAGCGGCACCTCGATCGGCTGCGCCCCCTGCGCGGCCAGCACCAGCCGGCGCCCGGCCGGCATGCGCAGCGGCCGGACCAACGCCGCGGCATAGGACGCCGCCATGGCACCCCCCGAAGCCTGCGACGGCAACGGCGCCCCCAGGCTCAGCACCGCGCCCGCCACCGCCGTCACGCTGGTCCAGAACACCGTCCCGGCATCCAGCCACACGCCCAGCGTGCTTCCCGCCGCGATCCCGGCGGCATCGGCCAGCGTCACGCCGGACGCCCCCGCCGCCGCCGTCGCCGCCAGCCAGGTCAGGCCGGTCCCCGCCGTGGCCGCCGCATTGTCCGTCGTCGCCCCGCCGAGCAGATAGCGGATCTGCCCGGGCTGCAGGAACACGGTCACGTCCTCCTCGGCCCAGACATGAATGCCCGAGGCCTGCCAGGCCTGCACCATCGCGTTCAGCGCCGTGAACGCATTCTCCACCAGCCCCAGCCGCGGTACATCCTGCGGCCCCACCGCCCCGCACAGGCGCAGCGCGCCCGCGATCATCTGGTACAGCGGCTGGCCGAACGGATAGGTCGTGGTGCCCTGCGCTTCCACGTCCCATCTCTGAACCACGGCCAGCGCCTCGTCGGCCTGCACCTTCAGCGCCTGCGCGATCTCGGGCGGCGTGCCGTATTCGGCCGACAGTCGCCATGCCAGCGTCAGGCGCAGCGCGTCCAGCCATTCGGGCGGGAAGTCCAGATCATCATTCAGCGTCTGGACGCCCAGAAGCTGCCGCTGGGCCGTGAAATGCACGGTCGCGGTCGCGTCGGCCGGCGCCGGATAGAGGGATATGATCCCGCTATCGACCTGCGGGTCATAGAAGAACTGGACCGGCACCCCCTGCACGGTCTTTCCCGACAGATTGGCGTAATCCAGCCGCGACATCGGGATCAGCGGCGTCTCGGTGCCGGAGGCCGACACCAGCCGCATCCCCACCACGCGGAGAGGACGCGGCGACGCGACGGTGTATTGCGCCTGCCCAACCGTCAGCGCCTGCGTCATCTCGGTCTGCGTCCAGACATGGATGCCGTTGGCCTGCCATCCCTGGATCACGGCATTCAGGGAATAGCGCGCATTCTCCACCTGCCCCCATGTCGGCAGATTCTGAGGCGCGCACCCGCCGCACAACCGCAGCGCGCCCGCGATGATCTGGTAGACCGGCTGAGCGAATGCCGAAGATGTGGTGCCCTCTCCCTCGACGTCCCATTTCTGGACCACGGCGAATTTCTCCGCCGCCATCGCCTTCAGCATCTCGAAGCGCGGGGCCGGGCAGTCATATTCCGGCGCCAGTTCGACGGCGAGCGCGAAGCGCAGCGCCGAGACCCATTCCTGCGGCACGTCCGCGGTGTTCGCGGCATTGGCGACATCCTGCAGCGGCCGCTGGCAGGTGAAGGTCACCGCCGTCAGGCCGTTCGACGGCGCCGGGAACAGGCTCAGCACCCCCGATCCCAGTTGCGGATCGTAGAAATACTGGGCGGGCGGCCCGTTCGGCACGGTCTTTCCCGACAGGTTGGCGTAATCCAGCCGCGACATCGGGATCAGCGGCGTCTCCGCCCCGGTCGCCAGCGTCACCGCCCGCGCGCCGATCACGCGCAGCGGCCGCGCGAAGGGCGCCGCATAGGCCACGACCTGCGCCCCGGCGCTGGCCTGCGACGGCAGCGCGCCGGTCAGCGTGACCGACGATCCGGCCACCGACGCGATGGCGGACCAGAACACCGCCCCGTCATCCAGCGCCACCCCGATCGTATCGCCCACCGTCAGGCCGGCCGCCGACACCACCGGCAGAACGGCCGCACCCGCCGCCGCACCGGCGCTGCTCCGGGTCGCGGCATAGGTCTCGGATGCATGGTCCGTGCCGGCCACGCCGATCGCATAGCGCGCCTGCCCCGGCTGCAGGAACACGGTCGCCTCGGTCTGGGTCCAGACATGCACGCCCGAAACCTGCCACGCCTTGATCAGCCCGTTCAGCGCATCCAGCGCGTCCTGGAATTCATTGTCCGGCGGCGTCTCCCCGCTGGCGATCGCCCCGATCAGCCGCAGCGCGCCGTTGACGATCGAAACCGTGCCGGGGTTCCAGCCTGCCGTGCCGCTCGTCGTCATGCCGCCCCCGGCCAGTTCAGCGCCGCCCCGGGCGCGCTCAGATCCAGCACCAGGTTCTGCGGCGGGTCGCCCAGCATGCCCGCCGCGCCAGGCAGCGGCGCGGCCAGCGTGACCGAAGCCCCGGCCACCGAGGCCACCTGCGCCGTCACGTTCACCCCGCTATCCAGCATGATCTGCAGCCAGTCCCCCGGGCCGATCCCCGCCGCCGACTGCACCACAATCACGCGCGCCCCGGCCTGCGCCGGCGCCGCGATGGTGGTGCCCACCATCATGAAGCGGTTCTCCTGCCGCGGCCGCGCCAGATCCACCGTCTGGTCGTCGGCGATCCCCACCGCGAAATCCTGCGGCTGCTGCGGCTCCCACCTTGCGCGGTCCACCACCGCCTGGCCGGTCTGCCCGCCCGGAATGGTCCGCGTCTTCGACCGCCGCACCTTGAAGCCCGACAGGTCGTCCAGCACGTAATGATCGCCGGGATTGTAATACCAGGGCTCGCTCACCCCATCCTCCCGTCAGAATTGTGGAACACCCTTGATCATCTCGAGATCGATCGTGAACGTGGCATTCGCCGCCGCCCCGATCGTGCTCAACAGGATCGACCCCGTCGCCCCCGCCGCCCGCGGATTGGGAATGCCCTGGAAACGCCGGAAATCGAGATGCCCGAACCCCGACAGCGTCACCAGGTCCACCGGCTCGGTCCCGTCCCATTGCAGCCGCACCGCCATGTCATGAACGTCATAGACGATACGGACCAGTTTCAGATGCACGCCCGGCACCTGCCCCCGCACGGCAAAGGCCGGGCTCTGCGCATCGACGATCTTCACCGCGCTCAGCCCCGTCCCGTCGCTGACATCCGTCAGCCGCACGATCAGGTTGCGCGGACCATTCGCGATTACCTGCGTGGTCGTTACGTCGGCCATCGTCCGTCCCCCCGCTGCCCGCGCCTACGCCGCGCCGGGCGTGATGCAGACGATGGCATAGGTTTCGCCCGATGCCGGCGTGACCGGCGCCGCCGTCACGTTGGCGAACGTCACCCCCACGCTGCCCGCGCCCGCCACCCGCATGCCGACGATCCCCAGCCCCGCCTGGGCGCCGGGCTTGTTGACCGCCAGCACGACGTCCCCGGCCGCGACGCCCGGCACCGGCAGCATCTGCTCGGCCGTGCTGTTCGCCGCCACGGCGCCCAGCACCGGCACGACCGCATAGAACGTCAGCGCCGCGACCCGCGACACCGCCCCGATCTGGATCCCGGCCGCCGCCGCGATCCCTTCTGGAAAATTCGTCGGATTCCACTCGGACATGTCACATCTTCCCCTTCATCCCGCCGAAGCGCGGCGGCCGGGTCCTGCCGGCCGCCGCCCAACCCGTTCAGCCGCCCCGCGTCTCCTTGCGCACGCGCGGCGTCCGCCGCCCCGGCGCCACCTTCGCGGGCGGCTTTGCGGGCGGTTTTTCAGGCGACGAGGCCACGCCATGATAATGATGGTGCACATGCACCTCGCCCACGCGCGGCGCGGTTTTCATGCGGGCGACGGAATTTTTTCGTTCGGACATGATACGGCCTTTCGTTTTTCAGATCCGGGGCTTTGCCCCGGACCGCGATTCGTTCAGACGCCGGGCGTTCCGTACAGGCCGCGCCAATCCGCCCAATAGCCGGAATAGCGCTCGTAACAGGCCGCCTTGGCGTTCTTGGTGTCGAAATCGTTGTCCTGATCGAAGGAAATCGGGTCGCGCTCGAAATAGGTCAGCGAATTCGGCACGTTGGTGCGGATGAACCACGCCGTCTGGCTGGTGAAGTAATGGTTCAGCTTGACCCCTTCGGGGAACGCGTTGGTCGCACGCAGCACGTTGATCGCATTGTTCGCCGTATCGTTCTGCAGCACCGAATTGCACACCCGGTTCGCCTCGAACCACAGTGCCGACGGCACGTTCAGCGTGCGCGGCAGCGCCGAGATCCGCATGCCGCGATTATTCTGGCATTGCATGATCTGGATGGTCAGGTCCTCGATCGCCGCTTCCGACAGGTCCGCCGCCGTCGCCAGCAGGTTGGACTGCATGCCCGACAAGGTCGGGTGCAGGTTCGAAATCAGCGACGCCCCGTCCCCGCCGGGGGCCGAGGCCGAGAAGGCCATGTTATAGATCCCGGCCAGCACGTTCTCCTTCGTCTGGCGCATCGAGAACGCCAGTTGCGCCGCCCGCCGCTTGGACACGGTCTCGTACAGATTGTCGCGCAGCTCTTCATAGGTCACGATATAGCCCAGCGCATAGGCCACATGCGTGAACCGGCTGACCGATCCCTGCGATTCCACGTCGTAATAGATCTGCTGCCCCTGCGGCTTCACCGGCGCCAGGCCGAATCCGGTGATCTCGACCTCTTCCTCATACGCCTTGTCCGAGGTCTGCCTGTCGAACAGATCCAGATATTCCACGCGATGTTCGTCATAGCTGCGCCCCCACCAGGCCTTGATGCCCGGCCACAGCGCCTTCGGATGCGCGCCTGTCGTAATGACGGCCATGATACAGCCTCCTCAGATACCGGTGGTGCTGGTGATCGCATGCAGATTGATGCGGCACAGCCACTTGGCGTTCGCACCGATCGCATTGTCGATCGACTGATAGGCCCGCAGGATCCGCATCTGCCCGCCGGCCGCCGTGCCAAGGCTGCTCGATTGCAGTTGCCAGCCCGACAGGCTGGACACGGTCGACCCGGCCCCGGCCACCAGGCTGGCGTTGCTCGACGCCGCCCCGGCCGGCAGCGCCCCGCCGACCGAATCCTCCTGCACGGCAAAGACCAGGTTCGGATCGTCCGCGACGTAGATATAGGCCGCCTGCCCCGCCGGCAGGTACGGCGTCTGGTTCTGCAACACGGGCAGCACCGTCTCGCCGGCATTATTGGCGATGCCCTGCATCACCCCGGTGATCGGGCCCGACGCCCCGGCGGCGGCGATCCCCACCGCCGGCACGCCGCTGGCATCGGCGGCGCCGCCCAGCGCCAGCACCGGATCGCCCAGGAACAGGGGCGTCGCGTTGGACGCGGGCACGTAATAGACCTGCACCCCGCCGCCATAGGGCGCGCCGGACGCATAGGCCATCGGCCGCAGGCCGAATGGAGAATTGGCATTCATCTGGCAGAACCTCTGCAGGATTGAAAGGACGGCCCGCTGTAGGGCCGGTCGTCATTGCCTGGTCTGCCTGAACCGGCCCGGCGCCATCCTGGCGCGCCGAACCGGATATGATGCGGGGCGTCCCCCGTCTTGCATCACGTCTTGCATCACGTCTTGCATCACGTCCGGCGTCACGTCTTGCGTTACGCCTTGCCTCACGCCCGCCTCAGCGCCGTTCCTCGCGAATGGAAATGCCCATGTCGCGCGGCACATATTGCGCGTTGCGGTCCGCGCCGGTCGGCCCGCCGGGCACGCGTCCCTCGCGAATCTGGGCCATCAGGTCCTGGTGGCCCGCTTCCTGCGCCGCCATGTCCTCTCGATACCATTCGACCGGGACCTCCATCAAGTACGCAATCAGCGGACCGCCCCCGCGCGCGACACCCACCGTCATGCACACGGGTTTTCCCGAATCGTCCATCACCTGGGCATAGCCCGCGTCCTGGGCGCGCGCGATGCGTCCCGGCTCGTCGTTGAACCAGTGCCGGTGATATCCCTCCCGGTCGGGGTAGGCCAGTTTCTGCTCGCGCAGGCCGAACGGCCGGCGCGACGGCGCGCGGCGCCCCCGGGCCGCGACGGCCGCGCGCGCCGTCTCCTGCTGCGGCATCTTTCCGCCCTTCTCGTCGCTCATGCTTCGTTCTCCCAGTAATATCCGGCCCATTCCTCCTTGGTCAGCGGCTTGCCCTTGCCCGACAGGGCACGAGCATAGCGGTCATATTCCCGCTTGACCTCGGGCGGCAGCGCCTCGAACCCGCGCGGGTTCGCGCCCCTCCCCGCCTCGCCGCGCGACGGGCTGACCGCGGCCGGCGTCTCGCGCCGCCGGTTCTCGAACAGCGCGGGATGCAATTGCCGTATCTTGCGCCGCGTGATCTCCAGCCGCTCCGCCAGGCTCAGCCCCGCATGCTGCCGGTCCACCGCCGACTGGATCGCAATCGCATCCTGCCGCGCCTCGTCATGCGTGCCGAACCAGGGATTCGCCTGAAGAAAGGCCAGGATTTCGGGGGCCGGTGCAGCCTGTGCCTGCGGGGCCGCCCCTCCCTCCGCCGGCACGGGCGCCGCGCGCGGCGGCGCGCTCTCGCGCAGATCCTGCAATTCCCGGTCGGCGGCGGCGAACGCCCCGGTATCCCCGCTGGCCACCGCCGCCTGCCGCCGCGCCTCGATATCGCGCACCGCACGCTGATAGGCGCGCTCGTCCGCCCGCCGCGTCCGTTCCGTCAGGTCCGCCAGCGCCTTCTGGCTGTCGCGCAACTGCGCCTGCATGCTGGCATAGCGCCCGTCCAGCGCGCGATATTGCTGCTGCAGGACCGGCAGAAGATTCATCCCCCGATCCAGAAAATCCTGTGCCGGACGCCATTTTTCCACATCGCCGCGAAATTCCCCACGCGGCAGCCAGCCCATGCGCCGCGCCTGGGCCTCGATCTCATCCGTCGCGGATGCCGCCGGCCCGCCGTCCTCGCCCGCGCCGCCTTCCGGGATGTCTCCAGCCGGCCCGCCACCCGCCGGCGTGCCGTCACCCGGCATATCCCGAACCGACGGGGTCTCGTCCGCCCTGTCCGCATCCCGCATCCCGTCACGCTCCAGCATGCGCCATCTCCTTTCCGTCCTGTTCCATATTCCCCACGGCGGCGGCCACGCCGATCGCGGCGATGCAGCGCTGCGACATCAGCCGGTACAGCCGCCCATCCTCGCCGCGCAGCAACTGCCCGGCATAACGTTCGAAATAGACCCGGTCCCCCGGCGCGGGGATGCGCCCCACCCATTGCCGCGTGCCGTCGTCGTTCCAGCGAAAGGCCGCCGGCCCCACCGCGATCACCGTGCCGTGCTCGGCGGCCAGGGTCTGGCGCTCGACATAGCCGGCGGGCAGTTGCACCGCGCCGCTGGTCATCTCTGCATGCACGTCGGCCAGCACCAATATCTTGTCGTCCAGCGGCACATAGCCAGCCCGGTTCACCCCATCCCAATCCGACATCACATATTCCTGCTGGTCGAATTTCAAAATCCGCCCCTCACGCATCGCCTGCCTCCCGTCCATAGAACGCCATCATCGCCTCCCAGCGCAGTTCCGCGATCTCCGCCGCCACCGCGGCCCGCCCCCGTGCCTCGTGCTCCTCCGCCAGCACGATCGTCCCGGCCCGCCACTGCTCCAGCATCCGCTGCGCGACGCTATCGCGGTAATCCATCAGGAACAGCAGCACCGCCCGCGTCACCGGATGGTGGCGCCACATCCGGAACGCGTCCTCCGTCAGGTCGCCCAGCATCTCCAGCCGCCGCGCCCGCAAATCCCGCGCCGCTTCCGGCATCTGGTCCGCCCGCTCGGTCATCACCTCCCTCCTCCTCCGAAATCTCGCGCGCCATCCGCGCGATCTCCTGCACGTCGCGCAGCGCCTGCCCGTCGGCCCGCCGCGCCTGCGCCAGGTGCAGCACCGCATCCGCCAGCGCCGCGACCCGCTGCGCCTGCTGCTGCCCCGCGCGGATCTCCATGTCCCCGGCCTCGCGCCGCGCCCGCAATTGCAGCTCCGCCAGCCGCGCCATCGCCTCGGCGTCCGGCGCCGGCGCGTCGCGCAGCACGTGCTCCACCTCGCCGATCGCGGCGGCGGCAAAGGCCCGCCTGCGGATCTCGCGCCCGTCGCACCAGGGATCGTCCTTGAATCCCAGCAGGAAATTCGCCCGCGCCATCTGCTGCATGTCGGTCACGATCTCGGGGTCCGAGACCGGTTCCACCCCGCCGCCCTGCGCGTAATCCGCCCGCCCGACCCGGAAATAGGACGCGCTGATCCGAAACCCCACCTCGTCGGGCAGATAGATCCGGTTCAGCCGGTGCAGCTTGCGAAATTCCTGTCCCAGCGCGCGATGAATCCGCTTGAAGATGGCGCTGAACACTTTCAGTCCCTGCTGGATCACCGCCAGGCCCAGAATCCCCGGCACGTTGCTGCCCGGCATCGCGCCCGACAGCACGTCCTTGACCGACGCGATCTCCCGTCCGGCATCGACCAGAAACCCCAGCAACTGAAACAGGACCGGATTCGGGCCGGGAAATTGCAGCGGCACCAGGTTTTCCCGCAAGGCCGCGCCCGGCGCGTTCACGACCTTGTATTCCCCGACCTGAAAGCGCACCGCCCCGCCATTCAGCGACATCCCCGATCCCACGAACCCGCCCCCGGCATTGGCCAGGTGCGCGGCGTCGAACATCTGGTTCAGGCTGGTATTCACCGCCGCGTTCAGCGGATGCAGCAGCGCGCCGAATCCGATGTCGTAGATCGCGGAATCCGGCGACGGAATAAACGAATATTTCGTGTAATACCCGATCGCGTCGATCCGGCGTACCCGGTGGTCGTCGCGGCCGAACATCACCCCCTCGCGGTCGAACCCCGCGACGATCCGCGCCAGCCGGCCGGAATCCCGCGCGATCGTCACGATATAGGGTTCGGCATACCCGTCCCCGTCCAGGTCCAGCCGCCGGTGCTGTTCCAGGAACGTCACCGGCGCGTCCCCGTCCTCGCCCGCATCATGGTTGGCGCCATACTCCGCGTCCAGGAACAGTCCGGCGCGGATCCGCTCCTCGACCTCCCACGGATACAGGTCGATCTCCTCGGTGATGCGCGGCGCCGTGGCGAAGGATTTCGCCCGGTAGTCGATGCACAGGCGCAGCGGGTCCACGGTCTCGCTGACATTGCGCTGCAGCGCCGGGTCGAAATAGGTCTTGCGGAACATCGTGCCGACGATGGACAGTTGCAGCAGCAGCGTGTCGGTCTGCTCCTCCCAGTCCGGCATCTCGTCCAGCAATTGCCAGCTCATGTGCCGGCCGATCGCATCCGCCCGCGTCCGCTTCGCCCCCGGCGGCACCAGCCACAGCGGCGCGCCGTCCGGGCCGCGCAGCACCTGCCCCGGCCGCGACGGATCGCGCAGGGGCACGCCGGAATCGTCGCCCAGCACCGTGCCCCGCACCACGTCCCGGTCGCGCACGATCCCCGGATAGGCCCGGGCCGCAAACTGCACCGCCGCATTGGCCAGCAGCGGATAGATCACGTTCGATGCCCCCGGCCAGGGATAGGTCTTGGGCTCGCTCACCTGCCGCGCCAGGTCCAGCCAGCGATGGCAGCTCTCCTTCCACGCCGCGCGGCTCTCCTCGTCGGCGCGATAATCCCGCGCCACCCGGTCTGCCACCTGCCCGCACGTCACCTCGTCCAGTTCCACGGCGATGTTCGGGCTGTCGATCCACCGCGCCAAACGATGCGCCAGCGCCATGTCCGGCATGTCGGACAGAGGTCCCCCGGCCCGTCCCCCGGCCCGTCCCAGGGCCCGTCCTCATCTATCGTCCCGCTCATCGCCCCGCCGCTCCGGCCGAGAATTCGCCGCATACATGCTCGGGCACCACCGGCGGAAAGGTGGCGAATGGCTGCGGCGCCAGTTGCCCCGCGCGCGGCGCGCCCTGCGGCACCAGCACCACCGTCACCTGCGGCGGAAAACGCCGGCAGACGATATCCATTCCCTCGACGCCATGATGGCGGCACTGGCGGCACGTCCGCCGCGCCGGGCCCAGATGGGCCGGAATCACCAATCCTGCCATGTCAATATCCCGTAATGTCCGACCGTGTCCGGTCATCCGGCGCCGGCGGGCCGTCTCCCGCCGCACCGTCCCCACCCGCCCCGTCCGCCCCGCGCAGGCCGGGGCCGAACAACCGCGTCGCGGCGTATTGCAGCGCGTCCGTCACATGCGACCAGCGGTTCTTCTCCGGCCGGTCGGCATAGCGCTCGCCGCCGACCCGCATGCGCCGATACTGGTATCCCCCCATCAGCGCCCGGCGCAGGACTGCGCAGCGCGGATGCAGCACGAATCCGGGCTCCGCCCCGTCCAGCAGGGTCCGCAGCGGCCGCCGCACGCTCTCCAGACGGATCGCCGGGCCCTGCATTCCCGCCTCGATCGCGATCCCCTGCGCATGCAGGATCTCGAAACAGGTCCGCTCGTCGGTCTGCGCCCGCTGCATGCCCGCCGGATCGCCGACGTCGACAAAGCGCGTATGCGGAAAATGCTGCGCCGAATGCCGCGCCACCCGTTCGGCGAACCGCGCGACCCCCATCGCCGTCGCCACCAGCTCGTCCACCACGATCCACTGCCCCGACGGCAGCAACTGGCTGAACACGCAGGCCGGCGTCAGCCCGAAATCCCAGCCGCGATAGACCGGCAGGCCCGGCACCGTGCGGCACGCCCGGCAATGGAAGCTATCGCTGTATTCGCCGAAAACCGGCCGCCCCTCCATGACGAATCCATAATCCCCGTCGATATAGACCTTGATCCATTCGTCGCTTTTCCCGACCGCCAGCCGCTGGTAATAGGCCGGCGGCAAATTCTCCAGGTTCTCCGCCTGCGCCGAGCGTCCCCCCGGCTGCTTGAAGATCCGCGCGAACCGCGCGACCGTCATGTCCGGCACGATCCCGGCCATCGCCGCCACCGCCGGCCCATGGTCCTTTTCCTCGAAGAACCGGTACCAGTCCGATTCCGCGTCGGGCGGGTTCGTGTCCATCAGCACGCCCGACCAGCTCGCCCCGCCGTCGCGCCGCGCCGGATAGCGCCCGACACGCCCCTGCACCGCCTCGATGATCGCCCACGGCACCTCGCGCGCCTCGTTCACCCACGCACCCGTCAGCTCCAGCGACAGCAGGTTGCCGACCTGGTCCGGCCGGTCCAGCGCCCGGAACAGCAATTCGATCTCCGCCGGCGCCTCGTCTCCCTCCGCCACCATCCGGTCGATGACATAGGAATGCTCGGTCGGCTTCCACCGCCCGAACCGCGCGGGCGGAAACCATTGGTGCACCGTGCGGATGGTCGTATCCTCCAATTGGCGGTACGAATTGCGGATCACCGCCCAGCGCGTGCGCCGCACCCCGTCCGGCCCTGGCGCCTGCCGCAGCCCCCGCACCACGATATCCCAGACGCAGCCCGAACTTTTCCCCGACCCGAACGGCCCCATCAGCCCCCGGATGAACGCATCCGATTCCATGAAGCGCCGGATCGTCGGCACCGATTCCCGGTTATAGGTCAGCGCCGCCATGCCGGCCGCCCGCGCCACCCCTATCGCCGCGGCCCCGGGCTCCCGCCATGCGGCCCGTGATCGGCCGCCGGCGTCGATGCCATCCGCCCGCCGCGCGGCGCGCCGTGGCACGGCACCGCCCGCGCCGTATCCTCCAGCATCTTCGCCCCCGCATCCGCCCCCACATCCGCCCCTGCGTCCGCCGCTGCGTCCCCCCGCGCACCCGGCGCGCCACGCCTGCCGCTCACCCGCGCCAGGGGAACCACGCCGAACGCCCCGTCCTCGTCCGGCACGCGCCCGGTTTCCGCCATCTGCTTGTGCTGTCGCATACGCGCAACTCCCCCTTCACGGCCGCGCCATTGCGCGGCCCATGTCAAGAAAACCGATTATTTTACCGTCAAATGGTCAAAGGGCGCGCTTCAGCGCACCACCACCGTAAACAATGCCGGCGGATCGGCCGGCCTGCCGTCCCGGCCCAGATGCTGCCGCACGTCCTTCAACATCCCCAGATGCCGCGCCAGAAGATCCAGGCTCGGCGTCCGCGGCGCCAGGCGCACGGTAAAATGCCCCGCCTTGTCCCACGACCAGCCCAGCACCGCGCAGCGCACGTCCTCCGGCAGGCGCGCCACGTCCTCCGGCCCGTCCAGCCTGTGCGCCGCGATCACCCCCACGTCATAGAAGGCCAGGCGCATCAGTTCGGTAATCACCCGATCCTGACTGACCTGTACCCGGTCCAGCCGCGCCGCCTTGCCTTGCGCGATCGCCGCCTTCACCCGCGCTTCGCCCAGCAGCCGCGGCCCGTACCGGTCGGCCGCCTTCGGGTCGTAGCCCGCCCGGATCGCCGCCCGGGTCGCATTCAGGTCGATCAGATATTCCGCGACGAACCGCTCCTGCCGCGGCGTCAGCCCACGCCTGTCGCCCGCCTTCGGCATCCCGCACCCCCTGCGAAAATTCCCGTTACCGACACTATAGAGTTCAAAACGGGATGCCGGATATCCTTATTCTCGAATCGCGAAGGGCGCGGCGGGCCGGACGGCCCCGTCCGCCGTGATCGGGCCGGGACGGCCCAGGAAATAGCCCTGCGCCTCGGTGCATCCCTCGACATCCAGGATGTCGAGCTGCACACGCGTCTCCACCCCTTCCGCCAGCACCGGAATGTTCAGGCTGCGCCCCAGCGCCAGGATGGCGCGCAGGATCGCCTTGGATTCCGGCGTGTGCTCCACCTCGGTCATGAAGCTGCGGTCCAGCTTGATCTTGTCGAACGGAAAGGTCCGCAGCGTATCCAGCGACGAATACCCCACCCCGAAATCGTCGATCGCGATCGACACGCCCAGCGCCTTGATCTGCCGCAGGGTGCGCAACGACCGAACCTTGTCCGTCACGATGGCGGTCTCGGTCATCTCCAGCTCCAGCCGGCGCGGGTCCAGCCCGGTCTCCACCAGGATGGCGCCGACATGCGCCGCCAGATGCTCGTCCCCCAGTTGCACGGCCGAGAGATTGACCGCGATCTTGTAGGGCCGGGTCCAGCTCGCGGCCTCGCGGCACGCCGCGCGCAGCACCCATTCCCCGATCGGCACGATCGCCCCGCATTCCTCGGCCAGCGGGATGAACCGCATCGGCGGCACCAGGCCCCAGTCCGGATGCCGCCAGCGCAGCAGCACCTCGAATCCCGTCACTTCGCCGCTCGACACGTTCCGCTGCACCTGGAAATCCAGATGGAACTGCTCGCGCTCCACCGCTTCCCACAACGCGGCGGCCAGCGCGCGCCGGCTGCGCGCGGCCTCGTCCATCTCGGCCTCGTAGAAGCAGATCCGCTCGCGCAACGCCGCCTTGGCCCGATACATCGCCAGGTCGGCATTGCCCATCAGCGCCTCGGCCGTCCGGGCATCCTGCGGAAACAGCGACACGCCGATGCTGGCATCCGGCCGCAGTTCGAAGCCGTCCAGCGCGATCGGCTGCGACAGGCAATCCTCCAGCCGGCCGATAAAACCGTGCAGTTCGGCAATGTCGTCGAACCGCTTGGCCGCCGCGAATTCGTCGCCGCCCAGCCGCGCCACCAGTTCGTCAACCGCCCGCACGCCGCGGATCCGCTCGGCCAGGATCACCAGCACCCGGTCGCCCACCGCATGGCCGCGCTGGTCGTTGATCTCCTTGAACTTGTCCAGGTCGATGCCGATCACCGCCAGCCGCGCCCCGTCGCGCTCGGCCAGCGCCAGCTCGCGCCGCAGCGCCTCGTTGAACCGCGCCCGGTTCGCCAGCCCGGTCAACCCGTCATGATGCGCCAGATAGGCGATGCGCGCCTCGGCCCGCAGGCGCTCGGTCACGTCCTCATAGGTCGCGACCCAGCCGCCATCCTCCATCCGCCGCACGGTCACCTGGACCGCCATCTCCTCTCCCAGGCGCAGTTGCAACTGCCCGCCCTGCCCCTGTTCCTGGCCCTTTTCCTGGCCCTGCTGCAGCAGCGCCATATGCCGCGCATGGGCGTCCTCCACCCACCGCCGCCGCTCCGCCTCGGGCAGGCCCAACCGTGCATGGATCGCCTCCAGCAGCGCGCCATGGTCCATGCCCGGCCGCATGTCCCGCTCCGCCAGGCCGAACAGCGCGGCACAGCGCCCGTTGGCCAGCACCAGCCGCCCGTCCGCCCCGAACAGGCACAGGCCCTGCGACATGTTCTCCAGCGCGATGTCCAGATTGCGCGTCACCCGCGCGATCCGGTCGGCATCCTCCTTCCCCCTGGTCTGGTCGCGGGTGATCGTCGCAAAGCCGATCAGCCCGCCCTCCTCGTCCCGCACCGGGTCCAGCGTCACCGACGCCCAGAACGCCGTCCCATCCTTGCGATAGCGCCATCCCTCCCGCGCCACCGCTCCGGCACGGGCCTCGGCCAGCATGCGCCGCGGCACGCCTTCCGCCCGCTCCGCGTCCGAATGGAACTGCGCGAAATCCCGTCCCAGGATCTCCGCGGCCGCATAGCCTTTCAGCCGCTGCGCCCCGACATTCCACGTGCTGACCCGCCCCAGCGGGTCCAGCATGAAGATCGCGTGGTCCCGCACCCCTTCGACCAGCAGCCGGAATCCCAGGTCGCTCCGCCAGACCGCGCGCTCGGCCCGCAGGGCGAAGAACGCCGCCGCCGCCCCGACCGACAGCAGCGCCAGCGCCGCGGCCCCGATCACCAGGATCATGACCGTCGGCGATGCCGCCGGCCTGTGCGCCGCCATCGCCATGTCCATGCCCGGCATGGCCCGCATCGTGACGGCGCCCATGGCGGTGAAATGCAGCCCCGCGATCGACAGGGCCAGCAGCGCGGCCGGCATCACCCGTCCCAGCGGCGTATCGCCCGCGCGCCGCTGGGACACGAACGCCGCGACCGACAACACCCCCCCGACCAGCAGCGACGCCGCCACCAGCCGGGGGTTCCAGCACATCATTCCGGGAACGCGCACGGCGGACATGCCCAGGAAATGCATCGCCGCGACGCCCAGGGCGAACATCGTCCCCGCCGCGACGCCGCCCGCCAGATGGCCGCCCCGCGTCTCCGCAGCCCCCGCCGTGGTCCCTGCCGCACCCCGCGCCATCGTCCGCGCCGAGATGCTGACCGCGATACCGGTCGCCAGCACGGCAATCAGCAGCGACGCCAGGGTCGGCCCCAGCATGAAGGACAGCGCCATGCCCGGACGATAGGCCAGCATCGCGATGAAATGCGTGGCCCAGATCCCGAACCCGCCGGCAATCCCCGCCGCCCCGATCCAGATCGTCCGCCCCAGGCCGGCGCCCCGCCGCGCCCGATGCAGCAGCATCATGGCGGCATAGCAGCTCGCCAGGCACAGCAGCACCGCCAGGCCCGTCCCGAACACTTCATGTTTCAGAACGACACAAGTCAGGATCCGCGACATCGAACGCCCCAAGTCAAGGCACCGCCATGCCCGCCATCCCCCGCCGGCGCGAAACGGACCGGCACCGCGCGGGAAGATCGAGGCACGCCCAGGCTTCAGGATACGAAACAGTCTCGTATCGTACCTCGCAATATCGCGTCCGCCCCGCTTGCGCCAGTGTGGGCGCCGCTCCGGATCAGCACTCGGCCCGGCAGACCGGACACAGCCGCAGAAACGGCGACGGCGCCTGGAACCCCACCCGGCAATTCAGGCAGGACCGGTCGATCAGGGCCGGCGGCGGGGGCCTGCGCTCCCGCGCCCGCTGCGGCGCCCGCCTGCGATAGCTCAGCCGGTCGCGCAGGGTCTGCGCCTGCATCTCCAGCACCCTGGCCACCTGCACGATGCGCATGCCCTCGGCCAGCATCGCATCCACCTGCGGATCGATCCGCTGCCAATCATATTTCGACGGTCTCATGCCCCCTCCCGGCGTGATGGGACCGTCCTGCCGCCGCTCCGCCGCCGCCATGGCCCGCGCGGCCTCCAGATAGGCCGCGACGCGCGCGCGGGTCGCCCGGCGCACCTCGCGCCCGGCCCGCACTTCATGGACGAAACGCGGATCATTCACCGCCCGCAGCCCGAAGGCGCTGGCCGACAGGCCGCTTTCGCCCAGAAACGCCTCGATCACCCCCAATAGGGGATCAAGAGGATCGGAAACAGGATCATCCCTCATGGATAGGCAAATTAATAGGATATTTCCTGCCGATCAAGCGGCAATTTCCTATTGGGAATTCCCTATTTGCAGCGCCATAATAGGCACATGCCGATCCTCACCCCCTCCCGTTATGCCCTGCTCCGGCTGATCGCCAAGGCGGGCAGCAATCTGAAGGCGGAATCCCTCGCGCTGGGCCGCAACCACGCCTATCTGCAGCAATATATCCACAAGGGCACGCCCCAGAAGCTGCCCGAGGACGTGCGCGACGCGCTGGGCCGCCGTTTCGGGGTCAGCCCCAACATCTTCCGCGAGGACACCGACCCGAACTGGGAACCGCCCGATCCCGCGCTCCTGCCAGGCACCGGCCATGCGCACGACGCCGGCGCGGCCGCGTCGGCCGGCCGCCCCCGCTTCGCCACCCCGCACACCCCGCTGGCGCCGCCGCTCGGTTATGCACCGTTCCATCCGGCGACGCGCCCCTTCGCGCCTGTCGACATCTCCGCCGCGGACATGTCCCCCAAACGGGCATCGGCCCCCGATCGGAATCAGGACCGGGATCGGGATCAGGACGCGCCGTCCCGCGACGGCCAGTTCCGCATCCCCGAATACAACGTGGCGCCACAGGCGGGTCCCGGTGCCATGCCCGCCCATATCGCGACCGAGGACGGCCCCCAGCCCACCGACCATTGGTCACTGCCGCGCCGCTTCCTCAGCGCCCACACCGACAATCCCGAGGCGCTGGTGGTGCTGCGGGTCGCCGGCGACAGCATGGAACCCGACTACCAGGCCGGCGAACGCGTGCTGGTCGATACCGCGCACCGCACGCCCTCGCCGCCCGGGGTCTACGTGCTGTGGGACGGGTTCGGGCTGGTGCTGAAGCGGCTGGAAATCGAATATGGCTCGGACGATCCCGTCACCGTGCGGATCATGAGCATCAATCCCGCCTACCCGACCTATACCCGCTCGCTGGACGAGGTCCATATCAACGGCCGCGTGGTCGGGAAATGGGTCTGGAAATGACCCCCCTGCTCTTGCCCCAACTCTTGCCCCAACTCTTGCCACGATCCTGTCGCCAGACTGAACAGGCGGGGCCCGGAAACCCGGAGATCCAGGAAGCCCCGATCCCATCAGGAGGAACCCGATGACCCTGCTCCGACCCGCCTGCCTGCTGCTGGCGCTGGCCACGCTCGCCGGCTGCGTCTATGAACGCCCGCCCTATCGCGGCTGGCATCACGGCTATTATAACGGCCATTATGGCTGGTACGACGAACGCGGCGGCTGGCGCGGCGATTATCGTTATCGCTGACCCATCCATCCCTTGAACCGAGAATCCCGGCCCAGGCCAGCCGCCGGGATTCTCCACCCGGTTGCTCCTTCATGCCCATTGCGATCCTGCCCGGCCTCACGCTGCCCGATTCCGAGGTCACGGTCAGCTATATCCTCGCCTCGGGACCGGGCGGGCAGAACGTGAACAAGGTCGCCACCGCCGCCCAGCTCCGGTTCGACGCCGCCCGCTCGGCGGCGCTGCCCGAACGCGTCCGCACCCGCCTGCTCGAACTGGCCGGCAGCCGCGCGACCCAGGACGGCGTCATCGTCATCACCGCCCGGCGCTTCCGTACCCAGTTGCGCAACCGGCAGGACGCGATCGAGCGTCTGGCCGAACTGATCCGCCAGGCCGCCCACCGCCCCGCTTTCCGCGTCGCCACCCGCCCCGGCCGCGCCGCGCGCGAACGCAGGCTGCAAGGCAAGGCCCACCGCGCCGGCATCAAGCGCACCCGCGCCACCCACTACGACGAGTAGGCTTGCGCAATCGCAATTGCATCCCGCCCCAGCCACGCTCTATCGTTTCATCCATGTCCCGCACCGGATGCATCGCCGCGCCCCGCCGGCCGGACGCGCGAATTACCCACCCGGCCTGATAAATCAGGCCGGCCGTCGCGATTCCACCATCCCGGCGCACCCCCACGCGCCAAGACCACGGGACCATCCCCATGCCGGACATGGACGCAACGATGCTGACGCATGCACGCTCGGCCCTCCTGGATACAGCGCGGACCCATTTCATCGCCGAACCGGGTGTCGTCGGCCTCTATCTCAGCGGCACGCTCGCCTCCGGCGACGCCGAGCCGCATTCCGACATCGACCTGCGCGTCGTCACCGAACCCGCCGCCCATGCCGGCTTCGTGGCCCGCCGCCGCGATTTTCCCCGGCTGTGGGACGGGTTCCTGTTCAACGAATGGCTGCCCGACGCGCAGCACTGCGTCTCGCATTTCCGCCCCTTCACCAAGATCGACATCTTCTATCTGAACGCCGATGACCTCCGGCCCTCGCCCTGGTACGCCCTGCCCACCATCGTGCTGCACGATCCGGCCGGCCGGATCGCCGCCCTGCTCGCCGCCTCGCGCGACCTGCGCTTCACGATCACCGAAGACGATGTCGACTTCTCGATCAGCAAGACCCTGGCAGCAAGGCCCTGGCGGCCGCCCACGAAGCCTATCGCCGCATTCGGCGCGGACACTTGCTCTATGCCGCAGCACTGCTCGACGAAATGCAGCTGCACATGATGCAGGCCGACGACTGGCTGAACGACCGGCCCACGCTCGGCATGGTCCAGTCCAAATTCGACCGCCGCACCGACCCGGCGATGCGTGACGCTCTCCGGGCCTCCCTCTGCCGCTGCGACGCGGGCGACCTCGACGCCGCCCTTATACGCCTGCTGCCCGTCCTGCGCGCGCAAATCGCCGCCCTGCACACCAAATTCACCCTTGCCCGCCCGCTCGCCAACGATTTCGCAGCGATTGCCCTGATTTCTCCATAATGTTCCGACGTCATTCCGGGATGCAGACGATTGGGCGCATCCCGGGCGACGGCGCGGACCGCAATGCCGGTATCGACCTGCTGCGCGGCCTGTCGATCCTGCTCGTGGTGATCCACCACCTGGCGCTGCGCATTCCGCTGGCCCGCACGGCTCTCGCCGCCATCCTGCCGGCCACCCTGCTGCACGCGCTGAACTGGAACGGCTATTCCGCCGTCTTCCTCTTCTTCGTGATCTCGGGCTTTCTGATCACCAGCCACAGCATCCGGCGCTGGGGCACGCTCTCGGCCGTCGACGCGCCCGCCTTCTATCGCCGCCGCGCCACGCGCATCCTGCCCTGCCTCATCGTCCTGGTCGCGATCCTGTCGCTGCTCGATCTGGCCCACGTGCCGTACTACACGATCACCCATCCCGACCAGTCGCTGCCGCGCGCCATCCTCGCCGTCTTCGGCATGCACCTGAACTGGTACGAGGGCCACACCGCCTATCTCCCCGGCGGCTGGGACGTCCTCTGGTCCCTGTCGATCGAGGAAGCCTTCTATCTCGCCTTTCCCCTGCTCTGCCGCGCCACCGCCCGGCACGCCGTCCTACGCGCGATCCTCTTCGCCGCCCTGGCGCTCTCGCTGCCCGCCGACTATGCGCTGCTGTCGCATGCTCCCGAAATCTGGCGGGAAAAGGCCTATCTTCCCGGCATGGCCGCGATCGCCACCGGCATCTGCGCCGCCCTGATCGCCCCCCGCGCGCCCCTGCGCCACGTCCCGGCACTCGGTATCCTCGGGGCATCCATGCTCGGCGCAATCCTGCTCTGGCAACCGGCGATCCGCCAGGCGCTCGGTCACGCCACCATGCTGCTGCTCACGCTCGGCAGCGCGATGCTGCTGATCGCCTTCGACCGGAGCTGGGGCCGCGCCACCCTGCCGCGCATCCGCGCCCTTTCATGGCTGCGCGCCTATGGCCGCCTCAGCTACGAAATCTACCTGACGCACATGTTCCTGGTCTTTCCCGCCATCGCCCTGTTCCACGGCCTGGGCGCCCCGATCCGGTACGGCTGGCTCTGGTTCCTTCCGGTCCTGCCCCTCGCCTGGCTGCTCGGCCACGCCACCGAACGCCTCGTCACCAATCCGGCCGAACGCCGGCTGCGCAGCCGCTTCCCCTTCGACCCCGCCTCTATCCGGCCCCATCCGACAACGCGATAGTCCCCGATCCTCCACCTCGCCGAAATACGGGCGCAACGCCGCGCTGACCACACGCAATCCCGCACCGGATGCGCCAGGTGGGCCCGCGCCTCCGCCAGCCCCCGTCTCACTCTCACTCTCACCCGCTGAAGAAGATCAGCGCCGTCGCGGCGCCAAACCCCAGGGCCAGCAGCCCGACCGCGAAAACATCCCAGAAATTGGATGGTTTCACCGAATCCGCGCCATGACTCAGGCGCTGATAGAACCCGAACATTCCAGCCTCCGGGCCGGAAGACATCCTTTCCTCCGACCGGCTGGAATATGGGTATGCCGGCCCCCGCCAGCCAGGCCGCCGGCCGACGGGCAACCGCCCGACCCATGGCGCGGCCGCAGGGCTCGCGCCGCCACGTTACATCCCGCAACCCTCCGTCACATTCCGCCGCCGGCCCGGCCTTTATCCGGACACCGAACGCGGCGACACTGCACCGCATGCCGTCGATGCAGACACAGGCGATGCAGGCCATGATCCGTTTCGGACTGGGCCGCCGGGGCCGGGAACCCCTGCCCGACGACCCGGCGGCCTGGCTGCGGGAGCAGCTCGCCGCGCCGGACGGCGCGCGCTTTCCCGCCGGCCTGTCCGACAGCGCCGACGGGCTGATCCGCCTTCGCACCCAGCGGCGCACGAAACAGCCCGGCGACCCGCTGGTCGGTCCGGCCTTCCACGCCGACCTGCTGGCGCAGATGACGCAGTGCCTCGCCAGCGACCAGCCTTTCCGCGAAAGGCTGGCCTGGTTCTGGACCAACCATTTCACCGTCAGCCTGCGCCAGGGCGGCACCCGCGCCGTCATCGGCCCCTATGTGCGCGAGGCGATCCGGCCCCACGTCACCGGCCGGTTCTCCGACATGCTGCTGGCGGTCATGCGCCACCCGGCCATGCTCATGTATCTCGACAACGTCTCCTCGATCGGGCCCGACAGCCCGGCCGCCCGCCGCGCGGCCCGCCACGGCCAGTTCCGCGGCCTGAACGAAAACCTGGCCCGCGAATGCCTGGAACTGCACACGCTCTCGCCCGCCGCCGGTTATACCCAGCAGGACGTGACCAGCTTCGCCGCCATCCTGACCGGCTGGACGATCGACATGCGCGCCGACCGGCCCGGCTTCGCCTTCCGCCCCGACGCCCACCAGCCCGGCGTCAAGACCCTGATGGGCCGCGATTTCCCGCCGGGCGAGACCGGCGGCGTCCAGGCCCTGTCCTGGCTGGGCACGCACCCCGCCACCTATGGCCACCTGGCAACCCGCCTGGCGACCCATTTCATCGCCGACGCCCCGCCCCCCGCCGCGATCCACGCCATCGCCGCCGCCTTGCGGCAGAGCGGCGGCGATCTCGGCACCGCATCGCATGCCCTGATCGCACGGCCCGAAGCCTGGCGCCCGGGCACCAAGCTGCGCCAGCCCTTCTTCTACGCCGTCGCCGCGCTGCGCGCCCTCGACCCGCCCTTGCCCAGCCACGCCGCGGACGGTCCGGCACCCGATTCCGAGGCCGCTCCGCATCCTCCCGCCGCCTGGCTGCTGGCCGACGCCACCCGCGCCATGGGCCAGCCGCCGTGGGACGCCCCGCTGCCCAACGGCTGGTCCGACCGGGCCGCGGACTGGGCCGCCCCGGCCGACCTGATCGCCCGCGCCGAATGGGCCTACCGCCTGGCCGGGCACGATGTCGCGGCCGGGGCCGACCCGCTGGCCATCGCCCAGGCCGGCCTGGGCCCGCTGCTGCGCCCGGCCACCCGCGCGGCGATCCGCCATGCCGGATCGCGCCGCGACGCGCTGACCCTGCTGTTCACCGCCCCGGAATTCCAGAGGTGCTGACATGTCCCGCCCCCCGATCCCGGCTCCGCCCGTCCTGATCCCCCGGCGCACCGCCCTGCTGGGGCTGGGCGCGGCCTGGACGCTGGGCTCCGCCTCGCTCGCCCTGGCGCGCCCGTCCGGCCCCGCCCGGCGGGACGGCCGGCTGGTCGTCGTCATCCTGCGCGGCGCGCTGGACGGCATGGCCGCCGTCATCCCCTATGGCGACCCCGCCCTGGCCGCCTTACGCGCGCCGCTCGTCCCCCCGCCCCCGGGACAGCCCGGCGGCATGCGCGATCTGGGCGGATTCTACGGCCTGCATCCGGCCCTGCCGGTCCTGCACGGCTTCTATGCCCAGGGCAGCCTGCTGCCGATCCACGCCGTGGCCGGCCATTACCGCAGCCGCTCGCATTTCGAGGCCCAGGACTATATGGAAAGCGGCGCCGACACCCGCCTGACCAGCGGCTGGCTGAACCGCGCGGTGGGCGCCATGGGCGGGCTGCCGTACGGCCCCGACGGCGCGGGCCTGTCGGTCGGCCTGTCCACCCCGCTGCTGCTGCGCGGCCCCACCCCGATCGGCGGCTTCGACCCGCTGCAGGCCGCCCGTCCGGACGACGACCTGTTCGCCCGCATCGCGGCGCTGAATGCGCCCGACCCGCTGACCGGCCCCGCCCTGCGCGCCGGCCTGCGCGCCGACACCTATTCCATCCGCGCCTTGTCCGCCCGCGAACGGGCCGACGCCGCCTCGTCCGGAATGACCGCACCCGGCGCGCTCCACCCCGGTGTCCCCTACCCTGGTGTGCCCTACCCTGGCGCCCCCCGCCCGGGCACCGCGCGCCCCGACCCGTTCCTGGTCCTCTGCCATACGGCCGGCACCCTGCTGGCCGCTCCGGACGGCCCCCGCGTCGCGGCACTGGAAATCGGCGGCTGGGACACGCATGCCGCGCAGATGGGCCGCCTGTCCGGCCCGCTGCGACGGCTCGATGCCGGGCTGGGCGCGCTGCGCGACGCGCTCGGCCCCGCCTGGGCCCACGGCGCCGTGCTGGTGATGACCGAATTCGGCCGCACCGTCCGCATCAACGGCACCGCCGGCACCGATCACGGCACGGGCACGATCACCCTGCTGGCCGGCGGCGCCGTCGCCGGCGGCCGGGTAGGGGGCACCTGGCCCGGCCTGGCCCGGGGACAGCTCTTCGAAAACCGCGACCTGGCCCCCACCACCGACCTGCGCGCGGTCGCCATGGGCGTGCTGCGCGACCATATGGACGTCCCGGCCCACGCCATGCCCCGCATCTTCCCCGGCAGCGCCGGCATCGCCCCGCTTGCCGGACTGATCCGGGCCTGATGCGCCCGGCACCCGCCGCGATCGGCAAAACCCGACGAAATGAGTCTCCCCGGCCAGGCATCCTTCGTCGGCGAGCGGCGTTCCATGCAAACGGGATGGCCCGGCGGGGCGCGAACCGCCATCCCGCACGCCCGGCACGGCACGGCCGATTGCCCGCGTTGCCGAACGCGTCGCTTTCATACCCATGAATCGCAAGACCGGGATGCGCCGCGCCCCAGCCCCCGGCGGCCACGTGGAGGACGAAATGCTCAGGACCATCCTGCTGATCGTGCTCATCCTTCTGCTGATCGGCGCATTGCCCACATGGCCCTACAGTTCCGGCTGGGGGTACTACCCGGCCGGCGGCTTGGGGCTGATCCTGCTGATTCTCATCATCCTGGTGATCGCCGGCGGCATATAGAGCGGCGCGGGCGTGGCGATACCGTGAAAACATAAAGACACCGGCATCCCGCCAGGCCGGGTTTTCACGGCGTCGCCGTTTCAATCTTCATCCGCGCAGGCCAGCGCGTCGCCCAGGGCCCGGGCGAACATATCGGCCTGTTCCTCGGTCGCCGCGGCGAACCCCACCAGAATCCCCCGCCCCGGCACTCCCAGGTTCGGCCCTGACGAATGCCGGCCGGACAGGTACAGCCCGGACAGAAACGGCACGCTATACCCCGCCCGCGCCAACCGCGCGGCCACGGCCCGGTCGTCCCGGTCCGGCGCGAAGCGCACCAGCACCTGCAATCCCCCGACCGGCGGCGCGACCATGACCGCGTCGCCGCAGCGCGCGCGGATCGCCCGCACCATCTCAGCACCGCGTGCGCGATAGACGCCGCCGATATGGTCCAGATGCCGGTGATAGCGGCCGCTGTCGATGAAGGCCGCCAGCGCCGCCTGGGCGTGCACGTTGGCCATCACTCCCAGATTGGCCTGCGCATGGGCCAGCCGCGCCGACAGGGCGGGCGGCGCGACGAACCAGGCCAGGCGCAGCCCCGGCAGCAACGATTTCGCGACGGTGCCCAGGGTGATCACCTCTCCCTGTTCCGCCAGCGCGCCCAGCGCCGGCACCTGCCGCCCCTCCCACAGGAACTCGCTGTCGTAATCGTCCTCCAGCACCAGCGCCCCGGCCTGCCGCGCCCGGGCCAGCAGCGCCAGCCGGCGCGGCAGGCTCATCCGCACCCCGGTCGGGTACTGGTGCGACGGCGTCACATAGACCAGCTTCGGCACGCCGGTCAGGCGGGACGCGTCCGCCCCCTCCCCATCGACCGGCAGCGGCACCAGCCGGCCATGCCCCAGCGCCGCCCGCGCGCCCAGATAGCCCGGCTCCTCGATCCAGGCCGTCTCGCCTTCATCCAGCAGGCACCGGCCCAGCATCGCCAGCGCCGACTGCACGGTGGGCACGACATGCACCTGCTCCGGCATCACGGGCAGCCCCCGGCGCGCCGCCAGCGCCTCCGCCAGCACCCGCCGCAATTCCGGCAGCCCCTGGACGTGGCCATACAGCAACCCGTCGCCCGACAAGGTCCGCACCGCCCGGCGCATCGCCCACGCCCATTCGTCCCGGGGGAACAAAGCCGGGTCCGGATGGCCGGGGCGCAGCCGCCCGCCGCGCGCGACATAATCCGCCTCATGCCGGTTCCGCGCCAGCGCCGCGCCCTGCCGCGACAGGCGCACCGCCGCCGCCGGACCGGCCATCGGGGCGGAAAACGCCTCCGGCACCGCCAGCACCGGCGCCGCCCCCGGCCGCGAGACGATCAGCCCCTCGCCCCGCAACAGCTCATAGGCCGCATTCACCGTGTTGCGCGACACGCCCAGCCCCCGTGCCAGCACGCGCGAGGAGGGCAGCCGCCGATCCCCCGGCGCCCGCCCGGCCCGCACCGCGTCGCGCACCTGGCGATAGATCTGCTCGGCCAGCGGCACCGCGTCCGCCCGGTCCAGGCTCAGCCATCCGTCGAACAAACTGGCCCTCCCAATTCCGGAAAACCGGATCTTTCACCAGTCCACTCGCACACGCAAGATGCCCTCCGGCCACCCTATCGATCGGGCCGCCACCCGATCGGACCACCAGACCACCAACAGGAACCCACCGATGACGTCCGACCACGACACCCCGTCCCGCCCCGCCGGCCTGCCGCCCTACGCCATCGCGCGTCAGGGCCGGCGCGCCCGCTACGACGCGGCGAGCGTGCATGCCATTCTCGACGCCGGACTGGTGGCGCATGTCGGGTTCGTGGCCGACGGCCGGCCGATGGTGATTCCCATGGCCTATGGCCGCGACGGCGATACGCTGTTCATCCACGGCGCGACCACCACCCGCATCATCCGCGGCGTGGCCGAGGACGTGGCCGAGGACGTGGCCGAGGACGTGCCGGTCTGCCTGACCGTCACCCTGATCGACGGCATCGTCGCCGCCCGCTCGGCCTTCCACCATTCGGTGAATTACCGCAGCGTGGTGGTCCATGGCGCCGCCCGCCACGTGACCGACCCGGCCGAACACGACCACGCGCTGCGCGTCATCACCGAACATCTGCTGCCCGGCCGGTGGGACGAGGTCCGGCCGATGCTGGCCAAGGAACGCAAGGCCACCGGCGTGCTGGCGGTGCGCATCGCCGCGGCCTCGGCCAAGATCCGCACCGGCGGCCCCGTGGATGACGACGCGGACTACGCTCTGCCGGTCTGGGCCGGCGTGCTGCCCGTCACCACCGCCATCGGCCGGCCCATCGATGACGGCCGCGTCGCCGAAGACACCCCGCCGCCCCCCTCCCTGGCCGCCGCTCGCCGCAAATTCGCCTGAACCGCGTCCGGATCAGGTCTCGGTCCTGATCCGGCCCTGTCATGCCGGGTCAGGCACCGCGCCCCGCCTCAGTCCGCGCCTCAGTCCGACACCAGGCGATAGCCGACCCCCGTCTCGGTCACGATATGCGCCGGCCGCTCCGGGTCCTGCTCCAGCTTCTGGCGGATCTGCCGTATATAGACCCGCAATTGCTGCACATCCCCGCCCGCGCCCCAAAGCTGCCCCAGGATGTGCCGGTGGGTCAGCACCCGCCCGGCATGGTTGACCAGCAGGCGCAGGATGTCCCATTCGCGCGGCGACAGGTGCACCTCCTCGCCGCCGCGCATGATCCGCCGCCGCACCAGGTCGACGCTCAGATCGCCCGAGGCGAAAACCGGCGGCGTGCCCTCGCTCTGCAGGGCATGGCGCAGAGCGGTGCGCAGCCGCGCCGCCAGTTCGGCCATGCCGAAGGGCTTGGTGACGTAATCATCCGCCCCCAGCTCCAGCGCCGCCACCTTGCCCCGCTCATCGTCGCGCACCGACAGCACCACGATCGGCAGCGTGGATCCCCCATTGCGCAGCAGGCGGATCACCTCCAGCCCGTCCCGGTCCGGCAGGCCCATATCCAGCAGCATGACGTCCGGATCGCTGTCCGCCGCCCGCTTCAGCGCGCCGGCGCCGTCCGCCGCCTCGACCACCCGCCACGACTGGGCGGTCAGGCTGGTGCGCAGCAGGCGGCGGATCGCCGGCTCGTCATCGACGACCAGCACACAGGGGTCGCTCACGCCCACTCAGCCCTCCAGGGTCTCGTTCGCCGCCGATCCTATCGTTTTTTCCCGTACCGCCTCACCCTGTTTCATCTCGGCGGCGGGAAAGCGCATGGTAAAGATCGCGCCAGAGCGGTCGGTGCGGCTGGCCGCCGCGATCGTTCCCCCCATCGCCTCGACGAACCCGCGCGCGATCGCCAGCCCCAGCCCGGTCCCCGGGCGGGTCCGATCACCGGCATGAAAGCGGGTGAATTTGTCGAACACGCGCTCGGCATCCTGCACCGCCAGGCCCGGCCCCTCGTCGGTGACGCGCAGCCACAGCCATCCCGCCTCGCCCCCGACCGCGATCGCGACCCGCGATCCCGGCGGGGTGTATTTCGCCGCATTGTCCAGCAGGTTGAACACCGCCTGTTCCACCAGCACGTCGTCCAGCATCGCCAGCTTCAGGTCCGGCGCGACCTCCAGCGTCACGCTGTGATGCTGCAGGATCGTCGCCGCCCGCGCCAGGGCGCTGCCGGCGATCTCGCCCAGGTCCGCGGGCACGCGGCGCGGTGCCAGTGCGCCCGCCTCCAGCCGCGTCATGTCCAGCAGGTTGGCGACGAAACGGTTCAGCCGCTCGGCCTCCTCGCGGATGGTCGCCAGCAATTCGCGCCGCCCCTCGGCGTTCAGCAGCGCGTCATAACTGTCCAGGCTGCTCGCCGCCCCCAGGATCGATGCCAGCGGCGTGCGCAGATCGTGGGAAATCGAGGTCAGCAGCGCCGCCCGCAGCTTCTCGGTCTCGGCATTCAGCCGCACCCGGTCCAGGTCGGCCGCCAGGCGGATCCGCTCGATCGCCAGCGCCGCCTGGTCGTTCAGCGCATCCAGCAGCCGCTGCTGCTCGGGGTCCAGCAGCGGCCCGCTCCGATCCGTATCCAGCCCGACCACCGCGACCGGCCCGTGCGCCGTGCGCAGCGGCACGAACAGCCGCCGCGCCCCCGGCAGATTGTCCGACCCGCGCCCCGCCCGGCGATTATGCTGCCAGCTCCAGGTGGCCGCCGCCAGGTCGGACGGCGCCAGCGCGTTTTCGGGCGGATAGCCCGCCTTCACGCTCAGCGTGCCGTCGGCCGGCAGCAGGATGACCGCATTCATGTCCAGCATGGTCGCGATCTGGTGGCAGGTGGTCCAGAGCAGGTCGTCCATCGCGACGATGCCGGCCAGCTTGCGGCTGAAGCGGTACAGCGCCTCGGTCACCTCGGCCCGGTGCCGCGCCACCATCGCCTGGTTGCGCACCCGTGCCCCCAGATGGCTGGCGATGACCGCCGTCGCCAGAAAGAAGAACAGCGCGACGATATTGTCCGGCGCCGCAATAGTGAAGGTATAGAGCGGCGGCAGGAAGAAGAAATTGAAGCACAGCATCCCCAGCAGCGAGGCATAGAGCGACGGCCACAGCCCGTACGCCACCGCAATGCCCAGGATCGCGGTCAGGAAGGTCAGCGACACGTTGCTGACCGCCAGCCCCTGGCGCAGCAGCACCCCGACCGCCACCGACGCGGCAATCGCCACGGTACTGACGACATAGGGCCCCAAGCGCGGCCGCGCGCGGGGCGCCGGCGCCTCGCGCAGCGCTCCGCGGCCGGCTTCGTCGGGGGCGGCCTCGCCGACCACATGGATCGGAATCCCGCCCGCCGCCGTCATCAGCCCCCGCGTCACCGACACCCACGCCCAGGGCGCCACCCAATCCGCCCAGGGCCGGCGCGACGGCCGCCCGGCCACGATCTGCGTCACGTTCCGCTTGCGGGCATAGTCCAGCGTGTCCGCCGCCACGTCCTCGCCGGGAATCGTGACGGTCTCGGCGCCCATGGATTGCGCCAGATGCATCAGCCCGGCCATGCGCTGGCGCATGCCGGGACTCATGTCCCGGCTGGTCTCGACATGCAGAACGATCCACGCGGCATGGAACCGCTCGGCCAGCCGCCGTCCGTAGCGCAGCAATCCAGGCCCGGCATCCTGCAGGGTCAGGCACACCAGCACGCGCTCGCCCGCCGCCCACGGGCCGACGATCGCGCTCGCCTTCATGTGGTCCAGCAACTGGGCATCGACCCGCTGCGCGGTCTGCCGCAGCGCCAGCTCGCGCAGCGCCGTCAGATTCCCCGGCGAGAAATAATGCAGCAGCGCCCGCCCCGCCATGTCCGGGGCATAGACCTTGCCCTCGCGCAGCCGCTGCAACAGGTCCGCGGGCGTCAGGTCCACCAGTTCGATCTCGTCGGCCCGATCGATCACGTTGTCGGGCACCGTCTCGCGCACCCGCACGCGGGTGATGCTGGCCACCACGTCGTTCAGGCTTTCCAGATGCTGGATATTGACGGTGGTCAGCACGTCGATGCCCGCCGCCAGCAATTCCTCCACATCCATCCACCGTTTCGGATGGCGGCTGCCCGGCACGTTGGTATGCGCCAGCTCGTCCACCAGCGCCAGTCGCGGCCGCCGCGCCAGGATCGCGTCCAGGTCCATGTCCTGCATCACCTGGCCGCGATAGGCGACATCATGGCGCGGCACGACCTCCAGCCCCTCCAGCAGGGCGGCGGTCTCGGCCCGGCCATGCGTCTCGGCCACCCCCACCACCACGTCGACACCCTCGCGCCGGTTTCTATGCCCGACGGTCAGCATCTCATAGGTCTTGCCCACGCCGGGGGCCGCCCCCAGGAAGATCTTCAGCCGCCCCCGCCTGCGCTCCGCCGCCTCGCGCTCGGTCCGGCGCAGCAACGCGTCGGGGTCGGGCCTGTCGTTCCGTTCGTCCATGCCTTACCGCTGCTGCAGGCGATCCAGCGCCAGGTTCAGTTCAAGCACATTCACCCGCGGCTCGCCCAGCCAGCCCAGCAACGGCTGCGCGGTCATCCGATTCACCAGCACGCGCACCTGCCCTTCCGGCAGGTTGCGCGCACGGGCGACGCGCGGCACCTGGAACAAGGCGGCCTGCGGCGAGAGATCCGGGTCCAGCCCGCTGGCCGACGCCGTCACCAGGTCGGCCGGAATCGGCAATCCCTCCCGCACCGCGTCGGGATTGTCCGCCTTCAGCGCCGCCACCCGCGCCGCTACCGCATCGCGCAGCGCCTTCGATGTCGGCCCCAGATTCGACCCGCCCGACGCGGCGGCGTTATAGGGCGCGCCCGCCGTCGCCGAGGGGCGCGGATGGACATAGCGCGCCTGCGTGAAATCCTGCCCGATCTGCGCCGAGCCCACGGCGCGCCCCTGCGCCACGACCACGCTGCCCCGCGCCTGGTGCGGCAGGATGATCTGCGCGATGCCGGTCAGCGCCAGCGGATAGATCAGCCCGGTCAGCACCGAAAACGCGGCCAGCAGCACCAGGGCGGGACGAACATGACGGACCATGACGGGATCCTTTCAAACCAGATGCAGCAGATTGACCAGCAGGTCGATCAGCTTGATGCCGGCGAACGGCACCGCGATCCCCCCCGCGCCATAGACCAGCAGATTGCGCCGCAACAGCGCCGCCGCCCCCACGGGCCGGTAGCGCACGCCCCGCAGCGCCAGGGGAATCAGCGCCACGATGATCAGCGCGTTGAAGATGATCGCCGACAGGATCGCGCTCTGCGGCGTGCCCAGCCGCATGATGTTCAGCGCCGCCAGTTGCGGATAGAACCCGATGAACATCGCGGGAATGATCGCGAAATACTTGGCCACGTCATTGGCGATGGAAAAGGTCGTCAGCGCCCCGCGCGTCATCAGCAACTGCTTGCCGATCCCCACGATCTCGATCAGCTTGGTCGGGTCGCTGTCCAGGTCGACCATGTTCCCCGCCTCGCGCGCCGCCATGGTGCCGGTATTCATCGCCACCCCGACATCCGCCTGCGCCAGGGCCGGCGCGTCATTGGTGCCGTCGCCGCACATCGCCACCAGCTTGCCCGCCTCCTGCTCCTTGCGGATCAGCGTCAGCTTGGCCTCCGGCGTTGCCTGAGCCAGGAAATCGTCCACCCCGCTTTCCGCCGCGATCGCAGCGGCGGTCAGCGGATTGTCGCCGGTGATCATCACGGTGCGGATACCCATCCGCCGCAATTCGGCAAAGCGCTCGCGAATCCCGCCCTTCACCACGTCCTTCAGATGCACCACCCCCAGCAGCCGCCCGGCATCGATGACGGCCAGCGGCGTCCCGCCGCCCTTCGCGATCGTCTCGGCGATCTCGCGCACCGCCTGGGCAGCGGGATCCTGGGCAGCCGAGTCCCGCGCTGCCCGATCCTGCGCTATCTGGGCCAGCACGCTGTCCACCGCCCCCTTGCGGATCTGCCGCCGCCCGATATCGACGCCGCTCATCCGCGTCTGGGCGGTAAAGGGCACGAAATGCGCGTCCAGCGCATGCATCTCGCGCCCGCGAATGGCAAAGCGCTCCTTGGCCAGCACGACGATCGACCGCCCCTCGGGCGTCTCGTCGGCCAGCGACGCAAGCTGCGCGGCATCCGCCAGCTCCAGCGGCGTCACCCCGGGCACCGGGACGAAATCGGCCGCCTGCCGGTCGCCGATCGTGATCGTCCCCGTCTTGTCCAGCAGCAGCGTATCCACGTCCCCCGCCGCCTCGACCGCCCGGCCCGACATGGCCAGCACGTTGAAACGCACCAGCCGGTCCATCCCGGCAATGCCGATCGCCGACAGCAGCGCGCCGATCGTCGTCGGGATCAGGGTGACGAACAGCGCCACCAGGACCAGCACCGAAATCCGCCCGCCCGCATAGGCGGCAAAGCTGGGGATCGTCGCCACCGCGAAGATGAAGATCAGCGTCATCCCCGCCAGCAGGATGGTCAGCGCGATCTCGTTCGGCGTCTTCTGCCGCTGCGCGCCTTCGACCAGCGCGATCATCCGGTCCAGGAACGTCGCGCCCTGCGCGGCGGTGATCCGCACGATGATCCAGTCCGACAGCACCCGCGTGCCCCCCGTCACCGCCGAGCGATCGCCGCCGCTCTCGCGGATCACCGGCGCCGATTCCCCGGTAATCGCCGATTCGTCGACCGAGGCGATGCCCTCGATCACCTCGCCGTCGCTGGGGACGAAATCGCCCGCCTCCACCAGCACCACGTCCCCCGGCCGCAGCAGCGGCGCCGGCACGGATTCGCATATCCCGTGCCGCGACCAGCCGCCGTCATGCTCGGGCGTCAGGCGCCGCCCCAGGGTCTCGGTCCGCGTGCGGCGCAGGCTCTCGGCCTGGGCCTTGCCCCTGCCCTCGGCCAGCGCCTCGGCGAAATTGGCGAACAGCAGGGTAAACCACAGCCACAGATTGATCTGTACCGCAAAGCCGGTCTGCGGCGCCCCCCGTGCCAGGTCGCGCGCCAGCAGGACGGTCGTCAGCACGGTGACGATCTCGACCACGAACATCACCGGATTACGCCACAGGATTCGCGGATCGAGCTTGCGGAAACTGTCGATGATGGCCGGCCCGATCAGTTCGGGCCGCATCAGGCCGCCGGACGGCCGATGCGGCCGCCCGTGCATGTCGGGCGCCAGCCTGGGTTTGGGAACATGAATGGTCATCGCCTGTCAGCCCGCCAGCAAGGAAATTCGGGGAGGGAAATTCGGGGGAAGGATATCCAGGGAAAGAAAATCACGAGAGTACACCGCGCAGCATCGTCAGGTGCTCGACGATCGGCCCCAGCGCCAGCGCCGGCAGGAAGGTCAGCCCCCCGACGATCAGGATCACGCCGCAGACCAGCCCGATAAACAGCGCCCCCTGGGTGGGAAACGTGCCGGGCGAGGGCGCCAGCGTGCGCTTGGCCGCCATCGCCCCCGCGATCGCCAGCGCCGGCACGATCACGAAGAACCGCCCGACCATCATCCCGATGCCCAGCGTGACGTTCCAGAACGGATTGGCCGTCAGCCCCGCGAACGCGCTGCCGTTATTCGCCGCCGCCGAGACATAGGCATACAGCGCCTCGGAAAATCCATGCGGACCGCCGGTCGACAGCGCGGCCTTCCCCGGCGCGACCACCACCGCCAGCGCGGTCAGGCCCAGCATCATCAGCGGCAGGCACAGCACCGCCAGCATCGTCATCTTGATCTCGCGCGCCTCGATTTTCTTGCCCAGATATTCCGGCGTCCGCCCGACCATCAGCCCGGCCATGAACACGGCGATGACGGCGAACAGCACGAAGCCGTACAGCCCCGACCCCACGCCGCCGAAGATGATTTCGCCCAGCATCATGTTGACCATCGGCACCATGCCGCCCAGCGGCAGGAAGCTCTCATGCATCGCATTCACCGCGCCGCATGACGCATCGGTGGTGACGGTGGCGAACAGCGACGACGCCGCGACGCCGAACCGCACCTCCTTGCCTTCCATGTTCCCCAGCCCCGGATTCACCCCCAGCGCGGCGAAGGCCGGGTTGGCATGCGCCTCGGACCAGTACAGCGCCGCGACCCCGATCAGGAACAGCGCCGCCATCGCGGAAAACACCGCCCAGCCCTGCGCCTCGTCGCCGACCATGCGCCCGAACAGGTTCGTCAGCCCCGCCCCCAGCGCGAAGATGCACAGCATCTGCAGGAAATTGCTCAACGCGGTCGGATTCTCGAACGGATGCGCCGAATTGGCGTTGAAGAACCCGCCGCCGTTGGTGCCCAGCATCTTGATCGCTTCCTGGCCGGCCACCGGCCCGACCGCGATCGTCTGGTGCGCGCCTTCCAGCGTGGTCACGTCCACCGAGCCGGCCAGGGTCTGCGGCACGCCCTGCCAGACGAACAGCAGCGCCAGCACGATGCAGGCCGGCAGCAGCACGTACAGCGTCAGGCGCACCAGATCGACCCAGAAATTGCCGATGGTCGCGGCCGACCGCCGGGCAAAGCCGCGGATCACCGCCACCGCCACCGCGATCCCGGCGGCGGCCGACAGGAAATTCTGCACCGTCAGCGCCAGCATCTGGCTCAGATGACTCATCGTCGTCTCGCCGGCATAGCTCTGCCAGTTGGTGTTGGTCAGGAAACTGACCGCGGTGTCATAGGCCAGGTCCGGCGCCACCGCCCCACGGCCCAGCGGATTGAGCGGCAGCACGCCCTGCAGCCGCAGGATCAGGTAGACCGCCAGGAAGCAGAACAGCTTGAATGTCAGAACGGCCATGGCATAGCCGCTCCAGGACTGCTCCTCCGCCGGGTCGATCCCCGCCAGCCGGTACAGGCCGCGCTCCACGCCCCCCACCAGTTTCGCCGGCACGATCAGCTCGCCCGCCGTCACCCGCGCCAGATACCCCCCGATCGGCCGCGTCATCGCCACGACCACCAGGAAAAAGACGAAAATCGTCGCCCAGCCCGCCACGGTCATTATTCAGAACCTTTCAGGACGGACCAGCACCAGGGTGACATAGGCCAGCAGGCCGACCGTCACCGCCGCGCCCAATATCAGATCCAGGCTCATGGCTCAGATCCGCCGGCAGAACGAGACGAACCCGGCGCAGGCGGCAAATCCCGCCAAACCGAGCCCCAGATACAGAACGTCATGCATGTCGCCTCTTCTCCGCGATGGATGATCCTGCGGTCCACGCCGCGCCACACCGATTATCCGACGACCGCCATAGGAATGAGAGAGGGACCGCCGCCCCGCCGCATAGGAATCTCATAGGAATGCGCGCCCAAATGCATGCACCGCCGCCGCGCGGCATGGCGTTCCGCGAACGCATCGGGCATGGTCCCGGCGGAGACGTTTTCTCCTGTCCCGCTTTCTCCCTCTTGCGGAAAAGAAAATAAAATTCTTTGCCATGACACAAAATATCGAAAATCTCTCTTTCTGGCGCCCGGCCGGCTGCGCCCTGCTCGCCCTGCTCGGCACGTGGTCACACATGCCCTCACAAGCGCGGGCGCAGGGGGCGAAGGACTGGTTCGACGCCATCACCGTCAGCGGCCAGATCGAGGGCGGCATCGACGCCAACCCGGCGCGCCCCGCAGACGGCAATAATTTCGGCCGGCTCATCGGCGACCGCGCCACCCAGGCCCTGCTCGACCAGGTCACGATCACGATCGCGAAGACGGTCGACCAGACATCCTCGTCCTATCAGGCCGGCTTCCTGCTGCGGGGCCTGTACGGCGCCGATGCGCGCTATTACAACATCGCCGGCATTTCCGACCGCGCGCTGATCGGACGCAACCAGGTCATGCCGGCCCAGGCGCATCTCGACCTGCACCTCCCCTGGCTGACCCGTCACGGACTGGACATGCAGGCCGGCATCCTCGCCGCGCCGATGGGGGTGGAAACGCTCGATCCGGCGATGCGGCCGTTCTACACGCTGGCCTATACGACGGAATATTCCACGCCGTTCGAACATGTGGGCGCGATGGTCCAATTTCATGCCACCGACCGATGGGACATCCTGTTCGGCGTCGATACCGGCAACCAGGTCTCGTTCGGGCACGGCGACGACAACGATGCCGCCGCGGGTTATTTCGGCCTGGCGGGCAACGGCCTGGCCGGCGGCAGACTATCCCTGCTCTATCTGTCCCGCGTCGGGCCCGAGGACGCGGTGCGCGCCCTGGGCCCGCGCGCCAACGGCGCGCAGCGCTTCTGGAACGATCTCGACATGACCTTCAAGGTCGATGACCGCCTGTCCCTGACCGGCGAATTCAACGCGATGCATGACGAAGGATTGCGCGCCGATACGGTCAGTTTCGTCGGTTTCCTCGGTTATCGGCTCACGCCGACGCTCACCGTCAATTATCGCGGCGAGATCTATCGCGACAATACCGGGCAATTCGTCACCAGCTTCCTCGGCGACGCCGCCTATATGCGCGCCCTGCTCGGCGAGCCCGCCGCCACCCGGACCGCCCCGCCCACCACCTATGGTGCGCTCACCCTGGGCGTCACCTGGCACCCCACCCTGGGGCGCCCGTTCAAGCTGTTCGAGATCCGCCCGGAAATCCGCTTCGACCGCTCCCTGAACGGCACCACCCCCTTCAACGGACTGCGCAACGCCGGCATGTTCGCCTTCGGCGGCGACGCGCTGCTGGGCTTCTGACCCCGCCCCCGGATTTGCGCCGCCCTGCCGCGCGCATCTCTCAAGTCAAACCATATGAAAATCCAAACAGGACTGCGTTCTTGCATCTATCATCCACGACCTGCACGAACCTGAAGGCATCCCGCGCGCTATAGACTCCGTCACGGCGCGACCGTTCACGGAATGGTCACCCGTTTCATTTCCGGATGCACAAACTTTGTTCTTCCGATAAGCGATTATACGACTAAGCGATTATGCGACGTGATGTTCCTGCCAACGGCTCAAGGCCACCGGCTCGAGAAGGAAACCGGCGTCATGGCGAGGCGTCTCTTTCACACGCTGGACGGGCTGCGCGGTCTGGCGGCCGTGGCGGTCGTACTGGTCCATATGGGTAAGGTGTCGTTCCCGACGATCTGGTATCCTGCCGGGGGCTATCTCGCGGTGGATCTCTTCTTCGGGCTCAGCGGCTTCGTCCTGGCCGAGGCATACGCCGCCAGGCTGGATGCGGGGCTGTCCCTGGCGGCCTTCATGCAGAAACGCATCGTGCGCCTGTGGCCGCTCTACGCGCTCGGGCTCGGGCTCGGCGCGGCCGCCGCGGCCTTGCGGATCGCATCCCATCACGCGCCGCCCTCCGCCCTGGCCCCTTTCCTCCCGGCGCTCTTCTACTGCCCATGGTTCGGATCGGACGGCGTGCTCTACCCGCTCAATTTTCCGGCCTGGTCGCTCTTCTACGAACTGATCGCCAATATCGTCATGGCGGCGGCGTGGCGCAGGCTCGACAACCGGACGCTGATCGGACTGGTGTGCCTCTCCGCGCTCGGTCTCGTGGTGTCGGCCCGTCTCCTGGGTTCGCTGAACGCCGGAATGATCTGGAGCTGGGCGCCGGCCGCCCTCGCACGCGTCGGTTTCTCCTTCTTTCTCGGCATCCTGCTGTGGCGCGCCGGCCCCCGCCTCCTGAACGTCAGCGTCCCCCCGAACGTCAGCGCATGGGTGCCGATGGGGCTGCTCGCCCTCGCCCTGGCCGTCGATACGCACCGCATCCCGCGCCCGCTGCTGGACCTGTCCGAGGTCTTTTTCCTGCTGCCGGCGATCATCTGGCTCGGCGCATCGACCAGACCAACGGGCGCCAGCCTGATGATGTTCGAAGCCCTCGGGGGCGCGTCCTATGCCCTCTATGCCGTTCACGCACCGATACTCGGCCTTGTCGCCGCCTTTCTGAACAGCGGGCTGCATATCCCCCCGAACACCGCATCCCCATGGCTCTGCCTTGCCATACTTGCCGGACTCGTCCTGCTCGCCTGGTCGCTGAACAGGCTGGACGTCGCATTCCGCGCCCGCCTCGATGCGCCCGCGCGATGGGTGACGCAACGCGCCGCCAGGGCGCAGCCCGCCGACGAGGCCATCCGGGGCTGACCTAGCCGGCGCGCGGCACGCGGCCACCGGGTTCCCGGCCGGCACGCGATGGGATAATTTCCCGGAATAGTTTCCTGGAATAGTTTCCTGGAATAGTTTCCTGGAACAGTTTCCCCTGCCGCACCCGCACCGACAAGAGCCGCCCCGCGTGACCACCCCGCCTCCCTATACCGCCCACTGGTCCCCCGCCGTCCCCGATCGCGGCCGTCCGCACGGCGATGCCCCGGCGGCCTATCCGGCCCGCTATCCCGTCCGGCTGCGCGACGGCTCCTGCCTCGACCTGCCCCTACGGCCCCTGCCGGGCGGCGAGAAAGCGGTGGCCCTGCTGATGGCGAACCAGACCGGCTTCGCGGTCGAACGCGCCCTGGCCGACCGCCTGACCGCCCTGGTCGGCGACGCGACGCGCCAGGCGCCCGTCCAGGCCGTGGCCGGCGTGCCCACCATGGGCCTGGCCTATGCCCGGCCGGTGGCCGAAGGGCTCGGCCTGCCCGATTACGTGGCGCTCGGCCATTCCCGGAAATTCTGGTACGACGACGCCCTGTCCCAGCCCGTCAGTTCCTATACCAGCCCCGACCAGACCAAGCGCCTCTATCTCGACCCGGCCCTGGTCTCGCGCGTGCAGGGGCGGCGCGTCGCCCTCGTCGACGACGTGCTCAATACCGGCCACACGATCGCCGCCGCCATCCGCCTGCTCACGCGGGCCGGCGCCGAGATCGTCGCGGTCGCCGCCATCCTGACCGAAGGCTGGGACTGGCATGCAACGCTGGCCGCCCTCGACCCCGCCCTGCCCGCCCAGGTGCGCGCCCTGGGCCATATCCCACTCTTCACCCGCACCCCGGCCGGATGGGCCCCCCTCCCCGGCACCGACCGGCAACACGGCCCGGCCGCCCGCAACCCGGCCACCACCTGACCAGCCCGCCCACCGCCATGCCGACCACACCCTCCGCCACGCGGCGACGGACCGCCATCGGCCTGTCCGCCCTTCTCACTGTCCCGTTCCTCCGCCCGGCGCGGGCGACGACAGCCGCTGCCCCGGCTGCTTCCGCCCCGGCTGCTTCCGCTTCGGGTATTGCCGCCTCGCATATTGCCGCCTTGGCCGCCATCGAAAGCCGGCATGGCGGCCGGCTGGGCGTGTTCGCCCGCGACACCGCGGGCGAAGGCACCCTGGCCTGGCGCGCCGACGAACGTTTCACCCTGTGCAGCACCTTCAAGGGGCTGCTCGCCGCCCTCATCCTCGCGCGGGCCGCGGCCGGGCAGGACGATCTCGCCCAGCCCATCCCCTACACGGCCCGGGACCTGGCGCGCGCCGGCTATCCCGATTTCGCCTGCCCCGTCACGGCGGCCCGCCTCGGTGGCAGGCCCCGGGAATCGATGACGGTGGGCGAACTCTGCCAGGCGGCGGTCGAGGCCAGCGACAATCTCGCCGCCATCCTGCTGATGCGCCGCGCGGGCGGCCCCGCCGGCCTGACCCGCTTCGTCCGTACCCTGGGCGATGCGACCACGCGCATCGACCGCTACGAACCGGACGCCAATGCCTATCAGGGCGCGCTGGACACGACCACGCCACGCGCGATCGTCGCCACCACCCGCGCGATCCTGCTCGGCAACGCGCTTCCCCCGCCCGCCCGCGCCCGGCTGGAATCCTGGATGGTCGCCGCCCGCCCCGGCCGCAACCGGCTGCGCGCCGCCCTCCCGCCGGATTGGATCGCCGGCGACCGCCCCGGCACCTACGGCCCCGAGGAAACCAACGATATCGCCCTGGTCCGGCCGCCCGGCCGCGCCCCGCTGCTGGTCGCAGCCTATTACCACGCCCCGACCGTGCCCCCCGCCGAACGCGAGGTCGTGCTGCGCCAGGTCGGCGCCGTCTTCGTCGACTGGGCCGTATCGTCCCGGTAAGATGGCGGCGTATCCGTTCTTTTTTGAAAAAAGAACCAAAAAACTTTCAAACGTGTGGAGACGATGTGCCGGGCACACACAAAGTCCCTTAACGAATAAAAGTCTTTTTGCTTCTTTTTCTTCAGAAAAAGAAGAATAACCCTTTCACCACCCCGCACCCCCTCATTTCAATAGCCATGCCCCTCATAACCATAGCTGCCGCGTGAATTATTGCCGACATTCCCATAACCATCGCCACGGTACTGCCGCGTGCCCCGGTCGCCGTAATCCGGCCCGCAGGCCGCCAGCAGCAGCAACCCCGCCAGGGGCATGAATTTCAGCATCCGCATCGTTCTCTATCTCCACATCCGGCGCAACACACCGTCGCGCAGCACCAGCGCGTGATACAGCGCCGCCGCCGCATGGCCCAGTGCCGCGATGATGATCGCCCAGGCCAGCCAGCCATGCAGGCTGCCGAGGCGCTGATGCGCCACTGGCGACATCAGCGCGAAGGGGGGTGCGAAGGGCGACGCGATCGGCACCCCGAACGCCACCACCGGCCGCCCGGCCGACCAGCAGGCCAGATATCCCAGGGCGATCACGCCGCCCAGCAGGACATAAAGCCCCCCATGGACCAGGGGCGCCAGCCGCGCGCCCCGGGCCGAACCGGCGGCGAAGCGGATCGCCCGCCCACCCGTCAGCCGCCAGGCCACCCGCGCCACGAACAACGCCGCCAGCAGCACCCCCAGCGACAGATGCACCGATACGATCGGCCCATGCCAGGCATGGGGCACCCTGTGCATCAATTCGCCCAGCACGAACTGCGCCAGGATCAGCACGGCACAACTCCAATGCAGCCAGCGCGTCTCCGCACCATAGCGCACCGGCGCCGCCGGCGCCCGCACCGCGTCGATCACCTCGAACCCGCTCATGTTCCCTCCACCGCTGTTCCCTCCACTGCGCCACGCACCGGCACCCCGTACAAACCCGCAACTCCGTCGCGCCGGCCATCAGCACCGGGCCATCAGCACCGGGCCATCAACGCCGAGCCATCAACAACGTCATCACCGCATCGCCGAACCCGACCGGATCCCGCCGCGCCGCCGCCAGGTCGGCCGCGTCCCAGCGACAGGCCACCGCGCCGCCTTCCAGCATGATGGCGGCGGAACAATGGGCCGCGACGCTCTCCAGCGCATGCGTCGCCAGAATCACGCTGCACGTTCCCGCCCGCACCCGCGCATCGATCATCCGCCGGACCTGCCAGGCGGCCAGCGGGTCCAGCCCGTTCAGCGACTCGTCCAGGATCAGCAGGCGCGGACTACCCAGCAACGCGGCCAGGATCGCGAATTTCGCCCGCGTCCCCAGCGAACAGGTCTCCAGCGGCACATCCATCCAGCGCGCCAGGCCCAGCAGCGCCACCGGGTCGTCCGCGCCCCAATCCGATCGCCCCCTGTCGGGTCGCCCCCAGTCCGGCCGCGCCAATCCCTTCGCCGAGGCCACCAGCCGCAGATAATCCCGCCCGCTCAGCACCATCGGCAGCACCGCGGGATCGACGGCATATCCCAATGCCCGCCGCGCCCGCACCGGATCGGCCAGCACATCCACCCCATCGATCGCCACCTGCCCGGCCAGCGGCGGCACCAGTCCGGACACGGCACGCAACAGGGTGGATTTGCCCGCGCCATTCGCGCCCAGCAATCCCAGCCACTGCCCCGGCGGCAGCACCAGGTCGATCCCGCGCAGCACCACCCGCCCGCCATACCCCACCGTCAGGCCGGATACCGCCAGCACGGCATCCATGCGCGCAGCATCCGCCGCCCCGCTCATCGCACCCCCTCCCCGTCCGGCCGGCCAAGGCGCCCGGGCGTCCCGCCATGATGGAACATCCGTGCCGCGCGATGCCACAGCCAGGCCAGCAGCAGGGCGCCCGCCACCGCCTCGGCCATTCCCAGCCGGGCCCAACTCTCGGCCGCCGCATACAACCCGACCCCATGGGCCAGAGCCGCCAGGCCCGGCCGCCCGACAAAATTCACGGCCATCGCCAGGTAGACCGCATCCAGCCCCAGCAGGGCCAGCACCGCCGGCAGCGCCATCCGCCCGGCACCCGGGCAGAACGCCAGCCCGACCGCCGCCGCCGCCAGCATGCAGCCCAGCGACAGCACCCCCGGCCCGCGCACCAGCGCCCACACCGCCCGGCCGAAGCGCACCGGCAGCACCCGCAACGCCACCGCCCCCAACGGCGCGCTGCGCAGCATGACGACGAACAGGACATGCCCCACGGCCACGCCGCTCATGACGGCCAGGGCGGCATCCCGGCGCACCGCCGCCGCTCCCAGCGCCGCCGCCAGCACCGGCCCTCCGGCCAGCCTCGTCCCCAGCCAGGACCGCCGGGCCAGCAGCCGCATCCCCCACAGGCCCAGCCCGAACGGCCGCGCCAGCACCAGCCAACGCACCGGCGACCACCCCCCCAGGCCGGTCCGATCACGGCAGATCGCCGGGGCGCGTCGCCCGATTCCCTGCGCGCCCCTTCGCCGGGCACCTCTTCCCTGGGCCCCTCTTCCCTGGGCCCCTCTTCCCTGGGCCCCTCTTCCCTGCGCGCCCCGCCCGCCAACCCACGCGCCACTCCCACGGGCAGACAGGCGAACAGGACTGGCATCACTGACAACCCCGCTCCCCACCCGGCCACTCCCGTCAAAAAACCCGCAAAGAAGATCGCGAGAAAGCCGGATGCCATGGCGCCCGTCAGCACTGCCATACCCATCGCATCCATCCACAACGCCCGCCGCCAATCCCGGGGCGACAGCGGCAGCACGCGCAGCCAGTCCATGGCGGCGTCCCGCCGGGCCGCATTCCCCGCCATCCGGCCAAGCCCCAAACCGACCGCCCCGTTCACCAGCACCGACAGCAGCAGCGCCGCCGCACCATGCGCCGCCGCCCATTTGCGCAACGCCACGCCGCCATCCCACGCCCCGCCGGCCAGCAATCCCAGCAGGACCATTATGCCCACCGGAAACAACACGGCATCCGACCGCCGCCGCAGCAGCCGCCACGCCACGCCCCGACACAAACCCCGCCAGCGTGCCCCGATCAGCACACGCGACGCCGGCACGCACGACGCCTCACGCATCACAATGCCTCACGGATGGTCCGCGCCGCCACGACATCGTAACCCGCCGCCCATGGCTGCCTTACGATGGGATTGAGTGGTTGGTAACTTCACGACGTCAATGACGTCGTTATTGACGACGTCAGGAGGCGAGGATGCGGCAGGAGATCCTGATTGGCGTGAGGCGTAGGCGGCGCTGGTCCGATGAACACAAGCTGCAGGTTACCGATACTCTCACGCTGTGCAAGCAGGAGATCGTTCGTCTCGGCATCGGTCAGATCATGAAGGAGGGACGGCGCCATGCGTAGGATGAATCAAATTCCCGCACGCGCCGCAAGCCCTTCTACCAACCCAGCAAGCAATTCCGACACCATTGCCGGGGCCAATCCCGGCAACGGTGTCGGTCAGCAACAGCGAGAAATCGGCGGCACAGCAACACCGGGCGATAGCGTCTTCAACCCGCAGATCCGTCCGAATGAATGGGGCTACCTCTCAACAACTGACACCTAATCGCCATTAGCCAAATCCCCATCACTCAAAGCTCGTGCGCCCTGTGCAAATGCAACTCCCAGCATGACGCAAATTACGACAATACTACCACCGACAATCGCTTGATCGGTCGGCCGCATCCCCAGTATTAACCACGACCAAACAGGTGTCATCGGTGCATCCAAGACATCTATTAATGCCGCCTCCCCCGGTGGAATTCGGCGGGCTCCGATAATAAGAAAGACGCGTCCCAATCCAAGTGTCACTGTGCCGAATAGCGCACATGTAGCAATTGATGAGAGATCATTCGGAATTGAAGCCATAAATGGAAATGCAATAACGCTACTTAGCACGCACGCAATCATAGAGGCGACCAACATCGGTGTTGCCTTGTAATTTCTGGCTACCACAATTACTCCCGCAACACAAATAGACATCAAAAATGCGAGAAGCATAGCAATATAATTGGACGAATTTTTATCCCGCCACATCATGATGGCTACACCGATTGCCACGCCTATACCGGAGTACCATAGCGATGTCGGCTGTTCTTCACGCAAAAATACCTTTACGAATATGGCAACAATGATTGGAGTCGTGGCATAAACCACCGCAACGTTGGCTACGGCCCCAATTCTGTAGCCAGCTACAAGACTGACCATTCCGACAGTGAATAAAGTAGCGACCAAAAGCGACGGCCAGGTATAACTTTTCCTGTCGGTGATTCGCTCTTTAGTTAAAAGGCGAGCAATAACCCATATCGCGGCCGCGCCGAAAATACCGCGAACAAACAAAATGTCCGATAGAGGAAGCTTCACTATCTCGGTGAAAATACCGATTGTACTAAAGGAAACCGCCGACCCCAACATCAGGATTCGGCCCGACCACCTCGCCAATTTCTCGTCTTGAATTCGCATGTCTTTTCTCTATTTGACGCCAAGACGATCCACCTCTTCGTGCTGCAAACTCTGCAATCGCAGATAATGGCCTCGGATGGACTCTCAGGGCCTTCGCAGCGCGCGAGCCGGTTCCATACGGGCAAGGCGAAGCGTCTGCCCAATAACAATAAGCGCAGCAAATCCGAGTGTTAAGCCGATTACGACGAGAAAATACGCCGGCGAAAGCGCGATTCGCTGAGAAAAAGTCGAGAGCCATGCGCGCATCAGACTCCACGCGAACGGGCATGCAATCATGCAAGCAAGCGATACCGGAAAAAGAAAACCACGCAGCATCAAAATAATGATATCGCCAACTCGGGCACCAAGAGCTTTGCGGATGCCTATTTCATGCCGACGTTGCACGCTGGAAAGTGAAGCCAAGCCATAGAGACCTATGCCCGCGATCACAAAGGTCATTATTGACCCAGCTATAGCCAACTTTCCTTGGCGTTGCCCATTCATATAAAATTCTGACGTCCGATCCGCCACAGTTTCGAAATTTCCCTCGGCGTCGGGGATCAATCTATTCCACACAGTTTTGAGGCGCTCCTGCATGTCGCGCGACGCGACGCCAGCGAAACGTATCGTAATAACCGCAGCGGGAATATTCTGCCTGGACTGAAGTACAACCAGGGGCCTTACCTTCTCATGGGGCGAGACAAATCGCACATCGTCTTCGACCCCTATAATGTAAAGCCTAGTGGATCCAATCGTTAGAGATTGTCCAATGGCTGCAGCAGGCGATGCAAATCCGGCCGCTGATACGGTGCGGGAATTGATAATGATATTATAAGGCCCAGGACTGGCTAGAAGTCCGTCCCAACCTTGGCTGTTGTCCTGCCCATGGAAATTGTCGAACCAGCGTCCAGCAAGAAGGTGAGGAAGATAGACGACGTCATAGCCCCGCGAAATGACATCCGTGAGAACATGGATATTTTCTCCACGTGCCGTCTTGGCATCAAAATAGCTGACGGTGGAAACATTTGGTTCCAGGACCGACAGCGTCGCAGCGGTGACGCCTGGGATTGCCCTCACAGCATCGAGAAGCTGATACTGCACATTTGCATCGCTGGCTGGAATCTGAGGACTGACCAGCAGCCCCTTTGCCGTATAACCCTGATCGGAGGTCCGGATAAAATTGGCCTGCTTATTAACGACTAAAGTGCATATCGCAATTACAGAGGCGATAGAAAACTGGACCAGAATCAAGACTTTTCTCACCTTGCCTTCAAGCCGTCCCCCAGACGGCAGGGCCGCGGAGGAGAAGATTATCGCCGGACGATAGGCCGAAAGCACCAATGCCGGATACACTCCGGCGGCAATTCCGGTCGCGACCGCGGAAATTAATAGAATTAATATTGTATGTTCATAATCAACATTAAGTTTAACACCCGCCATGGATGAAACAAACGGCGACACCAAATCGAAGAAGCTCAATGCCAACACAGCGGAGAGCAATGCTTGTAGGACGGACTCTCCCATAAACTGTATGAATAAAGCGGACCTGGTCGCTCCCAACGTCTTGCGTATCGCGACTTCCCGGGCACGTAACGCGCTCCGCGCGGTAGACAGATTGACAGAGTTTCCTATGGCCAGGATCAACACAAAAATGCCGGTGAGCCCAAGGCTATCCACGACACCACGATCAGCACCGTCAGAAGTATCTTCCACGACCATATCATGAAAATGGGTTTCCGAGAGTGGTACGAATGTCAGCAGGCTTGTCTTCTCTGGATGTAAACCAAGATTACGATCATCGTTACCACTATCCGGCCCACTTGCTCGACGGCTCAGAAACGAACTCGTCTGACTCTGAGCGAGGGCCATATCAGATGGCTCCCGAAATCTTACGTAGATACTGCCTATTGAGGAACGCCAGCGCGTAAATGCATAGCTCTTTTCCCGAACCCACTGCGGGATGATCATCACCGCCTCGGGATCAATCGTTGTCGCAACCATTGGCTTCGAAAGAACGCCAGTGACGGTAAGGGCCACCTTTACGCCTTCTTCCATAACTATAATCGATCTTCCCAGGACCTCACGCCTTCCGAAGATCGCCTTCGCCAACCTGTCTGACAATACGATACCATCAGGCCGATCCAACGCGTGCGCAGGATCCCCTTGCTCAAGGGGCAGGGGAATCGTTTTGAAAAACTCGCTGTCAGTTTGCTCGATTGTTCGCGAAAATCGTCGATTTCCTGCTTCGAGTAATACCGACACGGGGCGATCCAGTGTCGATGCAGCGAGAAAAGGAAAATCCACTCGTAAGAACGGCAGAGCGGCGAATGAGAGGTTCCCGCTCTCGACGGGCGCATGCCCCGGCACCTTGTAGGTAATATCGACTCGCGCGATTGTTTTTGCATCGGGGACGTTATCATTGAAGCTGTATTCGAAATAAACATATTGCGCTGAAATCATAAAGAAGCATAACCCGACCGCCATTCCGAAAATATCTATGAAAAAATACCGAGGATATTGACGCGCTTGACGAATAGTAGCACCGAAGATCGTTTTTAACATAGGATAGCTCCTCGCCGCTCCTCAAATTTCTGCGCTAGAATTCACCGTTCGGAAAATTTCTCGTACTGTACGCAATGATACATGAAAATGGCGATCGAGGAAGCCGATGACGTCGGGTGTTTCATATGTGACGATCACTATCGTTTGATATTTATTCTTTGATTAAAAAGGTATTTATAAAACAATCTCGGACATCCTCCATTCAAAGACGTAGCCGGCTCATCAAAAAGGAGTATATTTGCTCCGAATATTGAGAATCTCACCAGCAACCCTGGATTACGATGTCTCACGCATGATGTCCGACCCACGCCGCGATCACGGCGGCGCACCGCTCCGGCGCCAGGTCCGTATTGTCGAACCATCGCCGATCGATCGCGCCGTCATCGAACAGCACGCGCGTGGCCATCGCGGCGGCGAGCGCGGCCGGGTCATGCATCTTGCCCGCCGCCACGCGCTCCGCCGTTCCCAACCGCCGCGCCCGCGCCTCCGGCGAACAGGTCAGGGTCGCCGAAAACAACGTACACCCTCGTAGCGCGGCAAGATCGATGACCGCCCGCCAGGTCTCTTCCGGAAACGAACTGCCGCCACCGCGCGTCACGACATTCGTCAACACCACCGGAACCTCGGGCGGCAGTTCCAGGATCCGCGCAAAGGCAACGGCCCGGACCGCGCGCACGGTCTCGTAAAAGGCCGCGCTGCCGCGCTCGGTCACCGCATAGCCCACGTTCAGGATCGTATGATTATCGAGAAGCCGCGCCCCCAACAGCCCGGCCAAACACCGCCCCACGGTCAACTTGCCCGATCCGGGCCAGCCATTCAGATGAATCAGCATCGTCACGTCCCCCGCGCCCGCCCGGATCTCCCCGGACTCCAACGTCGACGAATACCAAAAAGGGCCGATCCATACCGGACCGGCCCTGCACGAGCGCCATATCCGATCAGATGATTCCACCCGATCGGATGATGCAGGAACGTTCAGAACTCCGTGCTGATCGTCCCGAACAATTCGCGCACCGACCCGCGCTCGAACGATTGGTAATCCCCCGTCACCGGGAAGCCGTTCTCACCCATCATCGCGATATATTTGGTGTTGTTCAGGTTGTAGATATTGAAATCGGCGGTCACGTTCTTGAAGAACCGGAAATTCCCGAACTGGTACCGCACCCCGCCATTCACCAGCCAATAGCTGGGAATCCACGTATCGTTCAGGATCGAGAAATAACGCTTGGACAGGTAATTGGCATCGATATGCGCGGTAAACCCATGGAACGTATAGGACGCCATCGCCTTGTACATGAATTTCGGATAACCATCCATGACATTGCCATAAATGTCGTCGTAATTCCCGTTTCCATCCTGGATCTCGGTATGCGCGCCCCAGGTGAAATGGTTATAACTGAACGAATTATAGATCGTCAGCCCCCGAACCGGCGTCAGCGTGGCCGAGATGTCGGCCCCGTACATCGTCGCCACCCGCGTATCGACGACCGAGGTCAGCGGATTGTTCAGCGACCCGACCGAGGCCGACAGCAACCGGTGCGAGATATAGGTATAATACCCGTCCGTCGCCACGATAAGGTACGGCGAGGTGTAGCGATAGCCCAGCAGGAACGTCCAGTCGCGCTCCGGCGACAGGCTGTGCTGCAATCCCTTGAAGATCGACTGCCCCGTCACCGCCCATGGCGAGGTCGCGCCGCCGGTCGGCGCCACCGTGAAGGGGCGCATGTTCTCGGCGATATCGACATACAGGTCATGCTGCGGCCGCGGATGCCAGTCCAGGTTGACATGCGGCAAGAACCCGTTGGCCGAGGTCATGCTGCCGTTCGGCAGGTCCGCTGTGCCATAGACATCCGCATTGCCGTAATAGGCACCGCCCGACGTCGTCTGCAGCAGGGACTTGAACCCGTATTCCAGCGTCAGGGTCGGCATCAGGCGCCAGGTATCCATCACATGCGCCTGGAACGTATTGGTGCTCCACTGGAATCCATAAGCCTGGGCGAAGGCCGGACCATAGGTATCATAGGGCCCGATCGTCTCCAGCGGCAGCCCCTGGCCCAGAACCGGCTCGTTATACCAGTACTGCGCCTCGGCCTGGTTGTTGTTCTCGTACCAGAACCCGGCATTGATATGGTGCCGCGCCAGCGTGTAATCGAGCGCGGTGGTAAAGCCATAGCGTTCCTGCCGCGGCTGCCACACCTGCTCCGACAGCGGCGCCCCGGTCGTCGATCCCATGAACGGATCGCCATAGGTCGTGTACTGGGTATCGCTATGGCCATAGAGCGTCGACAGCCAGCGCAGCCGCTCGTTCAGCGTGATGTCGAAATTCAGCCCGCCGACATAATCGATCGATTGCTGCCCGCCGTCATAATAGGCCACGCCCGCCCCCTCGGCGGTATTCTGCCATCCGTTCGGCACCTGGTTCGGTCCGCGCAGGGCAAAGGGCTGGCCGGTCGTGGGGTTGATCGTCCCCGCCCCGCCCGTGCAGCTCGCCGCCGGGCTCGACCCGGTGTCGCAGATCCAGTTCCATTGCGCGGCGGCATAGGCCCCGGCATAATTCGGATAGAACGCCCGCGTGCGCCAGCCGACATTCTGCAGGATATCCAGCGACAGGTCCGGATAGTTCCAGGCCTGCGCGTTGCTCCAGTTGAAGAACGCGGTCATCGTGCCGCGCTGGCCCAGCGGCTGGATCAGCTTGGCATCCACCCCCTGCTGGAAATCCGGGCTGGGCGAGCTGTATTTCTCTTCGTAATTGCGGTCATAGGCCACGAAGAACTTGGTGCCGGACGGGTTCAGGATCCCGCTGTCGAACCGGAAATAGCTGTGCTCCATCTTATAGCTTCCGAACCCCTGGGTGATCTTCCCACCCATCTTGTCCGTCGGGTCGCGGGTCCAGAACTGCAGGGTCCCGCCCAGATTGGTGTTGGACGGCAATTGCACCGCGCCCGCGCCCTGCGACACCGATTCCCGCGCGATGTCGTCGGGAATCGCCGCATCGGCGACATTGACGCCGTTCAGGTTGGAATAAGACTGGTCGTTCAGCGGAATCCCGTCCAGGGTCACGCCCAACTGGTCCATGAAGAACCCGCGGACATAGAGATTCGCCCCCCAGGTATCGATGCCCAGCGCGTCGGTCGAACTGTAATTGACCCCCGGCACCATCTGCAGCGAGCGCAGGATATTGGTGCCGGGCACCTGCTGCTCCATGAAGGCCCGCGCCACGACCGTGTCCGCATTGTGCGAGACGAAACGATGGCCGGTCACCGCGACATTTTCATCCGACCGGGCCCGCATGCTCCCCGCGCCGCCCCGCCGCCGCGCACGTCCCTGCGTCCTGACCGGAGCCGGGGTCTGGGTCTGGCCCGGGGCCTGCTCCGCGGCGCCGGACGCGGCATGCTTCTTTCCGGCGGGCGCATGGTGACGATGCGCCGTGCCTGTCGCGCTGTCCGCCAGCGCGGCGCCGGGCACCGGTCCGAACGAGGTTGCAGCCATGAGAGTACATAAAAATACGTTATGACGACACCGCATTATTGACTCTCGTCCGGTTCATGGTCGTCAAAAGGATATCCGCTCCCCTCCGATCGTTCAATGTTTCGTTGCCGGTTCGATGTGGGGCAGCGCGTTTTCCGGTGCCTTTCGGGCACCGGTGCCCAATCCGCACCGGCTATCCGCGCCGGCTATCCGCGCCGCCGGCGCAGCACGTCGACCGAAATCCGCGCCGCATCCAGGATATGCCGCCGCGTCAGCGCCCCGATCCCCTCCGCGTCCCGGCTGCGACAGGCCGCCAGCAGCGCCAGATGCTCGGCATCGGTCTCGGCCTTCCGCCCGGCGATCTCCAGATGCGCGCGGATATAACGATCGACCCGCCGATGCACGCCCTCGATCATCTCCAGCAGGCGCGGCCGGCCGCAGGCCGCATAGATCGCGCCATGGAACGCCCAGTTCAGCGGACCCGACCGCGCCATGCCATCCGGGGCGTCGCTGGTTCCGGCGACGAACGCCTCATACGCGTCCTCGACCCGCGCCAGGTCGACCCGCGTCATCCGCCGCACCGACTGCGTCGCCGCCATCTCCTCCAGCGAGGCACGGATCTCGGAAAAATCGATGATGTCCTCTTCCGACAGGCCGATCACCGTGGCGCCGCGATTCTGCTGGAACGCCACCAGCCCCTCGACTTCCAGTTGCTTCAGCGCCTCGCGCACCGGAATGGTGCTCACCCCGAACGCGCCGGCCAGCTCCGACTGCCGCAGGGACTGCCCGTCGGCCAGGTGCCCGTCCAGGATCGCCTGGCGCAGCGCATTGCCCACCCATTCCGAAGCCAGCCCCCGCGGCTCCTCCGTGGCACGGATGAACAGGCTCTCCGGCAACATGATCTTCTCCCTCCCGCTCTGATCGCCCCCCAAACTCGCCCTCCGCCCGGCCCGATGCAAGATCACCCTGTCACGCACCCATCATAATCACGCACAAAATCATATACGCACTTGCGAATCATATATGATCTGTTAAGCAGCGGGAACGATCCCTTCACCTCCCCCCTTCAGCAGCCAAGCCGCGCCCCGCCATGACCCAGCCCGTCCCGGACCCGTCCTCCTTCCCGCCCCCGACCGCGGCGCTGGCCGCCGCCCTGCCGGCACGCGATCCCCTGCGCGCGCGCATCGCCGCCGCCATCCGCCAGGCCGAGCCGGACTGCGTCGCGGCCCTGATCGACGACGCCACCCTGTCTCCGGAACAGGCGGCCCGGGCCGACGCCGACGCCCGAACCCTGGCCCAGGCCCTGCGCACCGGCCGCCGCCCCGGCGGGGTCGAGGCCCTGGTCCAGGAATTCTCCCTCTCCTCGCAGGAAGGCGTGGCGCTGATGTGCCTGGCCGAGGCTTTGCTGCGCATCCCAGACGACGCCACCCGCGACGCGCTGATCCGCGACCGGATCGGCGGCGGCGACTGGCTGGCCCATGTCGGGCGCGGCCGTCCGCTCTTCGTCAACGCGGCGGCCTGGGGGCTGGTGATCACCGGCCGGCTGGTCGGGCCGGAACGCTGGCACGGGCTGGCCGGCGCGCTCCGCCGCCTGCTCGCGCGCGGCGGCGAACCGCTGATCCGCCGCGCCGTCGACGTCGCCATACGCATGATGGGCGAACAATTCGTCTGCGGCGAGACGATCGACGCCGCCCTGCGCGCCAGCCGCGCGCGCCATGACCGCGGCTTCCGCTATTCCTTCGACATGCTGGGCGAGGCCGCGCTGACCGAAGCCGACGCCGGCCGCTATTTCCGCGACTACGAAACCGCCCTGCACGCCATCGGCCGATCGGCGCAAAACGCGACCGCACGCGATATCCTTGACCGCGACGGCCTGTCCATCAAGCTCTCGGCCCTCCATCCCCGCTACGCGCGCGCCCAGCGCGACCGGGTGATGGCCGAACTGCTGCCCCGGCTGCTGCACCTGGCCCGCCTGGCCCGCCGCTACGATATCGGCCTGAACATCGACGCCGAGGAAAGCGAAAGGCTGGACCTGTCGCTCGACCTGCTCGACGCCCTCTGCGCCGATCCCGGCCTCGCGGGCTGGAACGGCATCGGCTTCGTGGTCCAGGCCTACGGCAAGCGCGCGCCCGCGGTGCTGGACTGGATCATCGCCCTCGCCCGACGCACCGGCCGCCGCATCATGGTCCGGCTGGTCAAGGGCGCCTATTGGGACAGCGAAATCAAGAAAGCCCAGGTCGACGGCCTGGCGGACTTCCCCGTCTATACCCGCAAGTGCCACACCGACATCAGCTACCTCGCCTGCGCGCGGAAAATGCTGGCGGCGGGCGACGCGCTGTTCCCGCAATTCGCCACCCATAATGCCCGCACCGTCGCCAGCATCCATGCCATGGCCGGCGACGGCTTCCGGCACGGCGACTACGAATTCCAATGCCTGCACGGCATGGGCGAATCCCTCTACGACCACGTCGTGGGCACCGCGAACCTCGATCGCCCCTGCCGCATCTACGCGCCGGTCGGCTCGCACGAGACCCTGCTGGCCTATCTGGTGCGCCGCCTGCTGGAAAACGGCGCCAATTCCTCCTTCGTCAACCAGATCGGCGACGCCGCCATCCCGCTGGACCGGCTGGTGGCCGACCCGGTCGCCACCGCCCGCGCGCTGGCCGCCGCCGACGGGCTGCCGCTCGGCGCGCCGCATCCCGGCATCGCCTGCCCGCCCGCCCTGTTCGGCACGGCGCGGCGCAATTCGGCAGGCGTGGACCTGGCCGACGAACCCACTCTCGCCGCCCTGGCCCGGGGCATGGCGGACGGCCCGCAAAGCTGGCACGCCGCCCCGATCCTCGCCGCCCCTGTCCTCGCCGACGGCGGCGCGACGCCGGCCGCGCCCCCCGAACCCGTCCCCAACCCCGCCTGTCCCGACGACAATCCCGGCACGGTCCGCGCCGCGACGCCCGGCCTGGTGCCCCACGCGGTCGATTGCGCGCTGGCCGCCCTGCCGGACTGGTCCGCCCGCCCCCCCTCGTCGCGCGCCGCCTGCCTCGAACGCGCCGCCGCCCTGCTGGAATCCCCTCAGGCCGAACTGATCGGCCTGACGGTGCGCGAGGCCGGAAAATCCTATCCCAACGCCGTGGCCGAACTGCGCGAGGCCGTGGATTTCCTGCGCTATTACGCGGCCGGAATCCGCGATTTCGACAATGCGACCCACCGGCCGCTGGGCGTGGCGGTATGCATCAGCCCCTGGAACTTCCCGCTCGCCATCTTCATGGGCCAGGTATCGGCGGCGCTGGCCGCCGGCAACGTGGTGCTGGCCAAGCCGGCCGAGGAAACGCCGCTGATCGCCGCCTGCGCGGTGCAGATCCTGCATCAGGCCGGCATCCCGGCCGGCGCGCTGCAATTCCTGCCCGGCACGGGCGAAATCGGCGCGGCCCTGGTCGCCGACCGCCGCATCGGCGCGGTGATGTTCACCGGCTCGACCGAGGTCGCGCGCCTGATCGCCGCCCAACTGGCCGGCCGCACCGGCGCCAACGGGCAACCCGTGCCGCTGGTCGCCGAAACCGGCGGCCAGAACGCGATGATCGTCGATTCCTCGGCTCTGGCCGAACAGGTGGTCACCGACGTCATCGCCTCGGCCTTCGACAGCGCCGGCCAGCGCTGCTCGGCGCTGCGCGTCCTCTGCCTGCAGGACGACTGCGCCGATCGCGTGCTCGCCATGCTGCGCGGCGCGATGCAGGAGCTGCATGTCGGCAATCCGGCGAAGCTGCACACCGATATCGGCCCCGTCATCACCGAACAGGCCCGCGCCGGCATCGCGGCGCACATCGCGCGCATGCGCGAAAACGGGGCGCGCATCTTCGCACCCGCCATCCCCGACGCGGTCCCGGGCGGCCACTTCCTGCCCCCCACCCTGATCGAAATCGACGATATCGCCGAAATCGGGCGCGAGATCTTCGGGCCCGTCCTGCACGTGCTGCGCTGGCGCCGCCAGGATCTCGACCGGCTGATCGACGCGATCAACGCCACCGGCTACGGCCTGACCTTCGGCCTGCACACCCGCATCGCCGAGACGATCGACCATGTTACCGGACGGATCGCGGCGGGCAATCTCTATGTCAACCGCAACACGATCGGCGCGGTGGTCGGCGTGCAGCCCTTCGGCGGGCGCGGCCTGTCCGGCACGGGCCCCAAGGCCGGCGGCCCGCTGACCCTGCGCCGCCTGCTCGCCGCCTGCCCCCCTTTCATCCCGCCCACGCCCCCCGAAGCCACCCCGGCCGACGCCCGCCCCGACATCCTCCCCGACTCGACCCTGTACGGGCTGCAAATCGCCATGCCCGGCCCGGTGGGCGAGACCAATCTCTGGTCGCTCCATCCGCGCGGCACGGTGCTGTGCGTGGCGGATACGCTGGCCGCTGCCCACCGCGCTACCAGCCTGGCGCTGGCCGCGGGCAACACCGTGCTCCTGCTGGCACCCGCCGCCGCCTGGCCCCGCGATCTCCCGCCCAGCCTGCAAGCCCGCGTGCGCGCCGTGCCGGATCCCGACGCCCTGGCCACGCTGCTCGGCACACCGGGCGCCACCCTCCCCGCCCTCATCCTGGCCGAACCCGGCAGCCCCACCCTTGCGGACGCCCTGGCAACCCTGAACCGCCTCGGCGGCGACAGCGGCCCGATCGTCACCATCCATACCCTGACGCCAGACGGCCCCCTGCCCGAATGGCTGCTGGAAGAACGGCTGCTCAGCATCAACACCGCCGCCGCCGGCGGCAACGCCTCGCTCATGACGCTGAGCTAGAGCAGATCCTCACGCAAACCCGTGAACGGAATGGAGGATTTTTTAACCTGCGGCCCCTCCCCGCTCAGGCACCATCGTGGGCACCATCGCGTCCAGGAGGTCCCACATGACAGCACGCACCCGCATGGCCATGCGCGCCCTGCCATTCGCCCTACCATTCGCCATGACATCCCTGGCCGCCCCGGCCCACGCCCAGACGGTGGCCACCGGCCATCGCGACATCCTGCTGCAGGCCGATCATTCCTGGAACGGCACCGCCTACACCCATTACCCGACGACACGGCCGCAACTGACGATGATCCGCCTGATCATCCCGCCGCACACCGCCCTGCCCTGGCACGAACATCCGGTTCCCAATGCCGGCTACGTGCTCGAAGGCCAACTGACCATCACCGACCGCGAAACCGGAAAATCCCGGATATTCCATACTGGGGAATCCTTTGCCGAATCCGTGAACGACGTCCATCGCGGCGCGTCCGGCGACACACGCACGGTGCTGCTCATCACGTATTCCGGCACCCCCGGCACCCCGACCTCGATCCCGGCAAAGGGCGAGAAGCCGGAATATTGACGCCCCGTCCGGCGGACATGCACTCCATCCGCCGGCTCCCGCTCGCCGGTCATTTACCGTTCCGGCTGGACGAAATGCACCGGATGGCCGCCGCCCCCATGGGCCATCCCAGCATGGGCCGCCCCTCCATGGACCATATCGCCATGGACCATATCACCATGGGTCATGCCACCGTGCATGAAGGGACGTCCCACCATGCCACGATGTTCGAACCGTTCGAACCGCTCATGCTCGCGCGGCGCGATGATCACGAACGGCCCGGAACCATAAGGCCAGTACCCGTAAGAATAGAACCCGTACGGCCAGTACCCGTACGACCAATATCCCGGCACCCCCTCATAGGTCGCTGCATCATAATTGTACCAGACCGTCTCCGGCCCATTCTCCGCACAGGCGGCCAGGCCGGCCATCAGCGCGAGGCACAGCGCCGCGCGCAAGGACCGCTTCTTCATCATGCTTTCCAAAAAACGGGCATTCCCGATGCCCGAACCACCACCCTCAAGCCACCGGCGCGCCCGCTAGCCCAGGATCAGCAACAGGATCACGCAGCCGATGGTAAACAGGATCAACAACGCCATGCCGACCTGATCGAGCATGGACGGCACCGCCCGCCGTTCCCATTTGAACGCGCGATGCGGCTCCATAAGTTGCAACACGGCCAGCCTCCCCAGCCCGAAATACGACCGAGATGTAATCCACACCCCGCGCCGTTAAAGATCCGCCCCCCGGCATCACGCGAAAGAGACAAGACACCCGCCGGAATTTCGAAAAACCCGAATGGAATCGCAACGTCGTTCACGCCGCGCTTGACACTGGCCACGGCGACTGATGGCATCACGCCATGATCGAAACATCCCGGCTGATCCTGCGCCCGCACCGCATCGCGGATTTCGAAGACTGGTACGCGATGTTCCGCGACCGCGACCTGTTCCGCTTCATCTCCGCCCCGGCCCCCACGCGTGAGGACGCATGGAATCGCCTGCTGCGCTATGCCGGCCATTGGGCGTTGCTGGGCTACGGCCTGTTCGCGGTCACCGACCGCGCCGACGGCCGCTTCCTGGGCGAGGTCGGACTGGCCGATTTCCATCGCGGCCTGGGGCCGGACTTCGACGGCGTGCCCGAGGCCGCATGGATCATGACCCGCGCCACCCACGGGCGCGGCCTGGCGCAGGAAGCCGTCCGCGCCGCCCACGACTGGCTGGCGCGCACCCACGCGCCGGCACGCACGGTCTGCCTCATCCAGCCCGACAACGCCCCATCCCTGCGCCTGGCCCAGCATCTCGGCTACCGGATCTTCGGCCGGACGACCTATCGCGACGTGCCCTGCCTGATGCTGGATCGTCCCGGGCGCTGACCGCCCGACGCCTCCTCCGGCCGCCATGCAACCGCCATGCGCGCCGGTGGTTATGCCCCGACACGGCCGAGACCAAAAAGAAGGCGCACATGATCATTCTGGCGACCATTCCCCTGTCGCGCATGCGTGTCACGCCCGACCTTCTGGCCACGCCGGTCGGCACGCTCCTGGTCACCTCGGAAACCGGATCGGACACCCAGCGGATCGTGGTGCGCACCCGCCTGCTGCAGGACAGGAAGCCACGCCCCGGCCTGATGATGCTGCAGGGCGACGCCGCCGGCTATTTCGTGCCCGACGAGCAATGCAACGCCTTCGTCCGCCATGCAATCGACGCCACCGAACTCCTCACCCCGGTGCTGAAGGACATCGTCCCCGGCTTCCGCCATGCCGAACATGCCTGCCTGCGCGGCGACATATGGCATCTGCGCGACGAGGTCGGGACCCTGTTCACCGGCATCGCCGCCGGCTCCGCGCTGATCGAAACCGCCATCACCGGCTATGCCCGCATCCTGGAAGGGCATATCGGCGACATCGTGCCCGCCACCCGCCTCGCCTATCTGGGCCGCCTGGGGTTCACCGCCCTCTCCAGCACCTCCAGCGCCCCCACCGTCAGCGCCCTCGCCGTCGGTTCCTGACCCGGCACCGCCAGGCGCCGCGCCGCTCAGATGGACATCGGCATGGCCGCATCCGTCATCGGCTGCACCGCGACCAGATGATCCTCGACCGCCACCACGCCGCGGGTATTTTCCGCCGCCACGCGGGCGGCCGTGCGCAGCCGCTCGTCCATGATGGTGCCGGTCAGTTCGACCACGCCGTTCTGCACGCTGACATGCACGAAATCCTCGCCCGCCCATTTGGCCTGGCGCTGAAATTCCGCGACGATCTCCTGCTCGATCTCGGCATCCGTCGCAGCACCCGGCTCCCGCGGCACCGTCCGCAGCAGGGCGCGCAGCACATCCGCCCGGGACAGGATTCCCACCACCCGGCCATCCTCCACCACCGGCAGGCGCTTCACCCGGCGGCTGCTCATCACGTCCACCGCCTCGCGCAGGCTGGCGTCCGGGGCGATCGTCACCGGCTCGTCCGTCATCACGTCGGCCACGTGACGGCTGTGGGTATGCACGTATTCCGCCGCCGCTCGCCCGGGCGAGCGCAGCAATTCGCCCAGCCAGGAATGGCTGGGCTCGGTCTCCAGCTCGCTGCGCCGCAACAGGTCGCCCTCGGTCAGCATGCCCAGCAGCGCGCCGTCCTCGGCGATCACCGGCAGGCCGCTGACCCCGCGCGACAACATCACCGACATCGCCTTGTCGATCGTATCGGTCGGCGCGATTCCGATGACCGAAGACGTCATGATGTCCCTGGCAAGCATGACACGGCTCCCCTCCAGACAATGATGCCGGGGCAGATGTTCACCCCCGCACCGCCCCGCAAGCCCGCCGCTCCGGGGCGATACGCCGCGCCGCGCCAGGTCGTGCAAATGTGATGGCCCCGGCCCCCGATGACCCCAGCCCCCGACGGCCCCGCCCCCGCGCGCGGGATCACGTCCGCGCCGGCGCGCCGCCCTCGGCGCCGGCCCGGACGATCTCCCGTGCCGCCGCCAGCGCCGGATGCAGCGACGCGAAATTGGCATGCGGGTCCTCGGCCGCGATGATCCGATGCCGCTCCATGTCGGCGCGCAGATAGGGGCTGACCCGCCCGAACAGCACCGACACGCCCCGCCCGCGCAATTCGGCCAGCAGGTCGCGCAGCGCCCCGGCCGCCGAAAAATCGATGTCGGTGATCGCGCTGGCATCCACCACCAGGCAGCGCACCGGCACGGGTGCGTGGTCGACCAGCAGATGCACATCGTCGGTGAAGCGCGCGCAATTGGCATAGAACAGGTCGGCGCCGAAGCGATAGGCCACCAGGCCGGGCGCGATCTGCCCGTCCGCCGTCACCGGCGCCGGCTCCAGTTGCCCCGTCTCCGGGTCCTGGCGCAGCACCATCGTATGCGGGCGATAGGAATGGCGCACATGGCGAAACAGCGACAGCGCGATCGCCAGGAAGATCCCCTGCTCCACCCCGATCCCGACCACCGCGGCGGCGGTCATCATGGCCAGGCGGAACTCCCCCGGACTTTCGCGCCGGATCGCCCACATCGCCCGCCAGTCGATCATGCCGATCGCCACCGTGAAGACGATCGCGGCCAGCACGCAGCGCGGCAGGTCGCGCAACGGCCCCGTCAGCATCAGCAGCACCAGCAGCGTCGCCAGCGCGAAGACGATCTGCGCCCGCTGGCTGCGCGCGCCCGCCCGCACCGCCATCGCCGTCTGGGTCGGGCTGCCGTTGACGACGAAGGCCCCGCTCAACGCCGCCGCCGCGTTGGCGGCGCTCAGGCCCAGTATGTCGGCATTCTCGTCCAGCGCGTCATGGAAACGCAGGGCGAAGGCCCGCGCGGTGGCCGCGCTCTGCGCGATGACGACGAAGACGCAGGACATCGCCGCCGGCAGCAGCCCGATCGCCTCGTTCCAGCTCACGTCCGGCACGCCGAAAGCCGGCAACCCGCCCGCGATCGGCCCGATCACCGCCACCCCGCGCCCCGCCAGGCCGAACGCCCGGCTGGCCGCGATTCCCCCGATCACCGCCACCATCGCCAGCGGCGCCCGCGGCGCCAGCCTGTCGCCCGCCAGCAATATCGCCGCCACCAGGGCCGAGATCGCGGCGGTCAGCCCCTGCGCCCGCGGCAGCGCCCGCGCCACCTGCACCAGTTGCAGCAACGGGTCATGGGCCGGCGCCGCCACCCCCAGCATGTCGCGGCTCATGGCGATGCCCACCTGCACCCCCACCCCGGCCAGAAACCCGACCAGCACGGTGCGCGAGAAGAAATCCGCCAGGAACCCCAGCCGAAACAGCCGCGCCACCAGCAGGAACCCCGCACACAGCAGGGTCAGCATCCCCACCAGCGCCACGTAATGCGGACTGCCCGGCGCGGCCATCGGCGCCAGCGCGCTCGAGAAGATCGCCGCCGTCGCCGAATCCGCCGCCACCACCAGGTGGCGCGACGATCCCAGCACGGCGAACGCGACCAGCGGCAGCAGAACGGTATACAGGCCCGTGACGGCCGGCATGACCGCGATGCGCGTATAGCCCAGCACCTGCGGAATGTTCATCGAGGCCAGGGTCAGCCCCGCCAGCGCATCCTTCGCCCAGGCGGCCCGCATCCCCCCGGAGCCCCGCGCCGCCAGGCCCCGCATCAGGCGCGTCAATCGCGCCCCCAGCATCCCCATCGTCCCCGGGCCGCCGGTCAGGCGGCCCCGGACCAGGCGGGCAGCCGGCCAGCCGCGATCGCCTCCTTGAACAGGCTCCAGTCCCGGCGCGTCTGCTCGGCATACAGCACCGAGAACGCGCCGATCGCCTCGGCGAAAGCCCGCCCCCGGCCCAGATAGGCCGACAGCATCACCACATCGCCGGTGCGCGCGTGCGCCCGCGCCAGGGTACGGCCGCATAGCGGCGCGTAATCCGGCAGCGAATCCGCGACGAACTCGGCGCCCACTGCCGCCAGCCGCGTATCCTTCACCCGGCGGACATAGAATTGCCGCCCCGCCCCCGATAATGAATGGCTCAAGGAATGGCCCGACGAACGGACGATATCCTCCGCCTCGTCCTGCTCGGCACTGTGGGTCCAGCCCAGGAACGCATCGGCTGCCGCCTGCATGATGCGCTGGCCCGTCACCACCCGCTGCCCCTGGTTGCGGAAATTCGACGCCCCGGCGAACGGCGCCAGCACCGAATCCTGCGCCTCCTTGATCTGCAGCAGCAGCGTGTCGCCGTCCGCGGTGGCGAACAGGCCGATGGCGCAGAACGTCCCCACGCTGCCCACCCCGACGACCTTGAAGATCACATCCCGCAGCCGATAGCGCGACAGCAGGATCCCGCGCTCGGGCGGCTGGGTGGCGACATAGCGGGCAAAGGCCCCCCGCACCGCGTCGTCATTCTCCGGCAGGCGCATCACCAGCGGCGGCTTCTCGCGCAGCGAAGGCGCCCCCCGGTCGTCGGCCACCAGCCCGAAATGAAGCTTGGCGCTCTCCAGCCGCGCCTCCAGCATCGCGCGCATCCGCCGCCGCGCCTTCCGGTCGGAAAAATCGTCGATCGCCGCCATCAGGTCGATCCGATTGGTCCAGATCTCCATCGGCGTCAGCGGCGCCAGACGCTCCATCTCCTCCGCATAGGCCCGCGCCGCCGCCTCGGCCAGGCCCCGCGCCTTGTCCTCCGACAGCCCCTCCTCCAGCCCCGCCAGCACCAGCGAGGCCCCCAACCGCTTGATATCCCATTCGAACGGCGCAGGCAGCGTCTCGTCGAAATCGTTGAGGTCGAAAACCGGCTGCCCCTCGGGCGAGGCATAGCTGCCGAAATTCGCCAGATGGCAATCCCCGCAGCTCTGCACGCGCGGCCCGGCCCAGGCGGTATGCGCCAGGTCCGCCGCCATCACCGCCGCCGCCCCGCGCAGGAACGCGAACGGCGAGGCCGCCATGCGCGCATAGCGCACCGGCAGCAGGCTGGCGATCCGCCCGGCGCCTTGCCGCTCCAGGATCGCCACCGGGTCGCCCCGGTCGCCGGCCGGCGCCCATTCCGCATGGCCCCGGCGCGGCAACGTCTTGCGCAGGGCCATGCCCCTGGCATGACGCTCTTCGCGGGTGGCAAGGGCCCCGTTGGGATTCAGGGCAGGCAGATCGGCATGATACACGCTCATGGCCGCATCTTTGACCGCTTGCACCTCGGCCGTCACGCCCCAAAATCGTGCGGCGCCCCGGCCGCGTCCCCCCTGCCGATCAGTCCTTTCAGCCCTAGCCGGTCAGCCCTAGCCGGGCCGCACCGCGTAGATCACGCTCTCCCACGGCCGCAGCACCAGCACCCCGCCCACAGCCGCCGCCGGATGCGGCAGGTTGCCGATCAGCACCCGCTCCGCCGCCATGCCGTCCGGCAGCGCATAGCGCGCCGCCGCATCCGAAAAATTCAGCACCACCAGCGCCGCCCCGGCCTCATCCCGCCGCAGATAGGCATAGAGGCCCCCGGTGCGCCCCCCCGGACGGTCCACATCCCCCTGCCGCCCCTCCGGACTCACGTCCTGGTAACGTCCCGTCGCCAGGCAGGACCGTGCGCGACGCAAGGCGATCATCCGCCGATAGAAGGACAGGACCGACCCCGCCACCCCCTGCTGGGCCGCGACATTGACCCGCACATGGTCGGGATTGACCGCCAGCCACGGCACCCCGGTGGTAAAGCCCGCATGCGCCGACCCGTCCCATTGCATCGGCGTGCGCGCATTGTCCCGGCTGCTCTGCGCCAGATTGGCCAGATAGGTCGCCGCCGGCACCCGCCCGGACAACACCTCGTCGCGCCAGCCTTGATGCGCGGCCACGTCGCGATACTGGTCGATGGCGGTGAACGGATAATTGGCCATGCCGATTTCCTGGCCCTGATAGATGAAGGGCGTACCCTTCAGCGACAGCAGCATCGTCGCCAGCAGCATGGCCGACCGCTCGCGGAATTCCGGCCGCGCCGAACCATAGCGCGACACCGCTCGCGGAAAATCGTGATCCTCCAGATAGACCAGCGGCCAGACATGCGGATCATCGTCGAACGCATTGTCGGCATTGAAGGCGCGCATCGCCTCCAGCCGCCACGGCGTCTTGCGCCAGCCCCTGATGTCCTGCAACTGCAGGTCGAACCGAAAGGCCGAATTCAGCCCGCCGCGCCGGTCGTCGGTCATCGCGGCAATGGCCGCGTGCGGCGCGCCCCATGCCTCGCCCACCGTATACAGGTCGGTCCCGGCAAAGACATGCGTGTACATGTCATGCAGATACCCCTCCAGGCGCGGCCCGATCTCGGCGAACGCGCCCGAACCCGCCCGCTGCGCCGGCGTCAGGTCGCGCATCGCCGACGGCTTGGCCAGGCTGGTAATGGCATCAAAACGGAACCCGCTGACCCCCTTCGCCGCCCAGAAGCGCAGGATATCGTACAACGCCGCCCGGACCTGGGGATTCTCCCAATTCAGGTCGGGCTGCTTGGCCACGAAGGTATGCAGGTAATATTGCCCCGTCCGCGCGTCGAACTGCCAGGCCGGACCGCCGAACGCCGCCTGCCAGTCGGTGGGCGGTCCGCCGTCGCGCCCGTCGCGCCAGATATAGAAATCGCGATACGGGTCGTCCCGCGACTGCCGGCTCCGCACGAACCATTCATGCTCGTCGCTGGTATGGTTGAACACCATGTCCAGGATGACATGGATGCCCCGCGCCCGCGCGCGCGACAGAAACAGGTCGAAATCCGCCATCGTGCCGAAATCGGGCATGATCCTGCGATAATCCCGCACATCATACCCGTTGTCGGCATTGGGCGAATCGAAACAGGCCGCGACCCACACCGCATCGACGCCCAGGTCGGCCAGATGATCGACCCGCGCGGCCATGCCGCGAAAATCGCCGATCCCGTCCCCATTCCCGTCCTGGAAGGACCGGGGATAGATCTCATAGGCCACCGCCCGCTTCCACCACGGCACGGCCGCCCCCCGCGCCGCCCGCACCCCCGCCGGCGCCAACAGCAGGGACGCCCCCAGTTTCGCGACATCCCTTCGCGATATCACCAAATTCTTCGTCCTCCGGTCCTATGGAGCCAATCGTGAAAGTCTCTTCTTTTTCTGAAGAAAAAGAAGCAAAAAGACTTTTATTCGTTTTGGAGCTTTGCGCGCTCCCAGCACATTCTCCCAATGTTCAAAAGTTTTTTGGTTCTTTTTTTTCAAAAAAGAACAAGACGCACCCGCCACCCCCATCCTTGCGCGCCCACAAGCACTCACAACATCCGCCGCACCACCCCGTCCCGCCGGACCAACCCATGCCACGCCGCCGCCAAGCCATGTATGCCGATCAGCGCCAGAAAGACATAGGCCACGACATGGCTGTGGATCCTGCTGGCCAGCTCGACCACCGCCGGATTCCGCGCCGCCGGGGCCGGCAAGGTCCAGAACGCGATTTTCGCCGACGCCCCGAACAGCGCCCAGAGCAGGCCGAAGACCGGCAGCACCAGCAGGAACCCGTAAAAGACGCCATGCAGCATCCGCGCCGGACGCGCCGTCCCGCCCGCCTTGCGCAGCCCCAGCCGCAGCCCCAACCGCAGCAACGTTAGCCCGAAGACCGCGCATCCGGCCAATTCGTGGCTCTGCAGCCAGAATTTCCGGATCGCGCTGCCATGCGCACTTCCCTCGCGCAGCCAGTTCGTCGCGAACAGACACGCCGCCAGCCCCGCCGTCAGCCAGTGCACCGCCCGCAGCGCGGGCGGATGCCGCTCCGCCTCACCGAGGAATCGCACCCCGCTCATTTCACCAGCGGGACGCCCAGCACGTCATTGCCCTCGGTATGGAACGCATGGACATGGTCGATCAGCGGCTTGAAATTCGGGTCCCGGGCCAGTTCGGCCCGCACCTTGGCCATTTCCGCGTCCCGCTGCCCCAGCGCGGCCAGGTCGCGATATTGCAGCAGCAGCAATTCGTCCCATCGGTCGCCGGAATCATAGCGGTTGGTATACATCCGATAGCTGATCAACGCCTTGTCGCGGATCCAGCCATGCATCTGCGGCAGCCCGTACCCCTTGAAGGAAACGTCCCACTTCTTCCAGTTCTCGTCGTTCCCCACAGTGTAGTTGATGATGTAATAGATCCCCCGGTTCGGATCGCCGCCCCCCTCGGTCCAGCGCAGATCCAGCGAATAGGTCTGCACCGGCCGGGCCAGCGCCAGCCCCGCCGCATCCAGCCCGCCCGGCGCGGTCTGCTCGATCGCCTGCCACTGCCCCACCTGGGCATAGGACGGAAACTCCAGCAGGGCCGCGGCATCCCAGGTCTGGGAATCCACATAGGGATTATACAGGATCTGGTAATTCTTCAGCACGCCGCCCTTCTTCCACGCGGCCAGCCGGTCCAGTTCGCGATCCAGCAGATAGCGGCGAAAGGCCGGCCGGTCCGCCGGCTTGGCCCGATAGAAGATCGCCAGCGTGGTCGGCCCGTCCTGATGGATTTCATCGGCCCGGGCGGACGAGACCGCAGGCCACATGGCGGGCGACGCGACAGGCGCCGCCAGGCCGGCGACACACGCCAGGGCCCGCATCCGGAATATCCAGCTCATGAACAACCTCGTGATGTTTTTGTGTTTACGTACAAGGGAAAGACCTGGCCGTTTCTATTCGACGGGCCGGAATATCATCACCTTCGCATAGTCGGTCGGAAAACCCAGATGCGGCACCGAGACGAACAGGCGATCCGCCACCGGGTCGAAATAACTGGTCTTGGCCATCACCGACGTCTCCACATCGTCGGCCTTCCGATACTGCCCGCCCGACCGCCCACCCGGGCCCGAAACGCCCGAGGCGGCGTCATCCGGGGTATAGACATAGGTCTCCACCACCCCGTCACCCGAGGAATCGACGATCCGCCGCCGCTTCTCGTCCAGCCACAGACTGTCGATCCACCCGCGCGACGGCAGCACCTTGTTGACCGCCCCCGTCTTCAGGTCGAACGCGACGATCACCCCGCGCATCGAACTGTTGCGGCACGCGACGAACAGACGGTTCCAGGCGCGCGACAGGGCGACCGACATGTTCCTGCCGCAGGACGGCACCGCCCATTGCGCCGCGATCCGCCCGCTTTTCAGGTCGATAACCGCCAGCGCGGCCTTCATCGGCAGGTTCAGATACATCCGCCCCTCCGCATGATCGATTACCCCCTGCTCCAGCACCGGGGTCGGAAAAACCCAGTCCGCCACCACCCGGTCCAGGTCGGTGTCGATCACCGACAGATGCGCCGTCGCCTCGCCCGCATCGTCGCCGCCATTGGCGACATAGATCCGTCTCTTGTCCTGCGGGTCATAGACGACGCCATCCACTCCCGGCCGCAGCGCGATGGTCTTCAGGTGCGCATAGCTGGCGCCGTCATACACCTCGATTTTTCCCGCCCCGTCCGACACATAAAGCCGGTCCGTATCGCCGCGATAGACCACGCCGTGCGGGTTGCCGAATCCGGGAATCACCTTGATCACCTTGTCCGATTCGTAATCGGACACCACCAACTCCTTGCTGGCCTGCATGGTCGTGAAGACGCGGTGCCGGCGCGTATCCGTCGTCACGTAATCCGAATAGGGCCCGCTTTTGACGTCCGGAAACGCGACTTCCCCCGCCAGGCGCCAGGCGGCATCCCGTCCCGCGGCAAAGGCAGGTCCGGCGGGGGCGGCCCACCCCGCTGCCCCCACCCCCGCCACGCCGGCCAGCATTCCTAGCGCCACCGTCAGCCCAATGGACGATTTCCGCATCATGCCTTCTCCTCTCTCCCCTATGGCTCAGAACGACGTCGAAATCGTGCCCAGCATGGCAAAGCCGGGTCCGACATAGTACGACGCGCTGCCCGCCGCGATCTTGCCGCCATAGATGCCGCGCGCCCCCCTGGCGGTCGCCACCGGGCTCGCCACGCCCGACAGGTAATGCGCATCCCCGACATTGATGAAGTTCAGCCGGAATTCCGGACGCTTCAGCCATCCCCAATCCGACCCGCGCACCCCCACGCTCATATTGACGTTGGTGTAGGCGGGCATCTTCTCGTCATCCATGAAGGTCGAATATTGCGACGCGATATGTTTCAGGTTCATGTCGCCGAAGAACGTGCCGTCATCATAGGCCAGGCCCAGCGCCGCCTGCCATTTCGGGCTGCGCACTGCGATCTTCCCGGCCGACGGCAGGTAATCCACCAGGCCGCTGGTCGCGATCGCGCGGATATTATTGTCCTCGGTGGCGTGCAGATACTCGCCCGAGACATAGGCCGTCACGTGATGGAACGGCCTGGTCGCCACCTCGCCGTCCACGCCGCGATTGGTCTGGCCACCGCCGCTGACCGTGCCCGAAATCTGGTTGGCGTTGATGATGGTCACGATCTGGCGGTTGGTGATGTTGGTGTTGAAGAAGGTGACCGACGCCAGCACCGGCCCATTATAGCGATAGCCCACCTCCTCGCCGATCGCATATTCGTCCGGCCCCGCGGCGCCCTGATGGGCGATATGCCCGTTATTGATGTTATAGGAGGTAAACAGATTGTTCCCCGGCGAAACTCGGAAATTCGTCGTCGCGTCGATGAAGAACTGATGCGTGTCGTTCAGCCGCCAGTTCAGCGACACGCGCGGCAGCGGATGCGCGCTGTTGGCATGGACATAGGCCGTGCCCGGAATCTGGTTCTGGGCATCGCGGCTCATCATCACTTCCTTGAACCCCGCATACAGATCCAGGTGATCGGGAATCAGGCCGATCTTCTCGGACACGTACAGCGCATTGGTCTGCGTCGTGATGTTGCCGAGCTGGTTGGACAGCCGCACCCCGTTGGCGAAGGTGATCGCCTTCTCCCCGGTCGGATCGGGCGCGATCCCGTTCGCGCCGACCCCCTGGTAGAAATAATCCATATGCCCGTTGTCGAAATTGTACCAATAGCCGAACAGCGTCTCCGACCGCCCGTAATGCGCGGTCAGAAAGGTGTTGAACCCGGCATAGGTATCCTGGATCACGTTGGTGCTGATGGCGTTGAACTGGGTATGCGCGGCGTTGGTCGGCGCAAAGCCCAGATTCTCCGGATAGAAACTGCGGCCGTAGTAATTCCCCGCCACGTTCAGCAGCGTCCCGGCCGGCGCATAGCCCCGCGCCCAGGACATATAGGGCGTGACGTTCAGGCGCAGATGCCGCGTCAGCCGCAGGTCCGACGGCATGCTGACGACGATCGCCTGCCACACATTGATGAAGTTCTTGTAATAGGTCGTCTGTCCCGGGGTATAGGTGCCCGGATAATTGTAGTTCACCCCCTGCTTCAGCCATTGCGCCATCGTCGGCTGGGTATAGGCCGATTTCAGCAGATCGTTATAGGTCACCGCCAGGCTGGTATGGCTGTCGGCGGACCAGTCCTTGACGGCCTTGAAATCGACGTGCCGCCGGTGGTTCGGCCCCAGGCCGCGCCAGTTCCGCACCATCATGTCGGAAAACGAGATATAGGCCTTCACCCCGCTATGGCCGATATAGCCGCTATCCAGCCGTACGAACTCGCGATGCATGTCGAAACTGCCATAGCTCGCATCGAACGCGCCGCCGAAATTGTCCGCCGGATCGCGCATGGCCGCCCGCAGCAATCCCCCCACCTCGCTGAAGGTCGGGTCCTGGATCTCCGACGCCCCCTGGGCGAAGGAAATCCGCGCCATGTTCTCCGAATCCGCCCAGGCCGTGGTGTTCGGATTGCCGGTCAGCGAGAAATTCAACGGCACCGACTCGAAGATATAGCCGATCTCCGGCTGGTCCACGCCGCGCGACGACATGTCCGCCTGGTCGGTGGCCGACATCGGATCGGCCGCGGCGAAATTCACCCCCGGCATCATGGAGACAAGCGTCAGCGCGGTGGCGCTCGGGCTCTGCCGGCTGATATAGGCCTGCGTCACCGCGCTGATCGCCTTGGGCGCGGTCTCGCGCGACATCAATCCGCCGCCCGTGTGACGATAAATGGCGCCCCGCACATCGACTTCCTCGACCGAAGGCGCACCCCGCGCCCCCGTTTCCGTCCCTGTCCCGGCCGGTTTTCCGGACGGCGCCTTCTTCACCGCCGGTGCGACCGGGGCCGCGCTGCCGGGCGGGGGCTGGCTCGCCCCCCGGGCCGGCCCGGCCGGCGCCAGGGCGGCGGTGGTCACAAGGGTGGCCGCAATCGTGGTGGCCAGCAACTGGTCTTTGCGCATCGCTCTCTCCTGCATCACGAACAAGGTCATTTAGTTGTTATATCGTAACATTTTAACGTTCCGGCCGGCGCGTGCCCCAAAGCCCATGCCCGCTACCGGGACTCAGTCCGGATCACGGCCCGCCCGTCACGCGCCCGAACGGGCACATTCGGCGCCACGCATCCGCGGCCGCCGCGCGGGCAGGCTGGCCAGCGCCGCCAATCCCATCAGCACCCCGCCCAGCACGAAGAAGGACGGCGCGATCTTCAGACCCGACGCCCGGACCAGCCAGGTGACGATGAACTGCGCAAAGCCGCCGACCAGCAGCACCACCACATTGTTCATCACCGCCAGCGCCGTCGCCCGCGCCTCGCGCGACACCAGCTCGACCAGAAAGGTGCAGTAGGTGCCCAGGAACATGCCGCTGGTGACCGACAGCGCGATCTGCACCACCACCAGCCGGGCGATCGACGGCGCGGCCACCAGCCAGGCATAGAGCGGCAGGGTCATGACGGCATAAAGCAGCAGCGACGCCGTCATGATCGTCCGCCTGTCATACAGGTCGGACAGATAGCCGCTGAACGGCACCACCAGCACCATCGCGCCCGCCGCGACCAGTTGCACCTGATAGGAATGGGCCATCGGCAGGTGCAGGATCGTCGTGGCATAGGTCACGACATAGGCATAGATGATATAGAACGACACCGTGCTGGCCGCGACCAGCCCCATGCCGGTCAGGATCTGCCGCCGCTGCCCCAGCAGGCTGGCCAGCGCGGTGCCCGCCGAGGCGCCGGCATCCGCCGCGAACGCACCCGCATGCCGCCGGGCCGCCCCCAGGCGCCGCAGCACGAACACCAGCGGCAGGATCGCCAGGCCGAACAGGAACGGAATACGCCAGGCATAGGCATAAAGCTGCGCATGGCTGAACAGGGTCGTGACGGCATATCCCAGCGCCGCCCCCATGATCTGCGCCAGCACCTGTCCCGTCATCTGCCACGACCCGAAGAAACCCCGCCGCCCCGGCGGCGCCATCTCGATCAGGCTGGTGGTCGAGGTCGCGAACTCGCCGCCCACCGAAAACCCCTGCAGCAGGCGCGCCACGACCACGATCGCCACCGACACGATCCCCCCGGTGCGATAGGGCGGCGCGAAGGCCATCAACGCCATCGCCGCCGCCATGATCACCATGCCCAGCACCATCGCCCGCTGATGCCCATGGCGGTCGCCATACAGCCCCAGCACGATCCCCCCCAGCGGGCGCGTCACGAATCCCACCCCGAACAGCGCGGTGGTCAACAGCACGACGGTCGCCTCGCCCAGTTGCGCCTTCGGAAGGAACAGCGCGCTGATCACCGGCGTCATGAAACCGAAGGCACCGAAATCGTACCATTCGAAGGCATTGCCCGAAATGGCGGCCAGCACGGCCAGCCCCCGGCCACCCTGCCTTCCGCCACCCGGTTTCTCGTTATCCGACGTCGCTCTCATAACCCCACCACAAACTGTGCAATACGCCTATATCGGCATTATACTCGGGTCAATATGATTTATTTTGATTATACTATTTAATTCAGTGATTAATCAGACCCCGGCGCTCGGCCGGGTCGATTTATAAAACATATATCATATACAACGAACAATTATGTTGCGTTATCGTTATAAAATGGATGCGGCGCCGCAAGGTTTTTGCACTCCAGCCCGATCCTGCGGAACGAATCCGCCGCCTTTCCCCTCAAATGCGCATCGCTGCGCCATCCTCCCGGCCCGCAAGGATCGGCGCGGGCCCGGCGAACCTCTCCTTCACGCCTCCTGCGGCAGCGGCGCATCCACCCATTCATCGCCCTGCAGTTCGGCGACCGAAAAACTTTCCAGATTTTCGTAGTGTACGGCGCGATCTTCCACGAAAAGGCTCCTGACCACCTGCCGCGCCAGCCGGTCGGCCCCCTCGCTGATCGCCGGAATATCCCCGCTGACCTTGCCATGCGACAAGGTCGCCGGGAAACAGAAACAATGAATATATTTCAGGAACGGACAGCATCCTTCCTCGCGCTCCTGAAACGCGAACCCCGGCCCCAGGTCGGGCGATCCGGCCAGTTCCGCACTCAGGCCGCCCGACGGCATGTCCGCCGCCTCCGGCCGGAACCGGTCGCCCCACAGCCGGACCTTGTCGGCAAAACCGGCGAATTCCGGGCGCCGTCCCATATCGGCGGCAAAGCCGGTGGCCGCGATGATGAAATCCGCCCCCAACGTCCCGCGCGACGTCTCGATCCGCAACGCCCCGTCCTCGACGGCAATCGCGCGCAGCGCGCAATTCAGATGGAAATGCGCGTTCTCGTGGCGCGACACGCGCAACGTGCTCGGCCGGGGCGGCGGGGTCTGAGCCGCCAGCGTGTAATCCAGGAACCGCCATTTCCACGCATCCGGCAGCCCGACGAATCCGTGTACCACGCCGGCGCTGCCGATTCCGGTAAATTTGTTGACACGCGGCAGATCTTTCCGGCGGATCAGCAGATCCACCCGCGCCGCGCCCATCTCCAGGGCGGTCGCCGCATTGTCCATCGCCGACGCGCCGGCCCCCACGACCACGACCCGCCGCCCCCGCAGCGCCGCGAAATCGATCGGCTCGGACGAATGCGCGTAGCAGGCCCGCGGCAGGGCGGCGATGACCGGCGGCACATAGGCGCCGCCCAGCCCGTCCCGTCCGGTCGCCAGCACCAGGTGCCGGCACAGGACGCGCTCCTCCACGCCGGCCCGCCGCACGGTCAGCGCCAGCAAGCCGTCGTCATGCGCCGCGACCCCGGCCAGTTCCGTCTCGTTCTGCACCGGCAATTCCAGAATCCGCCGCAGCCAGCCCAGATATTCCATCCAGGTCTCGCGCGGGATCCGCACCAGCGCGCTCCAGGCGTCGGCGCCGAACCGCGCCTCGTACCAGGCGCGAAAGGTCAGTGACGGCAGGCCCATGCACGGCCCCGGCAGGGTCTTGGGCGAGCGCAGGGTACGCATGCGGGCATAGCGCACCCATGGTCCCTCGCGCCCCGCCGGTTCGCGGTCATAGACAACCTGGTTCCGCACGCCATAGCGCAGCAGCGTGCCCGACACCGTCAATCCGGCCATGCCGCCGCCGATGATGACGACGTCGCGCACCACCTGTCCCTCCAGGCGCCGTTCCGGCACCCAGCTTTTCGCCGGCAGTTCCAGCCAGTCCAGGTCCTGCCGTACCCGCTCTTCCAGCCGGTCCAGACCGCCTGCGATCTCCGCGGGGCCGCACGGCTCCGCCATCATGGTCGTCATGGAATTCTCTACTCTCGCACAGGATGTTCGCCGTACAGAGCATCTTCCAGCAGGTCGGCGCTCAATGTCTCATGCAGGCGAAAATCGGGAAGAAGCCGCTCGGCCGCCGCCAGGACGGCATCGGAAAACATCGCCAGGGCCGGCGACAGGGGACGCGACGCCCCCGCGATGGCCCCGAAGAAAAACGGAATCCGCGCCTCCAGCGGGCGCAGCACCAGGTCGCGGAACGGCATGCCATAGGCCGTCGCCGGATCGACGATCGCCACCCCCAGCCCCTCGCGGGCCAGCGCCAGCGCCGCCGCCCCGGTATTGGTGTCCAGGACCGTCCTGGGCACGATCCCCGCCGCCTCGAACACCCGGTCGATCCGATAGCGCAGCTTGAACGGATTGGACATGGTGATCAGCGTGCGGTCCAGAAAGGATGCAAGCGGAATCACCATTTTCCTCGCCAGCGGATCGTCCCGGCGCAGCGCCGCCACGCTGGGGGATTCGCCGATCCACTTCACGTCCAGCCCCGGATAGCTCAGCGGAAAGCTCGCCAGGCCGAAATCCGCCGCCCCGGCCGCCACCGCCTGCGTCACCCGGTCCACCACCGTCACCTGCACGTGCAGGGCCTGCGGCATCATCTCGGATGGAATGCAGGCCAGCGCCGGCGGCACCAGGCTGACGGCCAGCGACGAAATGGCGCTGATCTCGAAGGACGGCGCCCGTCCCCCCGCGATCGCTTCCGCCCGCTCGCGGACATGGCGGAAGGTGCTGACCAGCCGTTCCGCCTCCGGATGGAACTGCAGCGCATGCTCCGTCGGCGAAATCCGCGGACCGTTGCGCAGGAACAGCGTAAAGCCCAGCACGCTTTCCAGTTCCTGGATCAGGCGCGACACGTTCGGCTGCGACCGGCCCAGCAGCCGCGCCGCCCCGGTGATCCCGCCGGTCGACATGACCGCGCAGAACGCTTCCAGTTGCTTGAAATCCAGCGTGTCCATCGTCATGGACCAAGCCTATGTCCATCGCCGACCGCGCCGCAAGCCGAAAATGCCCATACGGCATGATTCTTGCATTGCTATCCATTTTTGGAATGATAAGCTGACCCCGGACGTCACAGGGCCCGATCAGCGATGACCATTCCGGATCTCCCGCCCCATAGCCGCCGCCTGCAACAGGACCGCCCCCATGCTCGACGAACGTGACAGGCAGATCCTCAGGATCCATCAATCCGATGCCTGCATGCCCCTCTCCGAACTGGCCGAACGGGTCAACCTGTCGCAGGCCGCCTGCTCGCGCCGCCTCGCCCGCCTCCGGCAGGACGGCTATATCAGGGGCAGCCTGCTGCTGCTGAACCAGGCACGCCTCAACCTGCCCACCACCATGATGGCGGTGATCAAGGTCGCCAACCATACCAAGGACTGGCCGGACCGGTTCCGCAGCGCCGTCAGCGACATCGACGAAATCGTCGAAGTCCATCGCGTCACCGGCAATTTCGACTATATTCTCAAGATCGTCCTGCCGAACGTCGAATATTACGACACGATCTACAAAAATCTGATATCGCGCCTCGAGATCCACGAAATATCGGCCTATATTTCCATGGAGACGATCAAGGACCGGAAGAGCCTCCCGGTCACCCACCTCCCCTCCTCCTGACGGCCGGGTCGCGCTTCGGTTCGGCGCCCGACGTTCCGCCCGCCCCGGTTTCGGTCCCGCCCTCGGTCCCACGCACGGAAAAGGCTCCGGAATGCCGGATAGAGCAGATTCCGTTCAAACGGAATCGTTTGAACAGGAGAAGGTGCTCGATAAAATAACAACGCAACGCAGGGCATGTCCGCCGAACCGGCGCTCAGTGAAAATGCTATGGGAAAATGCCCTGTATGGATGGGTGGATGGATGGATGGATGGATGGACGGCCGGACGGATGAACGAATGAATGACCGCAGCGGGCCGGGCGACAGCCGGAAGCCCATGTCCCTATGCAGGCGGCGCTTCATGGCGGCGGGCATGATCGGCCTTGCCCCGCCCGCATGGGCGGGGCCGGCCGCGCCGTCCGCCCTTGCGGACTATGAGCATGCAAGCGGCGGCCGGATCGGCGTCTATGCGCGGAACATGCGCTCCGGCGCCGAACTGGCCTGGCGGGCGGATGAGCGGTTCGTGATGTGCAGCACCTTCAAGGCGTCGGTCGCAGCCTGCACGCTGGCCCGCGTGGACCGCGGCGAAGACAACCTGGCCGCCCGCGTTGCATTCGGCCCCGGCGACCTGCTCGAATACGCCCCCGTCGCGCGTAAAAACCTGGCGCGCGGCGCATTGCCGGTCGGCGAGATGTGCAAGGGCGCGGTCGAGTGGAGCGACAATACATGCGCCAATCTCCTGCTCGCCCGGATCGGCGGCCCGGCGGCCCTGACCCGCTTCTGGCGTCAAGCCTGCGGCGACACGATCAGCCGCCTCGATCATAACGAGCCGATGCTGAATCGTGCGCCGCCGGGCGATCCGCACGACACCACCACCCCGCGCGCGATGGCCGGAAACCTGCATCGCCTGCTGCTGGGGGACGTGCTCACCCCGGCATCGCGCGGACGACTCGCCGAGTGGATGGAAAATTGCCGGACGGGCGCCAACCGGCTGCGCGGCGGCCTGCCGGCCAACTGGCGGATCGGCGACAAGACCGGCAATAACGGTCATGACGCGTTCGGCGACATCGCGATCGCGTGGCCACGGCCGGATACGCCCATCGTCATCTGCGCCTATACCCAGGGCGGCCACCCCGCACCGCAGGAGGTCGCGACATTGTTCGCCGCGATCGGGCAGGCCGCGGCAAGGCTCGCAACCACCTGAAAAGCCCCACCTGAAAGGTCAGCCCCGCAAAGGCCCACTCCAGCCGGTTTCGTCATGACGACGCACAACCGGCCCCCTTGGTTCAGGCCGCCCACCTGCCCCATGGACCGGCCAAGCGGCCGTGCGACAGGCTCTCTTGTCCCGGACCCGACATCCTGTGGATGTCTACCCGCCCTCGCCCGGCGCCATGCGCAACGCCCGCGCGGCATGCAGCGCAACCACGCCGCCACGCCCTGGGCCACCACGCCCCGGCCCCGCCACCTGGTCGATCGCCACCTGCTCGATCAGCGCACCGGAGTCCTGCCGCGCCACCACCCGCAGGCTGCTTGCCAGCCCCTCGACCATCTGCGCCAGGATGCGTGTGCGCCGATGCATATCCGATACCGGATATTGCTCAAGCTGCGCAGCGATCAGCGCCACGTTTCGCTCCAGCGTCTCCAGGCGCGTTTCCAGCGACGCATGCTCCATCACACCCTGCATGGCTTCCCCCATTCCCGTTCACCGTCGATTAAAGCGGAAAAGTTACTTTAAAATAAACAAACTCAATATCGCGCTATATAAATTCGATATCGAAAAAATAGATGGATCCGGCCGTAAAAAGCCGCGCCTTTGCCAACAGAACGAACAACAGGCAATATCCGTAGCGGCTCCGCCACCCAGGACATAACGTCGCAAAATGACAGGCCGGCCAGCCGGGCCAATAGACGACCTGATCGCTGACAATCCCTATTATCCTCATTTGTCCATCGTTTGTCTGTCTCAAAAACAGGGCGACAAGACAATTTTTTTTCACCAGGCAGCACAAATTGTCTTGCAATCTGTCACCACAGCCAGATCAGACGGGATGATCCGTCTTATCCACCCCGCTCCATCCGCCACCCATCTCCGCCCCGGCCCGGGCATCCTTTGCATTACAGAAACAATCGACGCGAATCGCTGAAAGAAATTTCAGCCGGCCCACCGCCATGTCACGCGGCCGCCGCGGGCGGGCTGGCCAAGCGGCCGACCGAGGTGAATGTCAGCCCGAGATCCCAGCCGATGACATTGACATAGGTCACCCATGCCCGGATCGGCGGGGTCTCCCCCTCCCCGCTGGATCGACGCCGCGCCGGCCAGCCCGCGCGGCATGGCCACGAGGCCGGTCCCACAGCAATGACGACCGTGCCGCGATGACCGGGCCAACCCCGCGCCTCCGCGACATGCGAGCCCCGGCAGGTGACCCGACGGTCACGCCGCTCCACAGGGCAGATAAAGCAAATAAAATTGCATATGCTTTTTATTATAGCATGTTGAATATTTCATTCGCCCGGCATTAACTGCCGTCACCATGACCCATCCCCTCAACCTGCATCCCGGGATCACAGGGGCACGCATCCCAAGGCAACGCCACGCGAAACGTTCGCCCGCGCACGCAGTCTTGAAAGCCCCGCCCTTGAAAGCCCCGTCCGGCAGCCTGCACCGGACGGCGCTCCTCATCGGCCTCCTCACCTGCCTTGCCACGGGGACAGGCCGGGCCGCTCCCGCCGCGCCGACCGCCGCGACCGGGATCCCACCTGAAAACTCAGCCGGCACGCCATCCGAAAGCCGGGGACTCATCGACGGCGACATCCTCGCGCTGCACGCGCAATCCACCTTCGTCTTCCAGGGGCATGACGGTTTCCACGCGCCCTATGGCGGGCCGCAGAGCCTCGACCGCGCGGCGCGCGGCAACGAAACCTGGGACGTCACGCTCTATGCCGGCCTGCACCCATGGCAGGGCGGCGAAATCTGGGCCGATGGCGAAATCGATCAGGGTTTCGGCATCAGCAACACGACGGGCATCGCCGGCTTCACCAGCGGCGAAGCCTACAAGGTCGGCCGCGCCGTGCCCTATTTCCGCGTACATCGCGCCTTCTATCGCCAAACGGTGAATCTCGGCGGCACGCCGGAACGCGGCGCGTCCGGCCTCAACCAGTTCGGCACGATCCACACCACCGATCGCCTGGTACTGACGCTGGGCAAATTCGCGGTCACCGATATCTTTGATGCCAGCAGCTACGCCCATGACCCGCGCACGGACTTCCTGAACTGGACGGCCATCGACGCCGGCACGTTCGATTACGCCGCCGATTCCTGGGGATATACTGCCGGTATCGCCGGCGAATGGTATCAGGACCGCTGGACGCTCCGCTCCGGTGCCTTCCTGATGTCGAACACCCCCAACAGCCCCGATATCGACACCAGCTTCCACCAGGTCCAGGCCGACGAGGAAATCGAGGAACGGCACAGCCTCCTCGGGCGCCCGGGCAGGATCCTGGTCACCGCCTTCCTCAGCCACGCCCGCATGGCCGATCTGGCCGACGCGGTGCGCCTCTCCAGAAGGACCGGCCAGCCGGCCGATGCGGCGGCGGTGCGCCATTACGGCAACCGCCCGGGCATCAGCCTGATGCTGGAACAGGGCCTCACCGCCGATTTGGGGATATTCCTCAGGGCGGGATGGGCCGACGGACGGTACGAATCCTATGAATTCACCGATATCGACCGCAGCCTGGCGGCGGGGCTCTCCCTCGCCGGCTCGTCATGGCACCGTCCCGACGACCGGATCGGCATCGCCGGAATGACCAACGGCGCCGGGCGACAGCTCAAGGCCTATCTCGCCGCCGGCGGCACCGGCCAACTGGTGGGGGACGGAAAATTGCCGCATCCTGGCGATGAACATATCGCCGAACTCTATTACGATGCCGCCGTCATCCGTCCCGTCCACGCAACGCTCGATTATCAATGGATCGGCAACCCGGCCTACAACCGCGATCGCGGCCCCGTCTCCGTCCTGGCTTTCCGCCTGCACGGACAATACTGAACGCCTCCCCCGCGCCATCGCAATCCAGGACACCCCATGAACGGCACGACATCTTTCCGGACGGCCGGCACCGCCGATATCGACCGGATCCGGACATTGGTCCGCGCGTCATACGCCAAATGGGTCCCGGTGATCGGCCGCGAACCCTGGCCGATGACGGCCGATTACGCCCGCGCCGTGCGCGAACACCGCATCGACCTTCTCCTGCGGGGCGAAGACCTGGCCGCGCTCATCGAGATGATTCCCCGCGACGACCATCTGCTGATCGAAAACGTCGCCGTCTCCCCAGCCTTTCAGCGACAGGGCCTCGGACGCACGCTGATGGCCCACGCCGAAAACGTGGCGTCCACGCTGGGCCATAACGTGATCCGGCTCTACACCAACCAGCGCTTCGCCGAAAACATCGCCTTCTACCGCCGCCTCGGCTACACTATCGACGCCGAGGAACAATGGCATTCCGGTGTCATCGTGCATATGCACAAGTCGATCAGACACCGAGGCCAGGGCAAACCCTGATTCGAATCGCGATGGCGGCAAGCGCTATATCCACGAGTACAACCGATCCTCCAGGCCCTTCGTCTGGACCAGGACCGCTAAAACCATCATCGATATAGTCACTCGTATCCCTGTAGAGCTTCCGGATGAGTCAGGGCAACAGCGCCTATTCAGCCTGTCGGAAGGGCATACCGCGCACAGACCTCGTTGCCGATCAGATCCCTGAGATAGGCAAGAAAAACGGGACCGGCCGCGGCATCTCGCGCGCGGCCTCGCCGGGATCACCGAGATGGATCAGGTTCTGCGCTCGCACGCGCGTATCGTTCATACCGAGTTTTAGGCCGTATATCTGATACATGGCGCTTATTCCCCACTCACCGGACCGACTGGACGCGAGGGGAGGCGAGCAGGGATATCGCCGATGCCACTACGGGGAGCGAAAGAAGAGCCCAGGCAGTTCCGTAGCCAACGTCGGCAGCAAGAATGCCGAACAGGTATGGCACGACCGTCATCGCCATCATGCACGTCATCCACGAAAGGGCGACGGTCGCGCTGGCCGCTCCGGCGTGTGATAATTCAGCTACCTGAAGGATGAAAAGGGGGAACCAGCCGATCGCGGTCAGACCCAGGGCGCCCAGGACGGTGACTTCGGCAATCCAGCTCGATCCGCTCGGCAGGAGCGTCAAACCCAGCAGCGACACCACGCCGCCAAGCATGCATACACCCAATGACAGGAGGCGGCGCCCCGGGAAGATCCTGTCGGACAGCCAGGGGATCAGGACACGACTCGGCATCCCGACAAACTGCGCAATTGCGAAGATCGATGCCGCGGCAACTATGGAGACGCGGAGTTCCGTGGAGATATAGGGGATGGCGTAAGTCGTGATAGTGAACTGGAAGGCGGACATCACGATGCCGGCAACCGTCAGGCGAAGGAAGCCGGGGGTGGAGCAGATCCACCCGACGATGGCCCTGAAGGGAACTTCCGCTCCGCGGGCCACCCGGAGCGAGGCGTCGTACTTCTCCCGGTAGAACCCCCAGAACAGGGCACCGCTGACGATGCTGACTGCGCCCTGCGCAACGAAGGCAGCGCGCCAGGATACGTGCGCAGCAAGAAGGGGGAGCGTAGACGCAGCTATAAACGTTCCCGCGGGAACCGCAGCTTGCCGAAGTCCAGTCGCCACCCCCCTCTCCTTTGGGGGAAACCAGCTGATGATTGCCTGCGTGCCGCCCGGCTGGACGGCGGCGTAGAAGGCGCCCACAGCCACAATGAGGACAAGCAATTCCACGAAATTCGTGGCGAAGGCTGCACCGAGCAGGACTAGCACTCCGCAAATGATCTTGGTCGAAGACACGACCACCCGCTCGCCGTAGCGGTCGATTAGGCGCCCAAGGTGCATCATGGTCAGGATCTGGCCGCCATTCAGCGCGGTGACCCCAAGCGCCGCCGTAGCCGTGGAGACATGAAAGGCTTCTCTCCAGAACGGCACGAGAGTGTAGAATCCTTGAGCAACCACCGAACCGGTGACTTGCGTCAAGACAGCCAGAGTTAGGATAACCCAGCGATAATGGTCCGTCTTCACCCGTGGGCCATCAACTTCGGCGGGTTCGACCCCAACATGTCGACGAGCGACGCCGTCCATAAATATGCTCCAGTCTTCAGTAGTTTATCTTGGGCACCATAGTGAGTCGTGGTTCATTAAAATATCTCCCATTTTTTGATAGCTCTGATAACATCCTGTTATCACTTGCAATGAGAGGCGCCCCCGGTGACACTTGATCTCGACTGGGTCCGGGCATTCTTGCTCGTGTCCGAATATAGGAGCTTCACACGAGCGGCCGACGTCCTTGGAACGACACAGGCGAGCGTCAGCCTCTGCATCAAGAAGCTCGAGCAAAGGCTGGAGCACCGCCTCTTCGAAAGAAGTCCCAGGAAAGTCCGCATGACGAGCGCCGGTCAGCGTTTCCTGCCATCGGCTAGGAACCTACTCGAGGCGCACTGCATCGCCGTCGGCTCACTGACCGATTGCAAGCCCAGGATCTCGATTGGCATCACACATCACTTGGTCGGACAGCAGCTTCCTCTGGTCATCCAGCAGCTCAGGCGTCCTGAGCCGGCCATAGACGTCGAGGTGAGGTTGTCCTCCAGCCGAGACCTTCTCGCCTCGTTCGACGCCGGTGAATTGGATAGCGTTATTATTCTGCGTCACGATGAGCTTCGAAGAGACTGCGAAGTGATCCACCGGGCGAGCTTCCACTGGGTGACCTCACCGGCCTTCTCTTGGGACCGCGAGGGGAGCCTGCCAATCGCGACGCAAGGCGAGGGCTGTCGCCTGCGCAAGATGACCGTCGATATGTTAGACGAGGCCGGCATCATGTGGCGGGAAGTCTTCGTCGGCGGCGGGTCGATGGCCATCTCGACGGCAGTCGCATCCGGCATGGCAGTCGGGGCTATGGCGCAGCATGTCGCTCCATCGGGAGTGATCGACGTACAGGCAACCTATCGGCTTCCCAAATTGCCGCAACTCGACATAGTGATGTTCTCGCACGTCTCAGATAGCCGCAGCCTAGCCACCCTCCGGAAACTCATCGCGGCTTTCCAGACATGCTTCGTCTCAGTGCCCATTTCAGAATGTTCATGCGATTAGACGGGCGATGCACATGCTGAGACAAATCATGGCGTCGGATATAATGCCGGGCCATAACGTGATCCGGCTCTACACTAACCAGCGCTTCGCCGAAAACATCGCCTTCTACCGCCGCCTCGGCTACACTATCGACGCCGAGGAACAATGGCATTCCGGTGTCATCGTGCATATGCACAAGTCGATTGCACCATCGGGTTCGGCGTAGTTTCTGTTCTTTTTTGAAAAAAAGAACCAAAAAACTTTTGAACGTTGGGGGATTATTTGCCGGACACACGCAAATCCCCAAAACGGACAAAAGTCTTTTGGCTACTTTTACATCCTATCGCGCCGCCGCCCGTAAATGCGGCCGCCGCCGGTCCCACAGCCGCATCCCCCGCAGCGCCAGGTCCGCCATCGCCGGCAGCAGGCGCGGCTGCATCAGGTCCGGGTCGAATTCCTTCATCCGCCGCGCATTTTCGCGATAGCAATCCTCGACGAATTGCTGGAACGAAAAATCGTCCAGAAACACATTGGCCTGCGTCACCGCGAAATCGCGCCCGTCATTGGGCTGCTGCCCGCGCCGCACCATCGCCAGCAATCGTCCCAATGCGCGCCCATAGAACCGCGTCGATTTCAGCGCCCGCCGCACCGCGCCCAGTCCGCGCCTGCGCTCGCGCCACGCCATGTAATTGATGAAGAACACGATATGCCGCGTCTCTTCGAACATCAGGATGTCGAAGATCTCGAACAGCTTTTCGGGCAGGAAGTGCGACTGCCGCGCATTCTTGAACGCGCCGAAGCCCAGGAACGCATCCAGGCATTCGCCGAACCCGAAATCGATGAACGCCGTCTCCAGGTCGTCGGGAAAGGTCTCGATCGGCTGCTCGGCGGCATCGATCCCGTACCGGTCGATCATCACGCGGATCAGCCTGGCATGCCGCGCTTCCTCCACCCCCTGCAGCGCCACGGCCTCGCGCACCACCGGATCGTCGATCCGCGGGGTAAAGGCCGCGACGATCGCCCCCGCCCGGCGCTCGGTGTGATACACTTCCTGCCAGAACGGAATGGTGCGCAATCGCGCCAGTTCCTCCTCCGTCAGGTCGGGCCAGGGCAGCGTCTCGGGATCGAACACCTGATGCGTGTCGATGAACTGGCGGCAGAACAGGTCCTTATGGAGTTCCGACCCGGCCTCGATCGCGCTCACGCCGGCTGCTCCACCAGCGAATCCCCCGACGGCTTCTTCAGGAACATCCGGATGAACCGCGCCAGGTTCGGCGCCAGCTTCGGCCGCGCCAGGCGCGGGTCATAACCCGAAAACCGCCGGTCATTCTCCGACAGGCACAGATCGATCAGCTCGCGCAGGCTCACATCCATGTTCGCGACGTCCTTGGCGCCCGTCACGGTAAAATTATTGTCCTGCTCCTGCACGTTGCCGTCCGCATCCATCGTGCGCGCCAGCCCGACGCGCTCGTACGCCAGGAACACCCACACCGCCAGCACACGCAGTTCGAACCATGGCCGCTGCCAGGCCGGCATGGTGGCGCGGTGCCAGGCCAGCCAGTTGGCGAACAGCAGGATATGCCGGCATTCCTCCTGCATCACCGGCTCGAACGTCTCGATCAGCTCGGGCGGAAAGAACCCCGAACGCTGCGCCAGCGCAAACAGGCCGAAGGCGAAGAAACTGTCCACACATTCCGAAAAACCGGTGACAAGATAGGCCCATTCCGTATCGCGCGGCTCGATGTAGGGCGGCTCCGGCGCCATCTTGATGCCGTACGCCTCGACCAGCTTCGACAGCACCTCCTTGTGGCGGTTCTCCTCCCACGCGTTGCGCGAAATCGCATCCTTCATGTCCGGATCGTCGATCATCCGGGCATAAGCCGCCATCCGCAGCCGCGCCTTGCCCTCGGTCTGCACCGCGATGTCCCAGATCGGCAGCGACGTCACGCGCTTCAGCGTCTCGGGCTCCAGCTTGGGCCACGCGATCACCGACGGCTTGTACGGGTTGAAGGTGTCGCGGAACATCTCCGCCACGGCACGCTTGTGCTCGGCGCTGCCCGGCTTCAGCGGCCCGGGCACCGGGCTCGACCAGTGGCGGGCATTGAAATCCGCCTCGGCAACGCTGCGCGGCGCGGCATCGGCCAGATTCCGCGCTTCCGGCAGGGAGGTATAGATATCGCTCAGAGAACTCATCGTACACACGCTCGCTGATCGGACCGGCCTCCCCTCCGGCCGGAGGAGGAGGCCGCCGTTCCTCGGCGCCCCGCCCCGCATCACGGGACGCGGGGCGGTCCTGGTCGGTTATCGAATATCGGAGAGGTTGGAAATGACCCGGCTCACCAGGCCATAGGCGATCGCCTCTTCGGCCGACATCCAGTAATTGCGGTCGGTATCCTTGCAGACCTTGTCATAGGGCTGCCCGGTCTCGCGCGCGAACAGCCGGTTCAGCCGCTCGCGCATCTTCACGATCTCCCGCGCCTCGATGTCGATGTCGGTGGCCGGTCCCCGCACCCCGCCCATCGGCTGATGCAGCAGGAAGCGCGTATTCGGCAGGCAGAAACGCCGCTCCGCATTGCCGGCGGCAAAGATCAGCGCGCCGGCCGATGCCACCCACCCCGTGCCGATCACCCGCACCGGGGCCACCGAATCGACGAAGCGGATCATGTCATGGATCGTGTCGCCACTCTCCACATGCCCGCCGGGCGAATTGATATAGACGTCGATCGGATGCTCCGACGCCCCCGCCAGCGCCAGCAGCCGCCCGGTCACGTCGCGCGCCAGCTTGTCGTTGATCGCCCCGAAGATCAGCACCTTGCGCTGCTCGAACAGCCGGCTTTCCAACTCGCTGATCGGCGAGGACAGCGTCTTGTTGTCGCCGGGCTCCTTCGGTTCCGGGCCAGGGGGTTCGGGGATGTCGGGGCCATCCGGCTCCTCGTCATCCATCCGGATACGGTCCTTCGGCTGCATGCCGTTCATCATTCTCTCCCTGTATCCAGGACTGGTCTGCATCATCGTTCTATCCTGCGCCGCCTTCGTGCCGGTGCCAAGAGTGTGTTTGGCACCCCGTCCCTCCGTCCCCGCCGCGGCCTCTCTCTCGCTAAACCCGTCGCGCCGGGCTAGAACGGCCCGACAGGCAGGGCGCGGCACGGCGCCGCGAACGGATATGGAGAGAAGATGGGTATGAACGCGCCGCCGCCAAGACACCGCGTCCAGCACGCGGCGGCCACCGCGATTTCCCCCGCCGGCCCGTCGAAATCCCTCCTGCCGAAATCCCTCCTTCTGGGGACCGTCCTGCTCGGCCTGGCCGGCTGCGGCCATCGCGACGCGTTCGACGCCACGATGGATTGGTGGCACCAGTACGAAGGCGGGGCGATCGCCCGCCAGCGCCCCCCGCCGCCCGGCGCGCACGATCCCTATCCGGCGGTCGGCCTCACCCCCACCACCCCGCCCGTCGTGCCCTCGGCCACCCTGCGGCAGAGCGTCACCGAAAACCTGGTCGAACAGCGCAACCTGGCCCACCGCCAGGGCGCCGAAATCGGCGCGCTGACCATCGCCACCCCCCCGTCGCCGACATCGGCCAACCCGCCCCCCGCCAACGCCCGCGCCGGCGCCCCGCCGGCCGCCCCGGGCACGCCCCCTGCCGCGCGCCCCGCCCCGCCGGGCGTCTCCTCGGCCATGCTCGCAGCCGCCGAAGCCCCGCCGCAACCGGCACGCCCACCCGCGCCGCATGCCGCATCGACGGCCGCGCCGGCCGGTGAGACAGGCACTGGTGAGACAGGCACTGGCGAGCCCCTGCTGGCCATGCCCGAAGTCGGGGAGAATGTCGGTGGCCTGGGCGGCAAGGCCCCGCCTCCCCCCGCGCCGCTGCCCGCGATCCCGGCCGCCCCGCCGGCTCCGCCGCAATTCCCCGGCTTCGCGGTCCCCAGCGACATCGACCTGCCCACGCTGCCGCATCCGGATTACGCGCTGGCCGACCTCGCCGGCACGCGCATCCGCTTCCCCGCCGGCAACGACCAGCCGCAGCCCGGCCAGGACGGCACGCTCCACCAACTGGCCGGCCAGGCCCAGGGGCGCCCGGTCTATGTCCACGGCTATGGCGAGGCCGCGTCCACCGACCCGGCCGAACAGACCCGCGCCACGACCCTCGCCCTGCTGCGCGCCCGCGCGATCGCCGACAGGCTGGTCGCCGACGGCGTGCCCGCCGGCACGATCCGCCTGCGCGGCCATCCGTTCGGCGACGGCGCCCGCATCAGTTTCACGCAATAATCCTCAACCCGGCCGATCCATTCCGCAATAAACGATCTGCGGCCGCGCCTCGGCGCGGTTGCCTGCCGGGCGGCGGCGTCGTTATATCTGCGCATGGCCGGGGCACGTCCCCGCCAGTCGCGCCCGCGCCGCCCGAGCAGGCGGCGCGAGACGGCGTTTCAGACCTCAGATCCGGGAGCGGAACCACGCGCCCGGACGGATATTCACGAGCCACCCATGACCGAAGAATTCCACCGCATCCGCCGCCTGCCGCCCTATGTCTTCGCCGAGGTCAACAAGGCCAAGGCCGCGGCGCGAGCCCGGGGCGAGGACATCATCGATCTGGGCATGGGCAATCCCGACACCCCCACCCCGCCCCATATCGTGCAGAAGCTGGTCGAAACCGTCGCCGACCCGCGCAGCCACCGCTATTCCGTCAGCCGCGGCATCCCCGGCCTGCGCCGCGCGCTCGCCGGCTATTACGCCCGCCGCTTCGACGTGCAACTGGACCCCGAGACCGAGGTGATCGCCACCCTGGGCTCCAAGGAGGGCCTGGCCAACCTTGCCGCCGCCATCACCAGCCCGGGCGACACCATCCTGGTGCCCAACCCCTCCTACCCGATCCACCAGTTCGGCTTCATCATCGCCGGCGCCTCGGTGCGCTCCGTCCCCGCCACGCCGGACGAGGACATGCTGCGCGCCCTCGACCGCGCCGTGCGCCATTCGGTGCCCAAGCCCACCGCGCTGATCGTCAATTTCCCCTCCAATCCCACCGCCTACGTCGCCGATCTCGATTTCTACCGCGAGCTGGTGGCCTTCGCCCGCCGGCACGAGATCTGGATCATGTCCGACCTCGCCTACGCCGAAATCTATTTCGGCGACCGGGTGCCGCCCTCGATTCTCCAGGTCCCGGGGGCCAAGGACATCGCCGTCGAATTCACCTCGCTGTCCAAGACCTATTCCATGGCCGGCTGGCGCATGGGCTTCGCGGCCGGCAATCCCCGCCTGATCACCGCGCTGACCCGCATCAAATCCTATCTCGACTACGGCGCCTTCACCCCCATCCAGGTCGCGGCCGTCGCCGCCCTCAGCGGCCCGCAGGATTGCGTCGACGACATCCGCACCCTCTATCGCGAACGGCGCGACGTGCTGATCCGCGGCCTGCACGCCGCGGGCTGGGACGTCCCCTCGCCCGAGGGCTCGATGTTCGCCTGGGCCCCCCTCCCCCCGCAATTCCGCGCGATGGGCAGCGTCGATTTCTCCAAGCTGCTGCTCCGCGAGGCCGGCGTCGCCGTCGCCCCCGGCCTGGGCTTCGGCGAATATGGCGATGATTTCGTGCGCATCGGCCTGGTGGAGAACACCCAGCGCCTGCGCCAGGCCACGCGGGCGATCCGCCAGTTCATGACCCGCCACGGAGTAAACGTCCCGCCCCCCCGCCCCGAGGCGCGCCAGCCGGCTCCCACGCCGGCGCATTAGGCCCAATCCGCGCGCCGCCAGGCGGCGCCGGATCACATTTTCGGGCGCGGCCCCGCCGCGCCCCTCGACAAAGACAGGACGACAGGTGAACCAGAAGACCATGAGCGCGGACGGCAAAGGCGGACAGGCGGGAGGGGACATCACGCCGCTCAGGATCGGCGTCGCGGGGCTGGGCACCGTCGGCGCCGGCCTGGTCAAGCTGCTGCGCGCCAACGAATCGATCGTGGCCGACCGCGCCGGCCGGCCGATCGTCGTCACCGCCGTCGCCGCCCGCGACCGCACCCGCGACCGCGGCATCGACCTTGCCGGCCTGACCTGGCACGACGACGCCCTGGCCCTGGCCCATGACCCCGACATCGACGTGGTCGTCGAACTGATCGGCGGTGCCGAGGGCATCGCCCGCCGCCTGGTCACCGCAGCACTGCAGGCCGGCCGGCCGGTGGTCACCGCCAACAAGGCGCTGGTCGCGATCCACGGCGCCGAACTCGCCGCCCTGGCCGAACGGGCCGGCGTCCCCCTGACGTTCGAGGCCGCGGTGGCCGGCGGCATCCCGGCGATCAAGGCGGTGCGCGAGGGCCTGGCCGCCGACCGGCTGGTCCGCGTCGGCGGCATCCTGAACGGCACCTGCAACTACATCATGACCGCGATGCGCGAGAGCGGCCGCGCCTTCGCCGACGTGCTGGCCGAAGCGCAGGCGCTGGGCTATGCCGAGGCCGATCCCTCGACCGACGTCGACGGCATCGACGCCGCGCACAAGCTCGCCATCCTGGCCGGCCTCGCCTTCGGCCGCCCGGTCGCCTTCTCCTCGGTGCATGTCGAGGGCATCCGCGCCATCGACGCGCTCGACCTCACCTTCGCGCGCGAACTCGGCTACCGCATCAAGCTGCTCGGCCTCGCCCGCCGGCGCGAGGACGGGATCGAGGCCCGCGTCCATCCCTGCCTGGTGCCCGAACGCGCGCCGATCGCCCAGGTCGACGGGGTGTTCAACGCCGTGGTGGCCGAGGGCGCCTTCGTCGGCCGCCTGATGCTCGAGGGCCGCGGCGCCGGCGAGGGCCCGACCGCCACCGCCGTGGCCGCCGACCTGATCGACATCGCCCGCGGCAACGCCGTGCCCGTCTGGGGCCGCAGCACCGACGGCCTGACCCAGGTCGAGGCCCTGCCCCGCACCGCGTTCAACGAGGAATATTACCTGCGCCTGAACGTCCATGACCGCCCCGGCGTGATCGCCGACGTCACGGCCGTCCTGCGCGATTACGGCGTATCCCTGCGCAGCATGCTGCAGCACGGGCGGGCCGCGTCCGACGATCCGACCGTCGCCGACGCGCCCTCCGTGCCGCTGGTCCTGGTCACGCACCGCACGCGCGAATCCGCGATGATCGAGGCCCTGGCCAGGATCGCAGCCCTGCCGGCGGTGATCGGCGACCCGGCGATGATCCGCATCGAAGCCGGCTGACCCCACCACCGCTCCGCGTTTGGGGGGCGATCGCGCCCCCTGGAACGGCCGGCACCAGAACCGGCCAGAACGAGAGGATTAAGCGATGACGTCCAAACCGAATGCCGGCTACCAGGTCACCGACCGCAACCTGGCCCTCGAACTGGTCCGCGTGACCGAGGCCGCCGCCATGGCCGCCTCCCACTGGACCGGCCGCGGCCGCAAGAACGAGGCCGACGGCGCCGCCGTCGAGGCCATGCGCCAGGCCTTCGACACGGTCGCCATCGACGGCACGGTCGTGATCGGCGAGGGCGAGATGGACGAGGCCCCGATGCTCTTCATCGGCGAGAAGGTCGGCGCCGGCGGCCCGGCGATGGACATCGCCGTCGATCCGCTCGAGGGCACCAATCTCTGCGCCAAGAACATGCCCAACGCCCTGACCGTGGTCGCGCTGGCCGAGGCCGGGAATTTCCTGCACGCCCCCGACATCTACATGGAGAAGATCGTCGTCGGCCCCGACCTGCCGGCCGGCGTGGTCGACCTCGACGCCGCGATCGGCATCAATCTGCGCGAACTCGCCCGCGCCAAGCGCAAGGACATCTCCGAACTCACCCTCTGCGCCCTCGAGCGCGAACGGCACGAGGAACTGATCGCCAAAACGCGTGAGGCCGGGGCCCGCGTCATGCTGCTCAGCGACGGCGACGTCGCCGCCGCCATCGCCGCGTGCCTGCCCGACAGCCGTGTGGACATCTATGCCGGTTCGGGCGGCGCGCCCGAGGGCGTTCTGGCCGCCGCCGCGGTTCGCTGCGTCCACGGCCAGATGCAGGGCCGCCTTTTGTTCGAAAATGACGAACAGATCCGCCGCGCCCGCGAAATGGACCCCGGCCAGGATCCGTCGCGCAAGCTCGGCCTCTACGACATGGCCAGGGGCGACGTGCTGTTCTCCGCCACCGGCGTCACCTCCGGCCCCCTGCTGCGCGGCATCCGCCGCGACGGCAAGCGCGCCGTATCCCACTCCATCGTCATGCGTTCCAAGTCCGGAACGATCCGTTTCGTCGAGGGACACCATGATTTCACAACCAAGACCTGGAGCGCCAACTGACCCCGCCTGACACCGCGCTGCTCCCCCCCAGGGACGACCTCACCGTCCTTGGGGTGGACTCCAGCCTCAGCGGCCGCCGCTGGCGCTGGCGCGACCCCGCCCTCGCCGACGCCGGCGGCCGCATCGGCCTGATGATCGCCCAGCAGGCGGGCGTCTCCGACCTGGTCGGCCAGATGCTCGCCGCCCGCGGCCTCGACGGACGCGCCGCCGCCGCCTTCCTCGACCCGACGCTCCGCGCCCTCATGCCCGATCCCTCGGCGCTGCAGGACATGGATGCCGCCGCCGATCGCCTGGCCCACGCCGTCCGCCACGGCGAAACGATCGGCATCTTCGGTGATTACGACGTCGACGGCGCCTGCGCCGCCGCCCTCATCACCCAGTTGCTCCGTGATTTCGGCTGCCCCGTCGTCACCCATATCCCCGACCGCATGACCGAAGGCTACGGTCCAAACGGTCCAGCCCTCGACAGCCTGCTGGCCCGCGGCGCCACGCTGGTCGTCTGCGTCGATTGCGGCACCGCCGCAAGCGACGTCCTCGCCACCCTCGCCGGACGCGCCGACGGTATCGTCCTGGATCACCATAAGGTCGAGGGCGCCGTTCCGCCGATTCTCGCCACCGTCAATCCCAACCGGCTGGACTGTACCTCCCGCCAGAGCGGCCTGTGTGCCGCGGGCGTCACCTTCCTCACCGCCGTCGCCACAGTACGCGCCCTGCGCCGTGCCGGCTGGTTCGCGACCCGACCCGAACCCGACCTGATGGGGTTCCTGGATATCGTGGCCCTGGCGACCGTATGCGACGTCATGCCGCTGACCGGTTTGAACCGCGCCTTGGTCACCCAAGGCCTGAAAATCATGAGCCGCCGCCGCCGCGTCGGCCTTGATGCACTGCTTGAAATCGCCGGGGCGCGCGAGCCGCTATCGGCCTTCACCTGCGGCTTCGCGCTCGGCCCACGCATCAACGCCGGCGGCCGAATTGCAGAATCCAGCCTGGGGCTGGAATTGCTGCTTTGCACCGATCCAGCCGAAGCCCGCCGTCTGGCCGAGCGGCTGGACGCCATCAATCGCCGACGCCAGACGGTCGAAAGCGCCATCCTGGACCATGCGATCGACGAAGCCGCAATCCAACGCGCCGCCGGCCGTGCCGTGCTGCTACTCTCCGGCCGCGACTGGCACCCCGGCGTGGTGGGCATCGTCGCAGGACGGATCAAGGAACGCTTCAACCGTCCGGTGCTTGTCGGCGCGGAACTCGAGGACGGCACCGTCAAGGGGTCGGGCCGCTCGGTCGCCGGCATCGATCTTGGAACAGCCATCATCGCCGCGCGCCAAGCCGGCATATTGACGACGGGCGGCGGACACGCGATGGCAGCCGGCTTCTCGCTGCCCAATGACAATATCGAGGCGCTGCACAACTACCTTGATCATCGTCTCGCTCACGCAGCCAAGCTGCCTGATGCAGTCGAGATGCAGATCGAAGGTATGGTGCATGTCGCCGCAGCCACCACCGAACTGGCAACCGATATCGGACGTCTCGCCCCATTCGGAGCCGGCAACGACGAACCGCTTCTGGCCGTCCCCCGTGCGCGCGTGGTGCGCTCGGACCGCATCGGACGCGAGGGCGACACACTGCGCGTGCTTGTTGAAGGCGAAGGTGGCGGTCCTCGCCTGAAGGCCCTGCTATTCCGCACTGGTGAGCATCCGGCAGCTTCCGCGCTGTTGGAAGACCGCAATGCACCCCCATTACACCTCGCCGGCTGGCTACGTGCAGAACACTGGAACGACCGGGTCACTGCCGGCTTTTTTATCCGTGACGTGGCAGTTGCCGAATCATAACCCCAATCTGTACACAAGACACTTGACCCCCCGCTCTACCCACGATAGGAAGCCGCCCAAGCCTTTTGTCCCATTCGTCTAGAGGCCTAGGACACCGCCCTCTCACGGCGGCAACAGGGGTTCGAATCCCCTATGGGACGCCACGGCTCTAAGCCATTGATTTTTAACGACAATTCGGAAGCGTTTTCTCGCTGGTGGCACTAGTCAGTAGCACCATGGGGACGCCATTTGTCTACGCCATACATCCATCGCCGGGGCCACTATCCCGGCTGGTATCTCCGGGTCCATGTCCCTGCCGACTTGAGGCGGTTTGTCGGTCATCATATCGTCCGTGGCCTGGGCACGTCTGACCGCAGGCGCGCCGCAATTCGGGCAACGGAGACCGTCAGCCGCCTTATGTCCACATTCGATGATTTCCGGCGCCAGGTCTGGCGGCGGGCTAATGAGATGATGGCCGCCGAGGGTGTCGTCAGCGCCGCCGACCGGACCGAGATTCTGACTGCCGCCGTGGCCGAATGGGTGGCGAGCAGCCTACACGTCGCCGCCAGTCAGGACGTGGCGGCGGTCAACACACTCGCCCCACGGGTTCGGGCGGCCATCCTGCAAATCGTGGACGCCGGGACCGCACCGGCAGACAGGGCCGCCCTGGTCGGTCAGTATCTCGGGGATGACCCGCAGGCCCCAGCAATACCAGAAGGCCCGGCACCGCTGCCCATTTCCCAGCCTGTCCCGCAGCCAGTTCCGGCTCAGCCCCCGCCGGCTCCGCGCGGGTCATCCAAGCCGTGGCCAGCCTTCATCGAAGATTTCCTGGCGAAGAAGCCGGGCATCGGTGAGAAAACCCGGAAATCATACAGAGCGGCCCTTGGCGACCTTGAGAAGCATATGGGGCCGAAGAAGGCGCGGGATGTTACCCTTTCCGACCTTCAGCGTTTCATCGACCATCTGGAAACCCGGCCAAATATGCGGGGTGGTGTTCTAAATCGAGATAGCATCATTCGGCAAAAGAGCCATGTTGTGACATATTTCGATTGGTGCATGGGGCGGGAGTATTTACCCGAAATCAATCTCAAGCGCATTCAAGTCCGCGACCGGACAGAGAAAGAAAAAAATGGGACGGCTCGGCGTGCGTTCACTGAATCCGAGCTTGCCTTCATTTTCAGGAGCCCTCTCTTCTCTGGCTACGAATCACACGAAAGCCGGTCAACACCCGGAGCCTGCCGAGACAAGATAAGCGATTACTGGTTCATACTGGTAATGGCGATGACCGGTGCGCGGCATGGAGAGCTTGCCTACTCCCCGGCGGCACTGACAAAGCTGGGGGACGTGTATTGCGTCAATGCCCTACACGCGACGAAAACCCGACAGAGCAAGCGGCTCATTCCGGTAATCAAGGATTTGGAGAAGACGGGCTTCATTGATTACGCGAGGCGGATGGAGCGGAATGGGGGGCTCCTGTTCCCTATCCCGCCGCACAACGGCAAGGAAGCAAAGGATGTGCCGCAGGCGTGGTCCAAGCGACTGAACCGGTATATCGACGATATCGGGCTGACCGGCCCGGATTTGGTCGGTTATTCATTTCGGCATGCCTGCCGTCAGATGCTTCGCGCCGGGGCCATCGGTGACGAATTGATGAACAAGGTTTTCGGCCACGCCAGCGGCACGGTCGGCAGCAACTATGGCAAGCATTTGTCCGCGCAAGAGGCGCGATTGGCATATGAGAACGTGAGTTTTGCCGCAGACCTCTCGCACCTGAATCGTTGAGCGTCGCCGTTAATTTGCCTGAATATGCCTGACTCAACAGTTATTTTGTGGCGATTGCTATTTATTGTTGCAATTTGAGCCAGTGTGTGCGATATTGCTTGAGTTACGGATGGTCGATGTGCGGCGCACGCTGACTGCTCCGGGGTGAACGTAAACAGACGATAGGCAGCGGGTGCAACGCCCGTGCCGAAGAGGCCGGCATCGGAGGGGGAAGCCCCCGAAGATAAGCTCAGGGGGTGGAGGGACCGGGAGAACCGAACCTCGATAAGCTAGCAATAGCTCCCTGAAGTTACGGCAAAGAAGACCCCCCCGGTGTAGCAGCACCTCTCTTTTCATATGAAAGGAGGGTGCGCCATGCTGTCCGCGCCCCAAATTCAATCAGAATCTATTACGCTGACCGCCGATGAAGCTGCGCGCCGAATTGGTGTTAGCGCGCATATGCTATGGCGGTTCAGGTCTGGAAACGAAGGCCCCCGCTATATCCGCATCGGTCGGCGCGTGCTGTATCGCCCCGCCGATGTGGATGCATGGCTTGCAGAGATGGCGGTCGTGCGGGCTGATGCTCTCGCCCATAATAAGAAGCGCGGTCGCCCCACGAAGGCCGAAGCCGCTGCCCGTCGCCAGCAGGCGGAGGGCTGAGCGATGCAACTTTCATATGATTCCAGCCGCCGGATGTGGCTTGCGGAAACCACATATGACGAGGGCTGGATGCCGAAGGGAGAAGGCTTCAAGTGGTCCCCGAGCCTGCGTCGCTGGCTGACGACAAGCCCCGAAGTGGCGAAAGAATTAACATACTACGAAGATTGTGAGTGCGATGAGTCAACGCGCACCCACCTGGACGCCACACTTCGCGCAGCCGAAGCCGGGCGCGAAAGGCGTATCGCGGAAAGTCAGGCTACCGATGCCAGAATCTCGGTGCCGTGCGGCGACGGACTTGATTGGATGCCGTATCAGCGGGCTGGAATTGCCTTCGCCCTGAATCCGGCCCGGCACAATGTGTTGCTGGCCGACGATATGGGGTTGGGGAAAACAGCCCAGGCCATCGGCGCAATCAATGGCGATGCTGCAATGCGGCGCATCCTGATTGTATGCCCTGCCAGTCTTACCAGGAACTGGCAACGTGAAATCGAGCGCTTTGGGAACTTCGGGGGCCGCAACCTGACTGTAGGGTTCGCGACCTCGAAGGTTCTCCCCGAGACATCCATTGTCATTGCCACCTATGACCTGTTCAGCAGGTCCAACCCCGTGCAGGCACAAATTCGAGGGGCGGAGTGGGACATGCTCATTCTGGACGAAGCGCATTATGTGAAAAGCCGCGATTCAAAGCGCACGCTGCACATTCTTGGTGGGGGACGGGCGAGGGTTAGGGGCATCAGCGCATCCCGTCGCCTGTATCTAACCGGCACCCCCATCATGAATAGGCCAATCGAACTCTGGCCGCTGATTCATTCCCTGGCACCCGCGCAGTTTCCCCAACTCATGCCATTCGCCAAGCGATATTGCGCGGCACACGAAACGCGGTTCGGATGGGACATGAACGGGGCGTCAAACCTTGATGAACTGCAACGGGTGTTGCGGGAAACTATCATGATTCGACGCCTGAAATCCGATGTTCTGACGGAACTGCCGGAGAAAACCCGTCAGGTCATCGAACTGCCTGCCGACACGGCCATGACGCGACGGGCGCTTGAGGCGGAACGTAAGGCGGCTGGTATTGCATCAGCAGCCAGGGGACGGCTGGCACAGGCGAAGCGGAAGCACGCGGAGGCAATGGCCAAGGTGTCGGCAGGCGACCGGGAGAGGCTCACAAGGCAATATGAGGAACAGGTTGCCGCCCTGCGCCAAGGCGTGCAGGTGGCCTTTACAGAGATTTCCAGGGTCCGTCACGAAACGGCCTTGGCAAAGGTTCCGATGGTCATTGAGGCGGTTCGGGACGCCGTGGAAGCCAGCGGAAAGGTTATTCTGTTTGCCCATCATTCCGATGTCGTGGAGGCACTGGCGGACGGCCTGAGTGACCTTGGGGTGGTATCCATCACCGGCAGCACGCCCCCGGCACAAAGGCAGGGGATTGTTGACAGATTCCAGGCCGACCAGAACGTGAGGGTATTCATCGGGAACATCCAGGCCGCTGGTGTAGGGCTAACCCTAACGGCGTCCAGCCACGTCATTTTTGCCGAATTGGACTGGACCCCATCAGGGATGTCCCAGGCCGAGGACCGGGCGCACAGGCTCGGGCAGCGAAATGCCGTGTTGATTCAGCATATCGTTCTGGAAAAAAGCCTCGACCTGATGTTGGCCCGAAAGTTGGTGCAGAAGCAGCGCATCATTGATGCGGCGTTGAACGGTCAGGGCAGCCAAACTGAGGCAGCAGCAGAAGCCGACGATGAGGATGGCTGGCTTGACGACGACCCAGGGCAGGCGATTGCCGCATGATAACATTGAAATCATGCATTGCGGCACAGGACAATTAGAAAGCCCACCCCCGATAGCCTTTTGCAGAGGCGATGACCGGGAAGTGGGCTTAGTTCGCGACGACGAGCGATGAGTTAAATTACCTTGGTTTCGGCCTGGTTTTCAACACTCATCGCATATGACGATGGGTGTTTTTCATGGGTGCGGCGCTCCTTGAACCAGACGACCTTTATGAGCCACGTATCATGCCACGGGCTGGCGGGCTTACCTGGACGCTGAACTATATTAAAGTCGTTGGAAAGGACGTGACGCATACGCAGGACTTCCACCGCGCCGACGAATTGACCACCTTCCTGGATTTTGCGCAGGGGCAAGAGGACATGTATATGTCCCAGGCCTTCTTTTCCCGCTATAGCAGGCGGACCGAACACGTCGCCGCCTTCACGCACACATGGGTTGACCTTGACATCTACAATTCCCCCGAGCCGCTGGACGCGGGGGAACAAGGGGAACATCTGGTCGCATTCTGCGAAGACCACGGCATCCCCACGCCGTCGCTCATCATCGACAGTGGCAGGGGCATCTATTGCAAATGGCTGTTTACTGCCGTTCTGCCCGGCCAGGCTGCCACGAAACTGGTGCGGGTAAACCGTGAACTCGTAAAGAAATTCGGGCCGTGGTTCGTGGACCGGTCAGCCGTTGACGCGTCCCGAATCATGCGCATCGTCGGCAGCATCAACAGCAAATCCGGCAGGGTGGTGCGAATTATCGCCGACACCGGCCATCGCTACGATTTTGACCGGCTGGCCGACGCCGTTCTCCCCATGAGCAGGGCCGACCTGAAAGCCGCACGAGAGGCCATCGCCGCCAGGAAGGCCGAGCGGGCCGCAAAAGAGCAGGTTGTCAGCATCACGCGGGAGCGGGCGCGGCGCGATGGCGAGTGTGCCCCGGCGAAGAAGTCGCCGCGCTCATGGCAATGGGCCGTGCTGGATGATTTGCGAACGCTGGTCCGCCTGCGCTGGGGCGGCGTCGTTCCAGCAGGCCAGCGGGACATCTTCGGTCATATCGGCGCATCCATGCTGGGGCAGATTTTCGAGAACCAGCCGGAGCGGCTATGGGCGGAAATTCAGACCTTTGCCGGGCTGCTGTTGCCCGCTGACTACCGCACCAAAGAACTGCATGGACACAGCAGCACCTTGCTGCGGCGCGTCGAGGAAGGGCGGGGCAGCTATCAATATCGCGCCGAAACCATCATCGACCGCCTGGGCATCACCTCGGCGGAGATGCAGGACATGAAGGTCCTCATCGACCGGGACGAGAAAGAGGGCCGCCGCAGACGGAAGCGCCGCCGGGATGGACGGGCGGACAGGCCCCATGGCACCACCGGCCACGACCGCGCGGAATGGCGGGTTCAGGTTGCGGCAGGCAGCGCGGCCTTTGAGAAGCCGTGGGAAGCGGCAGGCGTGTCCCGTGCGACTTGGTATCGCCAGCAGGCCGTGAAGCCTGCCAGCAGGCGCAGGAAGGGCGGGAAGACACCGACAGCGGCAACGCTACGGCGGACGAAGCTGGTCCTGATGGGCCGGGCACGGGACAAGGCCGCCTTCGGGGAATACATGTACGGGCTTCGGGAATACTGGCAGCAGCGCATTAAGGATGCGGCGGGCAAGGGCTGGGCTGGCGGCAGTCTTGGGAACCTTGAGCTTGCCCTTGAGCTTGCCATGCGTGCCGACTTCGCCCGGTGCGTTGAATACTACAAGGCCGGTGCGGAAGGGAGGCCGGTGAAGAAGCGGAAATCCACTCGACGGCCCCCCGCCCAGGTCGCGACCATCAAGCGTCTCGATGACCGGGAATGGCGGGAATACATGGACGACCTGGACGCCATGATGGAGGTTTTGGCGGCATGAAAAATGAGACTCGGTGGGGCGCTTATATAATTAGCGAAGCTCTGGCCAAGGGCCGACCTTCTATTCGGCGTTCCCCATCCGTTCCTTATTTCGGGAATCCCTTTGACGGCGACCCCTGATAAGTCGTAAAACTCGAATCTTCCGAGTTTCAGGAGTTACGGGCATGGAAGTCACATCGGCGGATTTCATCAAGAGGTACGGCGAACTGGCAGACCGGGCCGTGGCCGAACCCGTCACCATCACCAAGAACGGCCGCAAGCGATTGGTTGTCCTCGGCTTCGATGAGTTTCAGCGTCTCCGGGAACTGGACCGCCGTGCATTCAGGACCGAAGACCTTGCGACCGTTGAGCCAGGACTAGCCAAGGCTCTGGAAGGCTCCGAGATGCCTTCCGGATACGAACATCTGGACGACGAGGTTAAGGGCTGGACTCCTTGATACCCAAGATTCCTGTCCCCGGCCTTGTTATTCGATACACCTACCTGTGGAGCAGGGAACACGAGGAAGGCCAGCCAGAAGGCCGGAAGGACCGACCCAGCGTCGTTGTCGTCGTGGTTCAGTCTCGTGTCCTTGTACTCCCGATAACCCATTCTCCGCCTACGGACGGGGCCGACGCCGTGGAACTCCCGGCCGCCACCAAGACACGCCTTGGCCTGGACGGAGAACGGTCTTGGGTCGTGATATCGGAAGGGAACGCCTTCATATGGCCGGGGCCTGACCTCACGGCTTCTTATGGCATGTTGCCGCCTGCCGTGTTCACCGTCATCAAGACCCGACTCATCGAACGCATGAAGGAGGGAAATCTCCGTCAGGTGCCCCGGTCGGAGTAATGGCCCTACCTCGCCATAATGGAGGTTTTGGCGGCATGAAAAATGAGACTCGGTGGGGCGCTTATATAATTAGCTAAGCTCTGGCCAAGGGCCGACCTTCTATTCGGCGTTCCCCATCCGTTCTACCTCTGCCATGATAGGGTGACCCACCTGGCAATATTCCCTTCTCGGGCAGCAGTGGAAGGTTGTAAAAATGTCTCGCCTAACCTTTGAGGAAGCCGCGCAGTCCTGGTTTGACCATGCGGCTCGACTGGTAAACCTGTGCTATACCGCACTTGCAGAGGCGGAGATGAAAGGCACTCAGAAGGGTTTACGAGACCCTCGGATAGTCAGTGCGGCATTGCTCATCAGGACTACCAGTAACGTCCGGGCGACGTTTGCCCTGCTGGAACAGGCTCTAATCGTTGAGGCGAGAATCATGGCTCGCTCTGCTGTTGAGAACCTTCTGTGGTCTGCTAAGCTGGTTCAGAAGGGGGATGAATTTGTTGACCAGATGATAGCGGATGAACTGAAGAGTCACGACCGGCGGGCAAAGTTCATCATGTCTTCGCTGGATAGTCTGCCGGAGCCGATAGCCGAGATGCTCCAGGAGGTGGTTGGAAGGCTTAAGACGGCTCCGATATCCCCGAAGGGCCTTGTCGCGCGGACGGTTGCCCAGGATAGCGTCGCGGGGCACGCTTACCTCATCTACGCTCAACTTTCAGCAGATGCCGCACATCCTTCCATCGACGCTTTACGTAGATATATAGAGGACGACAGGAAGGACGGGAGCATTACCCTCAATGCTGATTCTGACGTGTCGCATGAGGAACACCTAAGAACGGCATCCTACGCCTGTATGGCTCTTACCGGGGTATGCGTGGCCTTCAATCAGCTTTCTGGCCCAACGGCAGCAGGAGCAGAGCCTTTGACCCGATTAGCCGATGAAGCGTTGCAGCTTGAGACCTTGTCGGGCCTCTGTAATGATATCCATTAGGGCTTATCGGTCGGGCGTGAAGATGACTCCCCTTCTTTTGTTGCAGCAGCAGTCTGCCTGCTATCAGGGAGTAAGTCTTCGCTAGGTTGAGCAGCAGATGGTAGACACATGCCCATCACTACACGCTGTGCAAGTGCAGGGAATGGCCGTGGTGAAGATGGGCGCGCGCCCATCTGACTGTGTAATGATATAACGGTCGGTGAGCCATCCTCGTTATGCTCTGATGCACTCATGATTTGTCCTTACTATCGCCAGACGAGTTCCCCGTTGGCCGAGAAGTCTGCGCAGCGGCAGGAAGCGGTCGGGGAGACGACGGACGCACTCCCATCTGCCCTTTCTGAATTTCTGGAAGAGGGCGAGGGGAAGAAGGACCGGAGCCCTGCTGACTTTCCAAAGACACGGTTATTTCTGAGAGTTTCGGCTGATTTTCGGGCTTGGTCACGATTTATCCTTGCGACGTGTTTGCTAGAGCATATTATCGTGAGCCTTTGGTCGCCTGAGACTTCGGCACGACGGTCTGATGGATGATTGAGCTACCTGACTTACTGACAACGTATGTCTGCCGAGTGGCAGCCAGTTGTGTCGCTGTCGGGCGTGGACCGCTTGGCTTAATCCCTTGACCGTCCATTGCTATCGTTCTGGTCATATGCAGGCGTGTCTGCTTTTTCATCACTGTGGCTCCTCATCGGTATCGCTCGACGCAACATCGTGCGGAAGAACTTCCATATAAACAATCTCGGCGCGCTCTGTCAGCAAAATTCCTGGCCCCTTCAACTCGGTGATGCTGTATGTTGCCTCTTCAGGAGCTTCAGCATCATTGTCAACGGTGACAGGACGTTCGATGAAGGCGTCGGCCAGAAATACCTCTCGCTTATCGCCCTCGTCCGAAAAGTACTCAGGCCAACCTGTAATCATGGTCCCGTCCCGCAGGTAGGCTCGTAGCCACGCCCTCCGATGCTTTGTGAAAACGTCTTGCCAGACATCGACACGACCGCTTGAGCGAGTAATCCTCAACCACCGCAGCAGCCAAAAGACGAAGCCCCATACCGATAGAGCAGACCAGATGAGGCCAGTCAGCAAGGACACCCCCAGCAGGCACAATATCGAAAGACTATGGCCCTCAAATAACGTCTGTGGATGGTCAGGGGCATAGCTCATGGGGAACTGTTGCAGTCCCAACCATAGCGCAATGACTCGGTAGAAGACCTCGTCCACGAAGGCCCATACCAGAGAGTCGATTACTATCCGGAAGTCCGTTCGGCTCCGCTGGGGTGTCAACGACACGATGATTCGGTCGGTAACGAAACCGGGCAGGAGAAAAATGAGAACCGCAAGGGCGGCAAATGTTGCTGGCATTAGCCGATATTCTCACGAAGGCCCTAAAGGTGCAACTCGGCGTTGGAGGACGTTGTGTACAAATCGAGAACAACTCGACATGCAAGAAACAAGAGAAAAATGCAGTTCGATTGAAAATAAGTATCGGGGAAGAAGGGTGCGTAAACCATTTCTTTTATGCACACGGCATAGACTATAATGATTTTGCGGGGCGGAGCGTATGCAGAACCCCGTATTCATAAGTAAGCGGGGAAATTGTTGCCATGCGCTACGGATACGCACGAGTCAGCACGTTGAAGCAGTCAGTCGGCAGTCAGATGCCCGACCTCACCGCGCACGGTGTCGAGGCAGAGAATGTATTCTCCGATGTCGGCGTGTCAGGCTCCACCAACGCCCTGGACCGGCCCGGTTTCGCCGCCATGGTCGCAATGCTGAATTGTGGCGATGAGATTGTTGTCACCAAAATCGACCGCTTGGGCAGGTCCACAGCCGACGTGCTTCACACGCTCGACCACATGGACGGCATCGGCGTCGAGGTGGTGGTCATCCAGCTTGGCGGTAAAATCTCCGGACCGCTCGGCAGGCTACTGCGGACAGTCTTGGCGGCGGTCGGGGAGTTTGAGCGCGACCTCATTGCCGAGCGTATCAATGCCGGGCTCGAAAACGCCCGCAAGCACGGAACGAAATCCGGCAAGGCTATCGGCAGGCCAAGGCGGTCAGGCCGAGCGGTTGACCTTGCCCTGCGCCTGGTCGAACAGGGACACAGCCACCGTGATGCCGCGCAGATTGCCAGAATCTCGCCGTCAACCCTCACCCGTGCCCGGCAAAGCTATCGGTCGCCCCCGGAAATCCGGCAAGGCCGTCTCCCTGATTTCAGCCAAATCAACGGTGGATAGGCCAAAGCGGAAGCAGGACACGTAACAGAATCGGTCGATTCCGGGAAGCCGTCAATGAGACCGATGCGAGCCATATCAAAAAGGGGATTTCCGTGACGGTTCTATGAGGCACCTATATCGCCTGAACCGTCCGCCAGACCGTCATGCGTGATACGTCCAAGATGCCGGCAATCCGGGTCGCCGACATCCCCTGCGCCTTGAGGTCGCGCACGTGCTCGCGCTGAACCGGCGTTAGGGCGGGAGGTCGGCCCAAGACCTTGCCACGCTCCCGCGCTGCGACAAGACCGGCCTTGGTCCGCTCCCGGATAATCTCCCGCTCGAACTCCGCGAAGGCCGCCAGTATTGACAGGAACAGCCGCCCGTTGGCTCCACGCGTCTCGATGCCGAGATTGAGAATCCTGACGTTGATTCCCTTGTCGTGTAGGCTCCGGATGAGGGAGAGAACGTCCACGGTGTCGCGACCGAGGCGGTCAATCTTAGCGACGACAAGACTGTCATCGGGTCTGAGGCGACGCAACAGGGCCGACAGGACAGGCCGCTTCCTGGCTGGGGTCCCGCCCGAAATCTTCTCCATGGTGATATCCGTGACGCCCTCGGCGCGCAGGGCGATGACTTGCGGTTCGTTCGTCTGCTCGTCGGTCGAAACGCGGGCGTATCCGTATCGTGCCATGAAGCTCTCCCATTAAAAATGACAGGGATTTTGATACGGTCGAAGATACCGATTGTTCCTGCATTTAAAGAGTATGAACAAAATCGACCGAATATGCACGGGCTTCGGTCGGTTAGAGCCGAGATACTTGATATGACCTTGGAGGGATGGCGTGAAGGGATTCTATACGGTTAAGGTGGCTTTAGTGTTGGCTTGCACCTTGGCAGCGTGTAGCGCGACGGACGGAAGTGATGCGCTCAGAAACGAAACCACGACATCCATCAACCAGAAAATCGTTGATGATGTAACGACGAAAGAGCAGGTTCGAGCGGCATTCGGTGAACCTCAGGAAACTTCTGTGGATGGTTCGGGGCATGAAACCTGGAAATATTCAGCCGGAAAGTTTCAAGGGAATGTCCTCGGCTACATCCCTGTTGTAAACGGGTTTGCGGGCGGCGGCACCAATTCCGACACCACGCTGACCTTGGTTTTTCGGGGAGACCGTGTGGCATCTCATTCAATCTCGCAGTCGAAATCGACTGTCGAGTCGGGATTGCTGAGCAAATGAAAAGAATAAAAAAGGCTTTTGTTGCCCTGGCTGTTTTCGCGACCATTCCCTCGGTCGCATTTGCAGACAACGTGGTGGTGAGTAAGGACACGGAATTTCCTACGGTGAATGTCTCAGGTGCATCCATCGATGTGCTAGGGATTACTCCCGGAATGTCATCTGATGCGGTGAAGAAGATTTTTGCCGACCGTTCGGGGAAAAGCACGGAAGATTATTCTGTCACGTCGGGTTTTTCCTATCGCAGTGTAACGGTAACTTCTCAACCGTATGTGGTTCGGTCAGACATCGACAATTTCGGTGATAACTACGAGCATTTGTCGGCGGAGTTCACTAGCCCGGCAACCAATAGCGGAATAATGTATTTGGACCGCAGCCTCAGATACAGCAATCCGCTAACCGCCCCAACATTTGAATCCGTGAAAGGCGCCATTCTTAAGAAATACGGTTCACCTTCATCAGCAACGGAAGCGCCTTCAAGCGTAGATTATACTTGGGCCTACGGTCCGCGTGGGAAAATCGCTAATGCTTCCTACAGCGCGTATGATATGGCCAAATCAGGCAACATGTGCGTGAGCTATGCTAACGAAGGTTTGTACCTTGTTCTCACGATAAGCGTGACTAAAAACGCGTCTGACCCCAGTAGGGCGGAACTAATGACGGTTAACATGAATGACAATCTGGCTTGCAAAGTCGATGGAATTGCTATGACTGAACAGCTATTTACCAAGGCGACAACTATATACGATACTCAGGCGAAGGCGGGGGCCGGTCCAGCACTATGAGTGAATGTCTACCGTCGCCATGAATAAGACAGGCTAAAGGAATCAATAAAGGCCGCCGGGCAGCATGACCGCCCCCCGCGTTACCCCCACATACCACATATCCATCGGGCTCCCTTGGCTACACGAAAGACGCCTTCCGCCCGGTGGATATGCTCCGCTTCGCTCCGGCCCTCGGCTGGAGTGCGGGGATAACGCTATGCCGGAGCAATAAAAAAGGGCAGTCCGAAGACCGCCCTTTGTTCCTCGAAGCGCAATGAAAAACCCGAAGGTTAATTTCTATTTCTAACTCCATATAGGAGAGTAAAACTCTAAACCACTTTTTCAGCGGCACATGTTCTTCGAGGAACAAATTGAATTTATGACCTCTCCGTGCCAGATGCAAGGGTGGAATAATTAACGTTTGTACATCTCAATCATACTGCCTTCTTGCCAATCCCTTTCTTCGCAGGCCATTTGAGCAGGGAACACGAGAGAGGCCAGAAGCATGATTGACTGCGAAATTTACGAGTACCGCCAAGAGCGAGCGAAGTTCGACCGTGTGCCATCTGCCCTGGTCGGGTTTGACCATCTCAAGCCATCTATTATCCAGGCATATGAGGGCGGGGCGTCTTTGGATGAGGTGGCCACTATGGCAAGCAACTTGATTGGTCGGAAGGTGAGTGTCGATATCGCATGGGAGGTCCTTATCATCACGGCTGAGTATGTCGAGGCTGACGACGATGACTTACTAGGACTGACAGGCGCAGAGTTAGACGCTGTCATTCGCGAACGGCGGCGGTTCTGCGAAGTCCATCCATTTGACGATGAGGCACGATTCAGTCTGCATGAGGCAGAGAACGAGCATCGCAGAAGGATGACGGGTGGTTGACCTGTCGACAGCCCATCCATCATATCTGACATGTAGAAGTCTCGACTGAATAGAATGCAAATCTGAGTTTTGGGGCAAAAGACGGACAGTATGCGGCAGCACTGGCGGAAGGCCCTTCATAGGTCGACCGCATTCCGTTCGGATGATACAGTAATCCAATGACAACATGGTTCACTTCCGACCTTCATTTTGGTCACAAAAATATTCTGAAGCACTGTAATCGGCCATTTGAATCTGTCAAACAGATGGACGCCGTTCTCATTACGAATTGGAATGCGAGAGTCAGGCCAACGGACGATATATGGTGCTTAGGTGAATTCTGCTGGAAAAGTCCCGAACGCTATGGCGCGCGGCTGAAGGGCCGGAAACATCTGATTGTCGGAAACCACGACGGGGTATCTGTTCAGACGTGGGATGGTTGGACCAGCGTTCAGCACTATGCCGAATTAAAACTGGATGACCGAAAGCTGGTTCTTTTCCATTACCCGATAGCCGAATGGAATGGTTTCTATCGAGACACCATTCATCTGTATGGCCATGTGCATGGAAATAGACCCTTCACAGGCTCGTCGTGCGATGTGGGGGTCGATTGCTGGAACTTTTCACCCACTTCCTTAACTGAAATCTTGGGCGTCATCGGCGGAAAACTCTGATTGTCCTTGGCTACCTCGACCTCGTAAACAAACGGACGTCATTGTTATGTCACCGTCGAACCTATTGACACAGCCCCCAAAATCGACCGATTACGGTAACTGTATCGAAACATGTCTACGCATTTGTGCGGCCGGAAAAGGAAGGAACCGATGGATATCGGGAAAATTACGGAGAATCCCCTGGTTGCAGGAAGTGATGGCGGCCGCTCCGTCGCTAATATAAATTATATTTTATATATCATCGGCTTCTTTACAGGCATTACAGCCCTGGTTGGAGTGATTCTCGCATACGTCAACCGGCAAAATTCCATACTTCCGTACAGGTCGCATCTCGACAGTCAAATAAGGATTTTCTGGCGGGGTATAGGAGCCGGGGTCGTCATCTTCGTGAGTTCCTGGCTTGCTGCCCTCATTGGGGCCGTCACTTTCGGGATTGGCTTCGTTCTCTATCTTGTCCCTGTCGGCGTAGGGCTCTGGTGGTTCGTTCGGACCGTCATGGCCATCATTAAAGGGATGCAAGCCCTCGGGCGCGGCGAAGGCATCTGAGAAATTCTTCACCAGAGTAAAAAAGGTCATTGCCATGGCATTAAAGTATTCCATTCGAGTCTTCGGAATTGCTACCGCTCTCACCCTTTCAGGATGTGGGGATGGAGGCCCTTCGAAGGAAGAAAGCGCAAAAGCAATAACTGCAGCGGTCTCCCGGCTCAACCAGAGTACATTCGGGCTCTTTAGTGCAGTTAACGGCGGCCATACGCCCGAAATTAAGGTTGTGAGCAGAACATGCAGGCAATATGGCGACTTTGAGAATACTTACGACTGCAAGGTCGAATTCACATCGGATGGCGAACCTAAAACCCGAAATATACGCTTCATTAAATCCGACCGTGGACAATGGAGAATGTCTGCTGAACAGCCAAATTAGCTAAACTAACGGAATCAATAAAGGTCGCTGACCACCACCCGCGTTATCCCCACATACCACAGCATTTCAACAGGCTCCCTTGGGCTACGCTGAAGACGCCCTTCCGCCTGTTGAAATGCTGCTCCGGCTACGCCTACGGTCAGCCATCCGGCTGACTGGAATGCGAGGATAACGCTACCCATTGTTTGCCGGGACAACGCACCGCATCCGTGATGCGAAAGGAAGTCAGCAAGCTGACATCAATCACGCAGCCTTCTTGCCACTCCCTGTCTTCGCAGGCCATTCGGAGTGTTTGCATTCGGGATAGTTCGTGCAGGACAAGAGGACGTATTTCTTCCCGTCCTTCTTGCTCGTGATTTCCTTGGTCTTCATCACGCCCTTCCGGCACTCTGGGCAGGCTTTCCCATCCCCCGGCAACGGCTTCACCTTGCTTGCGGCAGGCTTGCCACCCTCAACCCGCACGACCGAACCTCTCGCCGCATCAACCCGACTGGTGATGTCCGTCACCTGCGCATCAAGCACCGCGTCAAGCGTCAAGCCGCCACCTTCAACCTGCTCCATCGCGCCTTCCCATCGCGCCGTCAGGCCCAGCGAGGTCAGGTGCGACGGCAGGGCAGCGATGACCGACCGGCCAAGGGGGGTTGATTCGAGCCCGGTCCTTCCCTTCCTCGACAGAAATCCACGCTTCAACAGGGTTTCGATGATGTCCGCCCGCGTCGCCTCACGTCCGATGCCGTCGCCTTCCTTCAACCGCTTCCGCAACTCCGGGTCAGGCTCAAACAGATGCGCGCTGGCCATGGCCGCTATGAGCTTCTGGTCCGAAAATGCAGGCGGCGGGCTTGTGCGCTTCGCTGACAACGCAACATCCCCGACCTGGACCGCATCGCCTTCCGCCATCGTCGGGAGCGTCCCGGCAGGCATATCCTCGCCTTCCTCATCATCGTCGCCGCTGGCCATGACCGCGCGCCAGCCATCAGCCAACACCCGGCGACCCGTGGCGCGGAATGTGTCTGCCCCGACCTGAATCACAGCGACTTGAGACTGGTAGCGGTAGGCGGGATGGAACTGCGCAATGAACGCGCGGGCAACCAGCAGGAACACAGCCCGTTCGGAGTCCGACAGCCCGGCCAGCTTGTCGGCCCTGAACTCTCCCGTTGGAATGATGGCGTAATGGTCGGAAATCTTCGCGTCATTCCATGCCGCAGACTTCAATGCCCGGTCAACTCCAACGACACCAGCAGACAGGTCAGGCACCCCGGCCAGGGCGTCAAGAATGCCCGGAGCCTCATCACTCAGAATGGACAGGGGCAGGTGCCGGGAGTCGGACCGGGGATAGCTGGTCAGCTTTTTCTCATATAACGACTGAGCGGCTTCCAACGTCTCCTTCGCGGTCAGCCCCAGCTTCGACCCGCATTCGGCCTGCAAGGCCGACAGTGAGAATGGCAGCGGTGCGGCCTTGCTCTTGTCCACGACCGTAAATGACGTCACCCGACCGGCCTGACCTTTTGACCTGGCGCAAACGGCTTCGGCAGCGGCACGGTCAACCAGCCTTCCTTCGGAGTCCAGACCCGCCATATCGTCGGGAATGACGAACAATGCCCGGAACTGCCCGCCCTGATGCACCACGGCGGCGTCCGGGATGAAGTGGTCAACCGACTTGAAACCGGCCCGCAGATTGTCGCGGTCAACGACAATCCGAAGGGTCGGCGTCTGGACCCGCCCCACGGAAATCATCGCATCGGAGCCGCCTTGCCGGGCGAGCAGGGTATAAAGCCGGGAATATGTCATGCCATGCTGCCAGTCCGCCCTTTGCCGGACCAGCGCCGCGAGATACAGGCCACGCTTGTCGGCGTTCGGCAGCAGGTTGCGGACGGCGGCAACCAGGTCCCGCCGGGTGACGGTCTGGGACCACAGGCGGCGGACGTTCGACCCGTGCGGGTCTATGCCCCAGGCAACCAGGGCTTCGTCAACCAACAACTGTCCTTCCCGGCCCGCATCGCCAGCATTCACGATTGTCTGCGCCTGCCGTGCCAGCTTTTCGACAATGCTGACCTGTTTGCGCTTGTCGTCCGGAACTGACAACCGCCATTCATCAGCGCGCAGGACGATGGGCAGGCTCGACAGCGACCATTTCGCCCATTCCGCACGATATTCCCCCGGCTGGGCTTGCTGGAACATGTGCCCGAAGAACCATGTCACCGTGTCCGTGCCGACAGATATGAATCCGTCTCCGCGCCGTTCCGGCTGACCGTGAATTTCGGATAGCGCACCGGCTATTTCGCGGGCGAGCGATGGTTTTTCGGCGATGTAGAGAGTATTCATGCCGTCGCTCCTTCTTCACGGGCCACCGCATCCAGCGCCCGGAGGATATCGAGCCAGCCGGACGCAGCGCGGCGAACATCAGGCTTGACGGCATCATAGGTTTGCAGCGTGACCAGTCCGCCCGCCCGCCCGACGAACCGGGCGGGCAGCAATTCAGGGTCATCACCCGGCCAACCCTTGCCGACGACCGCGACAAATTCTCCATAGCGTCGGTCGAACAGCACCCCGAGGGCATGCGGACGGCACAGCACGTCATCCGCCCAAATTTCCAGATAGATATGACCCGCACCGCTGGGCAGACGGAAATCATGGCGCTGGCGGCGGGTTGCGCGCAGCCTGCCGACATGTTCCCGGTCGAATGTGCGCGCCTCCGATGTCTGCCCGGCGGCGCGGTGGACAGCATCGACCAGTCCGGGAGCCGCGCAGGGATACAGAAGCGGAAGGGGGCCGGTTCTGATGGCGTCAAGCATAACAGTTTCTCTTGATATTCAAGGAATTATAGTACGCCGGGCATGCCATCCGTATGAGAAATCGACCTCACGCGCCCCACTGGTCCGCCATGGCCTCGGCAATCCCGGGATACGTCTCCGACCTGATTTTCCAGCGGTCCGGCGATGGCGGCAGATTGTGAATCCTCGCCTCTCTGCCTTCGACAATTGCCGTTGGCGTCAGGGGTGGCAAGTTCTGGAGCCAAAGACATGTTGCCTTCGTCTCCCCGTGCCCGAACTGCCACGGCTGGATAATCTGGTCCGGCCGACGCCAAAGGCTCGACATGACGCAGACCGGGTTTTCGATGGCGATAAGCGGAATCCTCGCCCGCGCCAGCGACATGAAAAACGACACGGCGCATTGTTGCCGACCATCCATGCGCTTGCCATCGAAATGCCGCGCCCCGGACACCGACAGGTGCGTGCAGGGCGCTTCGGTCGGCAGCAAGTCGCAGGACATCGCATCGTGTCCGCGCCGGATGAACGCATCCCGCACTGCGCCGCTATATTCGCATGCAATCAATACGCGCATATTGAACATTCCCTTTTTTCAGGGAATGTTCACCCGCATTTATGCAAGCGACCCGGAACGCATCATCTATTCCACGTTATTGTTTCGTATTTCATACCGTCATCATGCCGGTATCATGCCGTCATCATCACGGCATGCTCACCGCCCAGGCTGTCGCCCTGGCGGTTGCGCAAGGGCACCCGGCAGGGCGGCGAACCGCCCCGCGTGGCGCAGGTCACGACGACACCGCGCGTTCGGTCGTCGCCATCCCGCCGCCAGCTTTGCCAGCGCCCTGGCCGCCAGCATCGGGGGTTTTGCCGCCCTTGCCACCAATTTTCGCCACATCGTGACCGGCCGCACCGGTCGTTTTCGAGACGATTCCGCCGATTGTGTGGGACGGACTATCAATGCGCAGGTTTTCAGTCGCCCAGCCAATCAGTTTCCCCGCAAGCTCCGGCATCGACGTGATGACGCGCGTGGACAGCGTTGTGACTTTCCAGAACATCCAGCCTTCAAGAATCAGCATCACAAGCGCACCGATAATTCCACCGCCGCTGTCAGCAGTTCCGGACAAGGCCGCAACAGAGAACGAGCGCGACACGATTCCAACGCCTGCATTCAGCACCTGCATCGAGAAAATCAGGCCGAAAACGGTCAGCGGAATGCGCAGAAACAGGCTCAGGAGCAGGAGATAGCCGGACTTTTGCTGTTCATTGATGAATTCTGAACCGTCTAGCCGGACGTGCATCAGCGCCCATAGGGGCAGGACGACGAACGCCTCGCAAGTGGCGACGAGAATCCCGAGCGCGGCAACGGTAAATTCAATGAAGGGTGCCATCGGGACGAGATATGCATGCTCGATACCAACGCCGATGAGCATCAGCATAACAATGCCAAGCCACGACAGTGGCCCCGATGAGAAAATCCCAGCTACAGCCGCAACACCCGCCGGACCGCCGAAGATGGCCGCAATGCCGAGCCCGCCGAAGATGAGACCGCCGACAAGATTGAGCAGTTCATTGCCAAACGCAGACAATTGCTGAATCGGAGAGCCGTTCGCGCCCGAGGCGTCCAGGCCGACGAGATACTTGTCACCCAGCGAAAAAACCTTGGAAAACAGCCATTTTTCTACACCATGCAGAGACGCCGTGTTCCCGTCGGTGCTACCCGCGAGTGCCGCATTACGCAGGTCGGCCGTGTCATCTGACTGATTCCATTTCATCGTCAGTCCGGTCAACAGGTCTTCATCCGGCTGCATGAACCGCCGCGCACCGCCCCACGAATCAACGTCGATGTGCCCGGACTTGTCGGTTTCGGCCATCGGCGGGATGGTGACTTGCGGGACATCGGATGCAAGGGAGTATGCGGCAGATTGTAGGCGGGACGCGGACATATAGAGCATTCCCGCCGTCATCCAGCCGTATTTATTGCTGTCGTTCACCAAACTTGCGACTGCGCTATTTGACCCACCTTGCACATCCACGAGAGTCTGTGCCGCCGCCTGGAACTCGGTATCCATGGTGGTTTTCGCGCTGTTCACGGCATCCGTGAAGATTTGCGAACTCTCAGCATGCATTTGCGCCAGCGTTTGTCCGGCATAGTGTCCAGGGTTAACAGTGTAGTCGAGAGAATGATACACGCCCATTGCGATGGTATTGCGAGCCCGCTCGATGGCCGCGAGGCGCGCTTTATCAAACGTAGTCACCGTCGAATCACCGCCAGAGCCGACCGCGAAACTGCCGGAAATCTGGCCACAAACCCCATAATCCCATGTGACACTTTCGCGGTTCGACTGCGCCGAGGACTTGATACTGCCGCCGGAAAATACGGAATCAAACCGGTTCATCAGATTGCCAAAACTGACAGAAAGGTTTTCGCCCGTGCTGGCCCCGACATGTTCTTGCGGCATTTGCGTAGGCACGTCAGACGGCCAGCCAACCATGCCGGGTTCAGCCAAAATTGACTGACGGCACAGCTCCGCTTCCGTGAAATCCTTGACCAGCGCCCCCGTCGCCGGGAGGGCCGGGGCGCTGGTCAGGTTCGGGGTCACTAGGCCGGTCACATACGATGTCCAGACCACATTTCCCAGCGAACCACCACACAAGGCGACATAGATTACAAGCACTTGCGCAAGACAGAAGCCCTTTGCTGTCGGAGCCAGCATGCCGATGCCGTAGCACAGGCGCAGCGGTGCCCAGACCTGATGCCACCGATGGCCGAGAATGACGCCCTCATGCGCTGTTGCGACAGTTCCAGAGATGAAATGCCATGCCATCATAGATGTGGCGACTGCCATCAACACGACTAGAAAGCCCCGCATTGCGGTGCGGACGCCCTGGAATGCTTGCGTATCGCCACCGCCGAGGGGGCCGACACCGGGGAAAATCATTTCGAGAGACTGACGCCACCAGTCTGTTGAGCACGGCGCGGCAAGCCCACCGGTCAGGAGAGAGCCGGACGCGGAACAGGTTGTTGTAATCGTGGTCACGGCATGGGCCAAGGTCGGGACGAGGACACAGGCCACGGCCGCAAGAAATACAAGGTGCGTTTTCTTCATTTTCCGGCCCCCTTTTCCTTCGTGAGCTTCGGGAGCAGGTTTGCGTCGTTCATGTAGTCCCCGAACGACATCAGAGCGCGCGTCCGGAATTGGTAGTTTGCAAACCCGTTTCGGAGCGCGAGCATGATGCAGATGACCGCCGCGCATGCCGCCGAAATGGCATCAATGATATCGTGGTCGCCGAGCATCGAGACGGCTGGCCAGAGGAACGCAATTCCGGGCACAGCCGAGAGCCAGAATAGCCAAGCAGACAAGCGTGTTCTTCGCTCTATTTCAGCATCGTTTACCGAATATGTCCGTGCGGCAACCTCGAACCGTTCGCGAGGGTCTGTCGATTCTGTAGGCAGTTTAGAAATCTGTTCCGGCCGGACCATGTTGCCGAAGCGCACAAAGGGCCTGATTAGTGTCCGCTTCACCGACCAGAAAATGGCAATGATATCGTCTACGCCGGTGATGAATGCAGCAGCACTTTTTATGTTCTCTTTTCGCATCGTCGTCGCCCCTTCTTTCAGTCAACAACCGAGATGAGAGGCATGGCCGCGACTGGCGCACGGACGGCATTGCAGACCCGCTTGCCGCCCAGCGTGGAGATAATCGCATCGGCATCACTGTCGCGCGTCAGATATGTGCGCATGAAATCAATCAAAGCCACGATATGATTCCCGTCGTCTTCTTGTTCGCAAAACTCGACTGCGGCACGACCAAGCGCGCACAGTGCTTGCGCCTCAATTTTGCGACGTTCGGACTTCTCTTTCTTGAGCATAGCGCGCTTGATTTGTTGAACGGCCAGCCGCTCACGCTTGATGCGTTCTTGTGCGCGTTTCAGGTCATTTTCGAGTGTATCGGACGCAGCCATTTTAACCCCCATAAGTGAATCATTTCACATGGGGCAAGTGTATGGTCACGTGATGTAAGAAATCACGATTATCGAAAGAAATCTGTACCCGGATGCCTGCTGGCGTGCTATAAGAAGCCATCTATTCCATGCCCGTCGGCATGGATAAGCTCGATTATACGGTCGCTGCGCGACCGTCATCTCGTAGAGAGGTCTTCATGTCCAAAATGCCCAACACCACCCAAAAGCAGCGTTGGCCTCTCCGGGTCCGCATCTTCCAAGCCCTGACCCTCATTCCCCTGGCGTTCGTGCTTGCGGGTCTGGCTGTCGGTGTCGGCGGCGCGGAAGAACTTGTCGCCGCTGCAAGCGTGCCTCTTGGCGCATACGGCATCGGCGCGCTCATCCGCCCGCACCTGATGGGCGAGCGATAAGGCATGCCCCATGACCGCAGCAGCATCAACACAGGAGATTGTTGAACGCAGAGTTCACTTGAACTTCAAAATGGGTCGGGTCGGCGAGGTGCTTGACCATGCCGCATATTATCTATGTGGACGCATTCCCGACCGCCTGACGAATCAGGTATTCGACCACTCCCGCAAAGCCCGCGAACATTACGGTCGGTTCACCCTTTTTCCCGACCACATAGACCCCACGCCTGATATGTCTGACCCGGCCATTTTTTGGCGCGAGGCAGAGGCGATGGAGCGGCAAGCAAACGGGCAGGTTTCCAGGCGCATCCTGTTCACCATTCCACGCGGGCTCGAGCGCGAAAAACACCGCGAATACCTGACACACTGCCTCGCTCCGCTGGTCGGAGCGGGCATGGCGATTCACATCGACCTTCACGACCCCGGCGCGAGGGACGGCGGAGAGCAGCCACACGCGCACATAATGACTACTATGCGCCGCCTGAATCCGGACGGCACATTTTCGAAGACGAAGGCCCGCGAATGGAACGCCATGTTTCGGGCTGGCGATGGCAAAATCATGCGCGCGCAATTCGAAGATAGAGGCAACCGCTGGCTTGCGGAAAACGGCTATAATATCCGTCTGCGCATCCGGTCGAATGAAGAGCTTGATGGACCCGACGCCCTGCCGCCAGAACCCCAGGTCAGCAGAGCGGAAATCGAGACAACGAAGCGCACACCGGACGCACCATCTCCGGCAATAATTTCTCTTGAAAAACACAGAGAATTGCATCGGCGCGCAGTAAAATCGAAGAGAGCCGTTGACGGGCTTTCTGCCGAGATTGTGCGCCTTGAAACGCACATCAGAGAAGACCGCCAGCGGCTCCATCAACAGCATGGAGCGGACAGGATGGCGACGAGACAAAGAAACGGCTGGCCCGGCGGCACGGACGGCTATGCAGCATTGCCGGATGCACTGAAAGCATCGGCAAGGAAATCATATGACGACTGGAAGGCCCGGCAGGTCGCGGACGGCAAGGCAGAGGCCGACATTTTCAACCTGACCGATTACGTCGATTTCGTCCAGGCGCGCCGCCGCGAGGATATGGGCTGGCGCTTCGAGAAGCCGGGCGACAACGCAAACGCGGTCCGCAGCGATAGCGAACCCCCAGCGCCACCAGCCGACGACATGCCGGACGATGACGGCTGGGACCGCGCAACAAGGTTTCGTGCGCGTTTGCTGGCTGGGCACTACAAGATTTCCGAAGCCAGTTTGACCCCGGCCCAGGTCGCGGCCATCAGCAACATTCGCCTGGACCGCAAGCGCGGTGTGGCGACCATCGAACTGGCCTCGGGCGACACATTCGAGGATTTCGGAGACAGAATCGTCAGCGCCCGCGACCCCAGCCCCGAGACGGCGGCCCATCTCGCCCAGGCGGCGCAGCGACACGGCTGGTCGAATGTGAATCTCACAGGCACCCCCGCATATCGCGACGAGGTGGCGATTGCTCTGGCATTGCTGGAACCTCCGGTCGGGCATGATTGGGAATTGTCGGACGACGCAAAAAAACGGCTTGACGAGGCTCTTGCGGCGAGAAAGGCGGCGGTCGAGAACACGAACGCAATCCGGCCGGTGGAGATGGTCCAGGCGAACGAGATTACGCCGGTTGTTGCGCCGGTTGCGGAGCCGGTCGAGCCTGCGCCAGAACCGGTGGCCGAGGCGGAACCGGTGGCCGAGGTCATCCAGCCTGCGCCCGTTGAGCCTGCGCCAGCCGCGCGCACGGTGTTCGTGACGAACCCCCGTGATGCCGAGCAGGACACCGATATCGCGGCCATGCGCACGCGACTTGCATCTGACGCGCCAAAAATGGCGGCAATGCCAGACGAGGCGCTTGAAAACCGCCTGAAATCATCGTTCCCGCACTATAATCAGACCGGTGACACCGAAGCCGACGCCGCCGCCCGCATCTCTGCCGTCGCGGCATGGCGGGCAGCACAGCAAGCAAAGAAGGAAGCGAAAAATGCGAACGATGAGACGACTGCACAACGCAATGACACTCTCAATCCCGGCGCTGATGGCGCTGTCCATCGCCCTGCCGGTGTCCATGCATCCGGTCAAGGTGGCGCACATGCTGGCGCAGGAATGGGCGATGTTCGACCGCAGCGGTCTGCCGGTGCTGTTCCTGCTGACGCTTGGGCTGGCGGCGCTGATGTGCGTGGCCCGGCAGCGGCTGGACGCACGGGCAAACATGTAATCATGCGCAGGCTGGCCGAAATCCAGCGGGAATACCGTGCTGCAACCGCATCGGTTCCGAGTGTTGACGACATGATTAAACCGCAGGTCGCGGCGCTGGACGAGGAAATCCGGACGCGCAGGGAGAAGGGACAGCGGCTTGCCGACGACGCCTTCGGGGCTGACACGGCGACTTACGGCGCACGATACCGCCCCATCAAACGCTGGTTGGCCCAAAATGAGGCCCGGAAGCTGGGGGCCAAGGGCGCGGAAGAGCAGGTTACGGCGGAGAAGCTGGAAGCCGGGCGGCCTGAAATCATCGCGGAAGCGCGGCGGATGGCGTCGGAAGAGCGGGGAAAGCTGCTGGTCGAGGCCATGAACAAGGTGCCAGGACTCAAGGATGCCGTCGAAGCAGGCATCGCAATCACGGGCGCGTTGCAGGCACGGGACGAGGCAACGACACTGGCCCTGGAGACGGGGGACTTTGCGGCGGTCACGGCGGCGGCCCAGGAATGGAGGCAGAAGCAGCACCAGGCCGACGAACTGGCACGCAAAATCGAGGTAATTGACCAGAATATTGAGTCCGCGAGAAATGATGCAGTTGTCGCGAAGGAGAAGTTCAACGACGCATCAAGCCATGCGGGATTGCTCCGGAGCCCGCTTGACGGGGCACTCGCGCCATTCAAGCGCCACCGACTCATCAAAGCCGAAAAAGCAGCCGTCAAGGCTGTGGTGGCAGCGAAAGAGACGGCGAACGAAATGGTCAAGAATCGCGACAAAGCCGTGACCGACGTTAAGGCCGAAGTCCCGGCGCAGATGACCCGCGAGCAGAAAGAAGCCGCATTCCGCGCTGAAATCCTGCGCGCCGAGCGGCAGCGGGAGGAAGACCGCAAGCGCAGGGAAGCGACGGAGGCCCAGCAGGGACAGGACAGACCGGCCCACGCGCCGGATTGACGCGCCTACCACTGGTCAGCAACTAATCAAAGGTCGGGAAATCATCAGGTTTCCCGGCCTTTTCTGTATGTTCCGGTTCTGCTTCCGCCGACGCTTCCATCATCGCCGCCAGCAGGACAGCCCTCTGGCGCAGCAGGTCGAACGCCGGTCCGATATGAATTTTGATGATACGCCCATCGTCCCGCACGACTGGTGCCAGCGCAGCAAACAATGCCTCGTCCGCCTTGGCCGCACCATCGACCTCGGCCAGCACCCCAGGCATAGCGGCCAGCCGGGCAGATGCCGCCCGGACATCCGCACGCGCATCAAATTTGGCAGTTTTCCGCGCCCGGCGGCGATTCATGGTTTCGACGCTGGCGAACTCGGAACGCATGAATCTGTCGCGCCCGGTCGCACGCCAGACCCGGAGCGCATGGCGGGCTGCTTTGATAGCTAACTCCTTATTTTTGCTTGTCTTCGTCCATCGGAACCAACCATCTGGAAGGGCCTTCGCCTTCCTGACCGCTTCCTTAAGTTCCGTCGTCCGAGCTTCCTCTTTCGCTGATATCGCATCGAAATCGACTTCTGTGCGGACCGGACGCTTTGCCAACAGCGCCTTGTCGGCGCTCTCAATATCCCGCAGGTCCGCCGACAGCTTGCGCATCAGCCTGCGCCAGAAGGCTGCATCGTTCAGATATGTCAGCCGCACACTGTCTGAAATCTCTTTGCTCATGGCAGAAAACTCCCGGTTTTCCGCCAATTATCGCACATGAGACAGCAAGAAAGCCCGGATTGCGGATGGTGGTGGGGGTCAAGGTGGGGGCGAAGTTTTTATTAAAACATTTTTCAATGTTGGGCGCGCTCGACAGGGTTAGGCATCATAAATTGATGAGAGAACTCATGACCGTTTTTCATGTAATTCATGAGTTAACATGGCGGAAGGGCTCGTGGGGTGTCAGAAGTCAAATGCGCACATTTAATCGTGATATTATAGATACTTATGCTCAAATTCCGAGCCTATATGGTGCATGGAAGCCTTCATAAACTCACGAAGCGGCTCATGAAAACATCATGTATTTTGTCGGTTATAATATGATGATGTGAGGTATATGCTTTGTTGTGATTTTTTGGTCTTGTCGTGTATTTGACGCTAGCGGCGGTTCGTACTACGGTTTTCTTGTCGCAACCAAGGAGGACGGGCGACAGTGAGAAGTAAGGAAGCGAACAGTGACAAGTGAAAATGGGAATGCCAACGGCGTGTCTGATGAAGAGGCGGAGATTTTGGCGGATAGGCTGCTGGGAGCGATAAGTATTTCTTCTGTCAGTATTTCGAAGAACGGCGTGCCGGTCGAGATGGACGCCGGTGAGGCTGAGGTGTTGTCGATGGAAATGACCGAGGAATTACAGAAGAGCATCAGAGCGGAACTGATAGCGGACATAAAGATGCGGCTCAGAGAGGGTTGAGCGCATGTCGATAAACCATCACAAGGAAAGGAACGAGCGATGACCGAGGAATCTGCCGTTTATCACAAGGACTTCGGCAAAGATATCTACGACGCGGAAATCCGGGTCATGCGACCCGAGCCGAAGGTGTTCCGCTGGCACGGGCATGAATATGAAGATTGGTTCGACGAGATGTCGCGCGGCCCACTTCACGACGAGCTTGAAGAACGGGCAGCGGCCGGAGCGACAGAGGCAGACCTCACGAGGTGGCTTGAAGCGGCACTTGGCGACGAACGGTTTGCGGTGCTGGTCACACTCGAACGCGACGAGCATGGGGTGGCGATAATGGCGGACATCGCGAGAATCGGTGAGATAGTCGCCGCCTGAAGTTTGACGAGTAGCACCAGCCCGTGGCACTAATTGGTGGCACTAGCGATGTGAACGCAACTCATTGTTTTTATTAATCAATAAATTGGTGTGGAGAAGATTTTTCTCCCCTATGGGACGCCACGTCCTTTTCAGGACGGGAAAGTGCAATCCACAAATACCGCAATGTTAACAGGCTTGGTGGAACAGATTTTGTTCCGAATGAGAGCCTGCCTCCTCCTGTCGCGGACCTGCCGGCGGCCGTAATTTCCGTCCTGTAGGCTCTACTTGGGAATGAAAGGAGGGGTTGAAGCGGGTTCTCGCGCATACCACCATGCTCTTGGGTGAAACAGGTCCTGTCGAGCGTCTTCGGAACATCGGACAGGGATGCTGGGAGAAGCGTCATGTCGACCCTACGAGATAAATTCGTCTGGTACGAACTCCTGACCCGAGAATCGACGGCGGCTGCGGCATTCTACTCCAGCGTGATTGGCTGGGGCGTCAAGGACGCCGGAATGCCGGAGATGAACTATACTCTGCTGAGTGCTCAGGATGTCCCGGTTGCCGGCTTGATGGAATTGACGCAAGCCGCCAGCGACATGGGCGCGCGGCCGAGTTGGATCGGGTATATCGGTGTGACGGATGTCGATGCCGTCACGGGCGCGATCCAGGCCGCGGGGGGCGCGATATATGTTGCGCCGCGCGACATTCCTGCTGTCGGCCGCTTTGCGGTCGTCAGCGATCCGCAGGGCGCCGTGTTTGCCCTGTTTCATGGGCAGGGGGAAGGTCCGAGGCCGGAAGCAGCGCCGATGGCGGTGGGGCATGTCGGGTGGCGAGAACTCAGCACCTCGGACCAAGCGGGGGCGTTTACGTTCTATGCCGGGTTGTTCGGCTGGACCAAGGGAGACGCCATCGATATGGGGCCGATGGGTGTCTATCAGATTTTCGCGATAGATGGCGTGCCGGCGGGCGGGATGATGACGCGGACGGACGTGGCGCCGGGGTGGCTCTATTATTTTACCGTGGCGGGCATCGACGCGGCGGTGGCCAGGGTCGGCGCGGGTGGTGGGCAGGTCGTTCATGGGCCGCAGCAGGTGCCGGGGGGCAGTTGGATCGTGCAGTGCGTGGATCCGCAGGGGGTGCCGTTCGCGTTGGTGGGGGCGGTGCGGTGATTATGGGAAATGGTGGTGTTGCGCGCGCTTTCATCTTGAATTTTGAGAATAAGAATTGATCGCATTTTGTCTGCGCCGGGCATGTGAGTAGACTGGTTTTTTCGGCCGCCTGACGCGAGGACATGATGGGAGCATTCGATCTTGATGCCGCCGGGCGGTTCGTTCGGGCGTTGCCCGAGCGATTCAGGGGGCCCGGCGGTGTCGCGGGGATCGTCAAGGACGGGCGGGTCGTCCTGAAACAGGCCTGGGGCTATGCGGATCTCGGGCGCCGGCTGCCGATGACGGAGGCGACCCCTCTGCCGATCTGCTCGATCAGCAAGCATTTCACCTGCGCCGTGCTGCTGGACCTGGTCGGCGACCCCGCGCGGCTGGACGGGCGGGTTGCCGCCCACCTGCCCAACCTGGAGGGGCCGCACCCGAGCATTGCGCAGCTCTGCCACAACCAGTCCGGCCTGCGCGATTACTGGGCGCTGACGGTCCTGCACGGCGCGGATGCCGAAGGCCGGTTCCGGCGGGTGGACGCCGCCCCGCTGTTCGCGCGGATGCGGCGCACCCATTTCCCGCCGGGCTTGCTCTATTCCTATTCCAACGGGAATTTCCGGATCCTGTCGGACATCGTCGAGGCGGAGGCCGGGCGGTCGCTGGGGGAGTTGTACGAGTCGCGGATCTTCGCGCGGGCGGGCATGGAGACGATGCGCTTCACCCCGGATACGGCGGCATCGGCCGGCGGGGTGGTCGGCTATGAGGGCAATGGCACGGTCGGTTTCTTTCCGGCGGCCAACAGGATCTTCTGGACGGGCGATGCCGGCCTGTCGGCGAGCCTGGACGACATGCTGGCGTGGGAATGTTTCATCGACCGGACACGCGACGACGCGGACGGGTTGTATCGCCGGCTCGCGGCGCCCACGCGTTTCGCGGACGGGACGCCAGCGCGCTATGGCTTCGGGCTGGGCCACGAGCGGATCGGCGACGTCGCGGTGACCGGGCATGGCGGCGCGCTGCGCGGCTTTCGCTGCCAGCGCCTGCACGCGGCGGCGGCGCGGCTGTCGGTCGTCGTGATGTTCAACCATGAGCACGATGCGCGGGGGGCGGCGTCCGCGATCATGAAGGCGGCGCTGGCGCTGCCGGAGGCGGCGGCCGGCCCGGCCGGACGGAGCGATCCGGGATGGAACGGCGACTATCTGGAACCGCAGAGCGGGTTGCTGCTGACGGTCCGCGCGCGCGGACCGCGGCTGGACGCGCATTTCGGCACCCTGGCCGAGCGCCTGGCCCCGGATGGCAACGATGTGGCCCGTGCCGGCGGCATGACCCTGACACGCCAGGGCGCGATGATTGCGATCGACCGGCCGGGCGAGAATTTCCGCGGGCAAGCCGGGCGGGTCGGCGGCGCGGCGCGCCCGGATATCGGCGGGCGGTATCATTGCGCGGAGCTGGATGCGAGCCTGGAGATCGTCATGGCGGGCGACGATGTCGGCTATGTCGCCTGCAGCGGCTTTCTGGGCGACGGACCGATGCAGCCGATCCATGCGGTGGGCGAGGATGTCTGGATCATGCCGTGCCGGCGCAGCATGGACGCGCCGGCGCCGGGCCGATGGACGATCCACGTGACGCGCGGCGCGGACGGCGCGGTCAGCGGGCTGCGGGTCGGGTGCTGGCTGGCGCGGGACCTGCGCTATGCCAGGCTGGCGTAGGGGATGCGGGAAAAGATAGATCCGGGGCGCGGCGGGGTCTGGCACCCCGCCGCGCGGGATCGGGATCAGAACGAGGCGTTGCCGTTCGGATTGCCGGCGGCCGGGGCGGCCGGCTTGGGGGTCATCTGGCCGGGCGCGGTCGAATGTTCGACGTCATAGGCCGTGGCCTTCTGTTCGTAGGTGCCCTTGGTGCCGGGATGTTCCTGGTCGTACAGGGCGGCCTTGGCGCGCGCTTCCTTGCGGTATTCGTGGCGGACATACATGCCCGCCGCGCAGCCGCTTACCGCGCCCAGCACCCCGTGATGCGCGACATGGCCGCCGACGGCGCCGACCGCGCCATATTTCAGGCAGCCGCCCGGTTCGGCCCGCACCGGGCCGGCCAGACCCGCCAGCAGGACGACCGACAGCGTTGCCGCCACTTTCTTATGCATCGAGACCTCTTCGTCATTCCACCCGGCTTGCGGGCCATTTAAGAATTGTAAAGCACCGGTCGCCATCTGGCAAAGGCAGCCGGCATGGCGCCGGTGCCGCAATTTCATTCGTGTGAGAGCAGTCCCATGCCCCAGACCGACGATGCCCCCCTGCCCCCGCCGTGGCTGGATCGGCGCGGCATGTTGCGGGGCATGGGCGCGATGGGGATGGCGATGAGCGCGCTGGGCGTCGCATCCTGCGCGACCGGCGCCGATTTCGCGCCGGTAGACCGGTTGCTGCACGGCGCGGCGCAGCGCGGGGACGTGCCGGGCGTGGTCGCGGCGGTGGGGCATGGCGGGCGGGTCGTATATCGCGGCGTGTACGGCCAGCGCGCCCTGGTGCCCGAGACCGAGCCGGAGAGCTGGGACACGCATTTCGACATGGCGTCGCTGACCAAGCCGACGATCACCGCCCCGGCGGTCATGCAATTATGGGAGCAGGGTGCCTATACGCTGGACGAACCGGTGGCACGGTACCTGCCGGAGTTTGCCGCCAACGGCAAGGACGGCATCACGATCCGGCATCTGCTGACGCATTATTCCGGCCTGCCGCCGGACCTGGACCTGTCGACGGACTGGCACGGCAAGGACGAGGCGGTGCGGCGGGTCATGCTGACGGTGCCGACGCAGAAGCCGGGCGTGGCGTTCGTGTACAGCGACATCAACTTCATCACGCTGGGGCTGCTGGTGGAGCGGGTCAGCGGGATGACGCTGGACCGCTATGCCGCGGGCCGCATCCTGGCGCCGCTTGGTATGCGGCAATCGGGGTTTCTTCCGGCCGCCGCGTTGCGGCCGCTGATCGCGCCGACCCAGTTCGACCCGCAGGCGGGGATGCTGCGCGGGGTGGTGCATGACCCGACGGCGCGGCGCATGGGCGGGGTCGCGGGGCATGCCGGGCTGTTTTCCGACGCGCACGACATGACGCTCTATGCCCAGGCGCTGCTGGACCGGCGGGCGGGGCGGCCCAGCGCCTATCCGCTGAAGCGCGATACGCTGGAGATGATGACCACGCCGGAGCAGCCCGCCGGCAGGACCGACCTGCGCGGCCTGGGATGGGACATCGCCACCCATTATTCCACCCCGCGCGGCGCGGTGTTTCCGGTGGGGTCGTTCGGCCATACCGGCTTTACCGGTACCTCGCTGTGGATGGACCCGGGGAGCGATTCCTATGTGCTGATCCTGACCAACCGGGTGCATCCGTCCAACAGGCACGGGCGGCAGATCATCCAGTTGCGGCACGACGTGGCGACGGCCGCCGCCCAGGCGCTGGGGCTGGGGCTGGATGGGGGGCCGGCGTAACACCGTCCTCCCCCGGCGCCCCGGCGCCGGGCACCGCAACCCGACGGAGTGTCAAAACGTTCACCCGAGCGGCCGTACCGGCCCCGATATTCGGGCCGACATTCGGGCGTGCAAAATCGCAGCCCATATACCGGCAAGAATCCACAGATCGAGAAGCCGGCACCGGTCGAGAATGTCCCCTGCCCTTCGGACACCATCCGTGAGAGACGATCAACGTGGTATCGAGGACGCATCCCAATGCCCAAGTCATCTATCGTCTCCTTCCTCGTGAAGGAGGTGAAGGAAGCGCTTCCGCCGATGATATTCTTCGCCATCGGGTTCAATCTGATCGTCCTTACCACGAACCTGATTCTGAGACATTATCGACTTCAATTCGCCAACCACCTGCTGGCGACAACGGCGGCGCTGATCGTGGGGAAAGCCGTGCTGGTCGCGAACGCGCTGCCGTTCTTCCATCGTTTCGACAATGCGCCGCTCATCAAGCCGGTCCTGTTCAAAAGCAGCATATATTTCCTGGCGACCGCTGCGGCACGCATTCTTGAACGATTGATCGAATTTCTGATTCATGGCGGCACGGCAAGAGGACTTCCGGAATACGTTACCGCGAACTTCATATGGGGCCGGTTCCTGGCGGTCCAGATCTGGATCGCGGTGCTTTTCCTGATCTACACGTTCATTACGGAACTCAACAGGCTGTTCGGCGATGGTGAACTGTCCAGGATCCTGTTCACCTGGCGTCCGACGGAACTGAAAAGCGCGCGCCGGAGAAAAATCCGCACGTTGACGACGCTTGCCCGGCTGGCGGACGCCCATACCGTCGATGATCTGCGCAATCCGGCAACACAAGCCCATGCGGAGATGATCGCGCTGATCGGCAGTCTGGCGAAGGCTCCTTCCCCTTCGCGGCGGAGGTGATGCTACCGCAGATCTGAATGCGCCCGCCCGCGCCACCAGGGGCATGAGCCCGCGCAAAGCGACACTTGAAAGATCCTGTCGCGACAGGCGCGGCGGCACGGCGTTATCCTGCCTTCCTTCGGGAAGTCCAATGCGGGGACGCGACATGCCTGTCGAATTCATCGGCTACGTGGCCGGGCGCAACCAGTCCGAGACCATTCCGGGCGGCGGCCCGGCGGTTGATCCGGATTATATCGCCACCACCGCCATCTTGCATGAAAATGCCGGTTTCGACCGGGTGCTGGTGGCCTTCCATTCCAATTCGCCCGACAGCATCGTGATCGCGCAGCATGCCGCCGCCGCGACCCGTCGGCTGGGGCTGCTGATCGCGCACCGTCCTGGCTTCGTGGCGCCGACGCTGGCGGCGCGGCAACTGGCGACGCTGGACCACATCACGCGCGGGCGGGTGGCGGTGCATATCATCACCGGCGGCAGCGACGTCGAATTGCAGGCTGACGGCGACAACACCACCAAGGCCCGGCGTTATGCGCGCACCGCCGAATATCTGGACATCGTACGCCGCGAATGGACCGCCGCCGCGCCCTTCGACCATCACGGCACGTTCTACCGCATCCATGGCGCGCAGTCGCAGGTCCAGCCCTACCGCCCCGAAGGCATCCCGATCTATTTCGGCGGGGTGTCCGACGAGGCGATCGCCGTCGCCGGGCGGCATGCCGACGCCTATGCCCTGTGGGGCGAGACCTATGACCAGGTCGCGGAACTGATCGCCCGGGTCCGGGCCGCCGCCGCCGCGCATGGCCGGCCGCCGCCGCGCTTTTCGCTGTCGCTGCGTCCGATCCTGGCCGATACCGAGGACGCGGCGTGGGCCGAGGCGGCCCGCATCCGCGGCCGGATCGTCGCGTTGCAGGGCGACGCCGCGACGGCCGGCGCGGCGGCGGCGCTGGACACCGCCGGCGCCCGCCCTGCCGCCGACAGCCTGCCCACCAACGAGGGATCGCGCCGCCTGCAGGCACTGGCGGCGCGCGGCGAACGGCTGGACAAGCGGCTGTGGACCGGGGTGGCCGCCGCGACCGGCGGGCGGTGGAATTCGACGTCGCTGGTCGGCACGCCGGACCAGGTGGCGGACGCGATGCTGGATTACCACCGGCTGGGGATCACGACCTTCCTGATCCGCGGCTTCGACCCCATCGCCGACGCCCATGCCTATGGCCGCGACCTGATCCCGCGCGTGCGCGCCCTGGTGGCGGCGGACGACGCCGCGCGGTCGGCCGCGTGAGCGCCGCCCCCGCCGGGCGACGGGCGACGGGCGTTCGCCCGGGGGGTAGGACGCTGGGGGATGGGCGGCGCGCCGCAGCTACCGGGTGCAGCCGATCACCCCGCAGGCCCTGGCCGCCCAGCAGCGGATCGCCGATTTCTTCACCGCCCTGGGATTGGTCGCCCCCGTCCCGATGTGGCGCGCATGCCGGTCCGGCACCCGGCGCCGGCATAGCCCCGCAGACCGCCCGGATAATCCGGTAAAATTCATCGGATACATTAATATTGCCAATATAATTATCGATTAATATAGAATAAATGTAAAAATTAAATTTGTCTTCACGTCATCGTCATGCGTGAATTCTTGTGATTCCGGCTGCCGCAACCCGTCGCCGGCCTTTCCGATCGCAAGAAAGTACCTTGATGACCGAACCGAAACGCACCTTTGCGCTTGGCGCCTATCTGACCGGGTCGGCCACCAACGGCGATGCCTGGCGGGCGCCGGGCGAGGATGTGGACGCCGACATCACGTTCGCGCGCTATCGCGAGTACGTCGATCTGCTGGAACAGGGGCGCTTCGATTCCATTTTCCTGTACGACAACGTGCTGCCGGTACCAGACCCGGCGGCGGTGGCCGACACGCCGGCGCTGCCGCGCTGGGACACCTTTACCCTGCTGGCGGCGCTGGCGGTCACGTCGCGCCATATCGGCCTGATCGGCACCGCCAGCACCAGCTTCAACGAACCGTACAACATCGCCCGCCGCGTCGCCTCGCTGGACCGGCTCAGCGGCGGACGGGCGGGCTGGAATGTCGTGACCGCCACCGGCGGGGGCGAGAATTTCAACCTGTCGCGCCATCCGGACCATGCCGACCGCTACGAACGCGCCCATGAATTCGTCGATGTCGTCACCGGGCTGTGGGACAGCATCGCCCCCGGCGCCTTGCTGCGCGACAAGCGGAGCGGCCGTTGGCTGGATCCGGCGCTGGTGCGGCCGCTGAATCACAAGGGGCATTTCTTCAGCGTCGCCGGCCCGCTGAACGCGCCGCCGCCCGTCCAGCGCCGCCCGGTGCTGGCCCAGGCCGGGGCCTCGGGGCCGGGACGGGACCTGGCGGCGCGCATCGGCGAGGTCATCTACACCGCCGAATACGACCCCGCCGCCGGGCGCGCCTATCGCGCCGACGTGCTGGACCGCGCCGCCCGCCACGGGCGGGGGGAGGCGCATCTGCGTATCCTGCCGGGCCTGGCGCCCTTCGTCGGCGAAAGCGACGACGACGCGCGCGCCAAATTCGAGACCTATCTGCGCTATCTGGACCATGGCGACAGCCTGCGCGGCCTATCGGCCTATGCCAGCCTGGGCGTCGATCTGTCGGCATTGCCCCGGGACCGCCCGATCGAACTGGGCGAGGTCACGGAAACCAACAGCCATAAGAGCCGCCAATCGCTGATCGTGGACTGGATCCGCCGCGACCGCCCCACCCCGCGCGACGTGCTGCGCCACTTCACCCGGGGCGGGCACCGCATCATCGTGGGCACGGCGCGCGAGATCGCCGACGATATCGAAGGCTGGTACCGCACCGGCGCCGCCGACGGCTTTAACATCATGTTCACCTCGGCCCCCGACGGCATCCGCGACTTCGTGCGCCTGGCGGTGCCGGAACTCCAGCGCCGGGGGTTGTTGCGCACCGATTATACCGGCCGGACGCTGCGCGAGAATCTGGGCCTGCCGGACCCGGCCACACCCTGACCGTCCGCGCCCGCAGCCCCCCATCGGGCCCGCACGCCGCAATCAATCGAGCAGACGAATGCAATCGACAAGAAAGAATCTCGCCCCCACGCCGCCGTCCATCGAACGGACCGCCACGCGCCTGATCCTGGCCCTGGCGTCGCTGCATCTGTCCACGTCGCGCGCGATCGCGGATGACGGCACGGCGAAGGCGAAGGCCACGCCCCGGCCCGCGCCTTCCGCATCCGCGCCCGGCGAAGCAGCCCGGCGGCGGACGGTCGCGAACACCGCGCGCCCCGCCCCGGGGCAATCCCGGCAGCAGGACAGCGAACAGGTGGTGGTGACGGGCACGCGCGGTGCGGTGCGCGCCTCGCGCAGCATGTCGCCGATCGTCATCGTGTCGCATACCGACCTGACACGCACCGGCCAGCCCAACCTGCGCAGCGCGCTGGCCCTGCTGGATCCGTCGATCAACAACACGCCCGGCTATCCCGGGCAATTGGGCTTCACGACCAAGACCGCGTCCCTGCGCGGCCTGCCGTCGAACGAAACCCTGGTCCTGGTCAACGGCAAGCGGCGCCACACCATCGCGTCGATCTTCTACGGCGGCGCCATGCAGGGACAGTCGCCGGTCGATCTGGACATGATCCCGATGAGCGCGATCGACCATATCGAGATCCTGAAGGACGGCGCGGCGGCCCAGTACGGATCGGACGCCATCGCCGGCGTGATCAACATCATCCTGAAAAAGGCCGATCACGGCGGTTCCGCCGAACTGAGCTATGACCAGTACGCCTCGACGGTCGGCACGCTGGGCGATTACGGCCGGGGCGGCAACCTGTTCTTCAACGACGGGTTCAGGATCGGCAATGCCGGCGGCTATTTCAACCTCGGCGCCGACATTATCGGCAACCAATGGACCAATACGGCGGGATACGCGCCGATGAGCAAGGGCGGCACGCCCACCCTGCTCTATCCCCTGCTGGCCGGCGGGCAGCTCGATCCGCGCGAATACGGCAACCGCTACCGCCAGCTTTACGGCGTGCCGGAGACGGAAAAGCAGGCCGTGTCCTATGACATGGCGATCCCGCTGGGCGATTGGGGGGAATTCTATTCCTTCGCCACCTATGCCCACCGCACCGCCTACGAACCCGGCTGGTACCGGCCGTCCAATTCGTCGCAGAACATCGTCAGCGTCTATCCCGAGGGCTATCTGCCGATCATCTCGACCGAAGACCAGGATTTCCAGTTCACGTCCGGACTGCGCGGCAAGGATTTCCTGGGCTGGGCCTGGGATTTCAGCGTCAATTACGGGCGGGACCAGACGGCGCTGGGGCTGGACGATTCCATCAACGTCTCCCTCGGCCCGTCCAGCCCGCATCATTTCTATCTGGGCACGCTGACCAATTCGGAACTGATGGTGGATTACGACCTCCGCCGCCAGTTCGATACCGGATTGTTCAAATATCCCCTGTCGGTATCGGGCGGTCTTGAATATCGCTACAACCAGTACGAAATCGGCGCCGGCGAACGCGCGGCCTGGGTCGATGGCGGCTATGTCTTTCCCGACGGCACCAAGGCCCTGCCCAGCGCCGCCGGCCTGGGGGCCTATTATCCCAATGCCGCCGGAACCTATTCGCGCATGAACGGCGCGTTCTACCTGGAATTCGACCAGCAACTGACCAAGGCGCTGTCGGTCCAGTTGTCCGGCCGCAACGAAACCTACAGCGATTTCGGCAACACCGCCAGCGGCAAGATCTCGGCCCGCTACCAGGTCACGCCCTGGCTGGCCTTTCGCGGGTCGGCCAGCAACGGTTTCCACGCCCCCACGCTGCAACAGGAATATTTCCAGAGCGAGGCGACGTTCTATTCCACCAACGCCCAGGCGAACAACGCGCTGATCACCACGACAAACGTCTATTCGTCCGTCAACAATATCGGCGCCCGGGCATTGGGCGCGTCACCCCTGAAGCCGGAGACGTCGCATAATTTCGGGGTCGGCCTGGTGCTGACGCCGATCCGCAATTTCGACCTGTCGCTGGATATCTACCGCATCGACATCTTCAACCAGATCATCCCGCTGACCGTGTCCGGCAACGGCATCACCGGCGCACAGGTCATGAACATCCTTCACGCCAGCGGCGCCGTTCCGAACGACGGCAATTATTACCAATATACGTTCATGCGCAACGCCGCGCATACCGAAACCGAAGGCATGGACATCCAGGCCCATTACCTGACCGATTTCGGCAAGGCCGGCACGGTGCTGTGGGGCGCAATGATGAACCAGCAGCAGCACATGATCAAACGGATCAACCCCCTGGCCATCAACCTCGGCTCGGCGGTCCAGCCGCTGTTTCGGAACGAGATCGGCAACCTGACCACGATCTATCCCCGCAATACCCTCCGCTTCACGGGCACCTGGACCTATGGCCCAGTCGCGACGACGGTGCGCGTGTTCCGCTATTCCGCGACCAAGAACCTGTCCAACCAGGGACCGGCTTATGACGAGACGGTCAGCCCCGCATGGCTGATGGATTTCGACATCGCCTATCGCTTCCGACCGCGTTGGGTTGCGGAAATCGGCGGCAACAACGTGTTCAACAAGCGGCCGAACGTGCTGAACGCGAAGGCGCAGTCGGCGTCGCCGCTCTATCAGATCAATCCCAATTACAGCACCGCGTCCATCTATGGCGCCGAAGGATCGTATTTCTATGCGAAGCTGCGCTATTCCTGGTGACGGCGCCATGCCGATCCCGCGTCGCCTGTGCCTCGCCGGTGCCGGCGCCCTTGCCGGCCACGTCTTCACGGCCGGCCTCGCCGCCGCGGCGGAACCGATCATGCTGTCGGTGGGCGACCAGAACGATTCGCTGCGTTCGCTGCTGGAGGCGGCGGGGGAGGCCGCGCCGACCGGCTATTGCATCGCATGGAAGGAATTCACCCAGGCCCAGCCTCTGCTTCAGGCGCAGAACGCCGGGGCGATCGATTTCTGCCGCGCCGGGGACGTCGCCTTTCTGTTCGCCTACGCCTCCGGCGCCCCCATCGTGGCGGTCGGGGCCAACATCACCGGCGGCCAGGGCGCGGCCATCCTGGTGCGCGGGGATTCCGCCATCGCCACCGTCAGAGATCTGAAGGGCAAGCGGGTGATCCTCAGCCCCGCGGGACTGGGCGAGCCCCTCTTGTACGGTCGCCTGGAGCAGGCCGGCCTGACGGCGGCGGATGTCCATGTGGTGCGCGCGGCGCAGAACGTCGCCCAGCTTTCGCTGGCCACGGGGCGGGTCGATGCCTGGGTCACCTGGCAACCCTATATCGCGCTGGGGCAGGAGGTGGATGGCGACCGGATCCTGGCCGACGGCGCGGGGATCCTGCCCTTCTACGTGTTCGGGATCGCGCATCGCGACGCCTTGGCCGCCAAGCGCGCGGCGATCGTCGATCTGCAACGGCGCATCGCCCGCGCGACGGCATGGGCGCGGGCCCATCGTGACCTGTATGCCCGGACCCTGGCCAAGATATCCCATCTGCCCGACGCCGTGGCCCGGCGGTCCGTCGCGGCCAGCCGGCTGGAGGACGTGGCGATCGACGACGGCGTCATCCGCGACACGGCCGCCCTGTATGGCAGGCTGGCCGCGTACGGGCTGATCGCGAAGGGGCTGGACATCAGGGCGGCCTTCGATCCGACCGTGCTGGGGGGCGTCCTCTGACGGCTTGGCGCGCGGCATGGCTTGCCGTCCCGCGCGGCGTCGCCTAAACCGGTCAGGCCGGCGGCCGGCCCCGCCATCCAGCGTTGAGGACCATCGATGCGCCTGCTTCTCGCCCTCGTGCTCCCCTGGCTTCAGTTCTTCACGATCGGGCGCCCGGTCGCGGGAATCATCTGCCTGCTGTTGCAGATCACGGTCATCGGCTGGATTCCCGCCGCGATCTGGTCGGTCTACGCGCTGAGCCAGTACAAGACCGACCGGAAGATCCGCGACGCCATGCGGGGCTGACGGCGCGCCGCCGCTTGCGGCCGTCTTTCCGCGTGATCCTGACCGGGTTTTCCGCCAGCCACGCCCGGATATCCGCGGTCGAACACATCCAGCCGGCGCGCTTGCGCCAGGCGCTGGGCTACTGCACGCCGATGGCGGTCCGGGAAGACAGCCTGGCCACAGCGATGCCTGGGGAGAAAGGATCCGCAGAGCCAGATCGTCCAACTTAGATTCGGCCGCCTCTGGTCCTCAGGATGGGGGCCACTTCGGTATTGGCTACACAGTCTGTCTCATAGGAATGCATGGCCTCTCGGGATTCCGTGCGAAATCGGTGCCGATGCGCGCGGAGCGGATTTTATATTACTTCAATATTTCGAAGGATGATCGCTCGTTTTCATAGAGATCATCAAAATCTCTATACATCACGACACCAAAATTTTCCAATAATTTCTTCTTCCCACTATCAATTCCAAAAATTCATACCCCAGATTACGGGCGGTTGTCAGATCCCAAACACCGTCACCGATCGAAATAACATGATGGGGTTTTTGCCCTCCATTTGCGGCGGAACCGAGTTCGACAGCACGGCCAACGATTTCTTCACGCGTCTCGAATTCAGATGCCGTAACCAATATTTCTGACTCACCATCGAGACCGATCACTGAAAGCTTATGCAAAGCACCGTAGCGCAGACTTCCCGTCGCGAATACGACAATCCAACCTTGCTTACGCATATAGTCAATGAAGCGGCGCGCACCTCTGATCTCGGAGAAGGGCGTTTTCCTAACGGCTTCATCGTAAAAGCGTGCATATTCTCTTTCAAGTCGAAGCATATCTGCCTTCCCTTCAAGGTTGGCCTCTTCCCATGCTTCAGTCAGAATTGCACTATCGGAGTGATGCCTATAACTGCTCCAATCGGTTCGAAGTGCGGGAAATTTGAAATTTTGTAAAGCAGATCCGAATGCAAACTGATGCACACTTACGCTGTCCGTCAATGTACCATCGATATCAAAAACAATGACGTTTTTATTTTTCATTATGTTAATTCTCCATCATTATTATGAAATCACCAGAATATTCCTCATGCTGGAGAGAGACGCGCCCCTCGTTTTCGCGTCGATCCATACCGGGCAGTCCAGACGTTCGCGCGATGCTCATATACTGTCCTTCCGTTCGACGACGAGAATCCGCGCAGCCCCCAGCGGGATCGCCTTGTGCTCATCACCCTCGCGAGCACGGAAAATATCGCCAGGTTCCAGGCGGAACACTTGTTCTCCACCGGAATGCCGCAGATGCATTTCAACCACCCCGTCGAGCACTGCGAACACTTCCGGACCGTCGTTCACGTGCCAGACATAGGGATGATCGGTCCAGTGGAGACGAACGGTGACATCGGCGAAGCTTTCGAGCTCCAGCGCATCCCATGCCTTGCTGCCAGTGTAGTCTCCAGCCCGGATGACGCGGGCGATGGTGGCTTCGTTGTCGTTCATGTTCCGAGGCTTTCATCCGTAGACAGCACAGTCGCATAGGCGAAGGACAGCGCGGCCATATAGGCGGCGTGGACATGAACCGCAGGAACTGCGACCCCATTGAACGCGAGGTCGCGGGTGGCAACGGCGTCGTGGATCAGAGTCACCTCATAGCCGAAATCCACCGCCGCGCGGACAGTCGCGTCGATACAGACATGGCTCATCGCGCCGAGGATCGTCAGTATCCTGATGCCCTTCTCATCAAGCAGCGCCTTCAGAGGCGTGTCCCGAAACGCGTTCGGGTGATGCTTGAGCACCACCGTCTCATCCTCTCGCGGCGCGACGGCGGCGTTAATGTGCGCACCGTCCGACCCTGGCGCGAAAAACGGCGCATCCACCGCAGGAAACTCGTGCCGGATATGAATGACCGGCAATCCCCTCTCCCGGAAGGCCGCCAGCACGCGTGCCGCATTGGCGGCGGCTTGCTCGATACCGACCAGTTCCCAACGCCCGCCGGGGAAATAATCGTTCTGGAAGTCCACGATGATCAGGGCCTTGTCCGTCATATCCGCTTCCTTTTGCTCTGATGCGGCCAGAATAGCGGCGCTGTGACCGCCGCCCCAGTGGCGGGAAAGACAAAATCATGGTCATATCCGACACATGACGACACAGGCGCTGCATGAAATCGTTCTCGTCGCCTATCCCGGCGCGCAGCAGGCTGCCTTGCACGGCATGGCCGATCTGTTCGCCGTCGCCGACGAACGGGCCCGAACGCATTTCGACCGGCACGGGCCGTTGCTCCGCGTCACGACAATCGCGGAGGATCGGCGCCCTGCCACGGCGCCTGCCGTGATCATCCTTCCCCCTGCCCTGAGCGGATCACCCGTACCCGAGACAATGGGCGACCTTCTGGCATGGATGCGAACCTGCCACACGAACGGCACGATCCTTGCCGCCGTGTGCGCCGGCACGTTCCTGCTTGCTGCCACCGGCTTGCTCGACGGTCGGCCAGCGACGACGCATTGGCAGTCCGCCGAGCGGCTGCGGGCCTTGTATCCCACCATCCGTGTCGATCCCGACCGGCTGCTGGTGGACGACGGCGACATCCTGACCGTCGCGGGCGTGATGTCCTGGCCCGATCTTGGTCTTCGCCTCATCGAAAAACTGCTGGGATCGGCCGTCATGGCCGAGACGGCACGCGACCTGCTGATCGATCCACCGAGGCGCGACCAGCGCCATTACCGGCAGTTCGTCCCGGTTCTCACCCATGGAGATCGCGCGATCCTGGCCGTCCAGCACTGGTTGCGCACGGATGCGGCCCGCGAGGCAAGCGTTGCAGAAATGTCCCGCGTTTCGGCGCTGGGGGAACGGACTTTCCTGCGCCGCTTCCGTAGGGCGACCGGAATTGCGCCGAGAGAATATGCCCAGCATCTGCGCGTGGAGCGCGCACGGGACCTTCTGGAAACGACCGTGCTCTCATTGGACCGGATCGCGTGGGAGGTCGGCTATCAGGATGTCGGCGCGTTCAAGAAGCTTTTCCTTCGGCTCACGGGCCTCTCTCCCGCCGAATACCGCGAACGGTTCATCGTCAGGCCGACTTCCTGACGGTTGCTTCCTCCAAAGCAAGCACGACCCGTCGGGGCAACTGACGATCGCGGTGGGTCATCAGGGGCTGGATAGACCCATTTATGATGCCTGCACCAAGAAATCAGTCTTCCTGCCTTGCTTCATTTCCAATCGCAAACATGCTCTTGAAAATTCCTCAATATTGAAGGCCAGCCTTTCCTATTGCGCATAGGAAGAAGACGCCCTTGAGATGGACGCGATAGAGGGCATCGAACGCGTCTTCGGTGGTGTTCTCGATGCTGTCATGATGCGCGGTGCCGGCATTGTTGACCAGACAGTCAAGCGGAATCCGGCAACACAAGCCCATGCGGAGATGATCGCGCTGATCGGCAGTCTGGCGAAGGCGCCCCGTCAAAACAATTCGGGAATCAGCTTGGATGTGTAATCGGGTTCGACGTAGCCATTGGCCTTGTCGCGTTTCGGAAGTTCGACCTTTCGGCGCGGCGTCTTGTCATAGGGGATCCGTCCCAGCATATGTGTGATGATATTGAGGCGTGCGCGCTTTTTGTCGTCGGACCGGACCATGTACCACGGAGCCCACCCCGTATCCGTTTTTTGGAACATCTCGTCACGTGCGCGCGAATAGGCATGCCAGCACGAATAGGATTTCAGATCCATTTCGGAGAGTTTCCATGTCTTGCGGCCGTCATTGATCCGGGATTCGAGACGCCTGGTCTGTTCGTCCCGACTGACCTCGAGCCAGTATTTTAGAAGAATGATTCCGGAATCGACCATCGCCCGTTCGATCAGGGTTACGCCCCTGAAAAACGCCTCGACGTCCTTCTCGGTGCAAAAGCCCATGACCCGCTCGACGCCGGCCCTGTTGTACCAGCTTCGGTCGAAAATTACGATTTCCGATGCCGCCGGCAAATGCGCCAGATAGCGCTGCACATACATCTGCGATTTTTCCCGCTCGGTGGGCGCCGGCAGCGCCACGACCTGGAAGGTGCGCGGACTGACCCGCTCGGTGATCGCCTTGATCACACCGCCCTTGCCGGCACCGTCGCGGCCTTCGAAGACAATGCAAATCTTTTTCTTCTCGCGCCGGACCCACTCCTGGAGCTGCACGAGTTCGACATGGAGCCGCGCCAGTTCCGCCTCGTAATCTTTCCGGCGCAGCTTTTCCGTTCCAGGGGAACCGTCCTGGCTGAGCGTGGCGTCGGAGGCTGAAGATTTTTCGTTCTTTCCCATGAGTTTCTCCCCTCGGAGGATCTGGAGGCGGTGGCGTCGACCACGAACCTCGGTGCCATTTCGCCACGCGTTACGAGCGACCTGTCACCAGATGGGCTTTCGCAGAATCGGGGCGTTACCCGCCGGGGTTGGGGGCGCCAATTCGTCCGTCGCCGGCGGCGGGTGGGCCGGCAGCAATTTTCCCCAGTTAGTACGCCGCGCCATTTCGGCCTGCATGGCTTCGGGTATGATCGGCTTTCCCGCCCCGACCTCCCACCCACCGCCCAAAGCCTTATAAAGCGCGATGAGATAGGTCGCGATGGAAGATTGCGTATCAGCCAGCCTGTTTTCCGACTGCAGAAGAATCCGCTGCGAATCGACGACGCGCTGATAATCCTCGGCTCCTTCGCGATACCGTGTCAGCGACAACTGCACCGAGCGTTGCCCGGCCTGCACGGATCTTTGCGCATTGATTGCGCTGTCCTGCGCCTTGAGAAAACCGATCAGCGCATCCTCGACCTCGCGCTGGGCCTTGAGCACGGTATCTTGGTATGTGACGGCCGCCTGTTGAAAACGCGCGTCCTGCGCCCGAACGTTATTCGTTAGCCGTCCGTAGTTCAGAATGGGCCATCTGAAGCCCGGCCCGGTCGTGAAGAACCGGCTGCCGGGTGCGAGGAAGGTGGACATGCTGCTGCTTTGCACGCCGATCTCGCCGAAGAGCGTGAACCTTGGATAGAGGTCTGCCTTGGCGACGCCGATGCGCGCGCTCTCCGTCGCCGCTCTCAACTCGGCGGCCCGGATGTCCGGCCGCCGCCGCAGCAATTCCGCCGGTATTCCGACCGCCACCTTGCTGGATGCTGTCGGGATGTATTGCGGGCCGTACAGCAACGCGTCGACGCTGCCCGGGGGGCGCCCCAGCAGCGTGCTGAGAGCGTTTTTTGCCTGCTGTTCGCTGGATTGCAACGGCGCGATATCGGCAAGCGTGCTCTCCAGCAATGTGCGCGCCTGGCTGGCGTCGAGTTCGGAGGTGGCACCGTTGCGAAAGCGCGACGTGGCGATGTCCAGGCCCTCTCTCTGGACGCGGGCGTTCTCGCGCGTGATCTGAATGAATACCTCGTAGGTGCGTATCATGGCGTAGGTGCGTGCGACCTCGGCAGTGAGCGAGACCAGTGCGTCGTCATAATCCGCGACCGTGGCGCCCATGTTGGCGCCGGCGGCCTCGACATTGCGCCGGAAGCGCCCCCAGAAATCCAGTTCCCAGCTTGCGTCGAAGCCGAGAGCGAAGCTGGCGAAGGAATGCTGGAGATTGGCCTGGTTGGCAAGACGCGAGCTGATCAGGTTTTCCTGCGCGGCGCCGAAGCCCTCTTGCGTTTGTGGATACATGCTGCCGATCGCGACGCCCAATTGCGCCCGGGCTTCCAGAATCCTGAGGCCGGCAATCCGGACCGGCAGATTCTGCGTCGCGGCGATCTGGATCAATCGATCGAGCGTCGGATCGTTGAACGTTCGCCACCAGTGACTCATCACGTCGCCCGTGGTCACGACCCGCGGATCAGTGCTTTCGATCCAGTTGTTCTGAATTTCGGGTTTCGGCGCGACGAAGTCGGGCCCCACGGCGCAGCCATTCAGCATCAACGCCATCCAGAACGCCGCAATTCCGCCCCCGAGCACGAGAGGCGCGTGGCGAGCCGCGCGCCCTGCATTCCGACGATCGCCCATCACCCGCCGCTCTCCGTCACATGGCGTTGCGCCGTTCATCGCTTTCGGTCCTACTTGGTCACGGCTATCGATTTTCGAAAGAGCGCCAGGCTGTAGACAAAGAACGCCAGGCCGATTGCGCCGACCATTGCGAATTGACGCCAGACGGCGTCGATTCCGCCACCGCGATAAATGATCTTTTGGGAAAAGCTGACGAAATGACGCGATGGAAGAAAGAAGGTCATGTACTGGAGCCAGGTCGGCTGGCTTTCGACAGGAGTGGATCCGCCGGAAAGAAGTTGCAGCATGACGTTGACAAAGATGATCAGAAGCGCGAATTGCGCCATCGAACGGGAAATCGTGCCCAGGAAGAGACCCAGCGCCGTCGCGAAAAACAGGTAGAGCAGAACGCCCAGGAACCACAGGGAAATCGAGCCGGCAAACGGCACGTGCAGCGCCTTCATGACGATGAGATAGAGGGACAGCGCCGTTGCAACCAGAATGACGAGACTGTTGGCCCAGACTTTTGCCATTGCGATCTCGAAGGCCGTCAGCGGCATCACGAGCAGATGCTCCAATGTTCCGTGCTCGCGCTCGCGGATCACCGCGGCGCCGGTCAGGACAATCGTGAGCAGCGTGATCTGATTGATGATCGCGACGACGCTCGCGAACCAGGATGTCTCTCCGTTGGGATTGAACAGCCGGCGAATGACCAGATTGATCGCCGGTTGCGCCGATGCGTCGGAGCGCCTGAAAAAGCTGGAAATGCGATCGCCGATTATATTTTTGATATAGCCGCCGCCGATGGCGGCCTGCTGCATGGCGGTCGCGTCGATGTTCAACTGCACGTCGGGGTGGCGCCCCGCGCGCAGATCGGCTTCGAACCTCGGTGGAATCACGACGACGAACATGAACCGTCCCTCGTCCATCGCGGTTTCGACGTCCGCCGCGGCGATCGCCTGGGGCGTCTGGAAGCGCGGCGGATAGAAGGCATCCATCAATTGTCCGGACAATGCGGACCCGTCCTCGTCGGTAAAGGCGATCGACGCGTTGTTGACCTCGCTGGATGTGCCGGTGGCTTGAGCGTAGATCGCGCCGGTGAACGAATACGCGACGAAGAAGATCATCACGAGGTCGCTGCCGACGCTTCGCAATTCCTTGATGCCGAGCCAGAAAATGTTGATGAGCGAGGACACCGCTACTTCTCCTGCTTCCTGAGTATGAGCGCGCTCACGGTCCAGAGAACGGGAATGCAGCACCCGAGGAAAATGACGTCCTGCATCAGGAGATCCGCGCCGAGGCCCTTGGTGAAGGCGCCCTTGCTGGCATGCATGTAATAGGTCGTGGGCCAGATCGTCCCTACGAACCGCGCCCGGCCCGCGAGCGTCGAGACCGGCTGCAGGAAGCCGGAAAACTGTATGGTGGGCAAAAGCGTGATGATCGTCGTTACGAAGACGGCGGCGACCTGGCTGCTGGTGAAGGTTGAGATGACCATGCCGATGCCCGTCGTGGCGACGACATACAGCAATGTGCAAAGCGTCAGGACCAGAAAGCTGCCTTTGAGCGGTACATCGAAGACGATGAGGGCCATCGTCACCAGGACGGCATAGTTCATCATGCCGATCGCGACATAGGGAAGCTGCTTGCCCAGGAGATATTCGAGCCGGCCGGTCGGCGTCACGTAGAAATTGATGATCGAGCCCAGTTCCTTCTCCCGCACGACGCTGACCGCCATCAGGATCGCCGGGATGAGGATGAGCAGGATCGGCGGGATGCTGGGCACCATCGCATAGACGCTTTCGAACGTCGGGTTGTACATATAGCGGTCCTGGAAATTTGCGGTGTATTTCTGCGGGGTGATCTCCAGCCCGCTTGGGGGATTGCGCAGGATCTCGTCCTGGACGCCTTGAACATATTGCGCGATGGTTTCGCCACGGAACGTGTCCGCGCCGTCTATCTCGGCAAGAACTTCCGGCCTTGAGTCCCTGCGGAGATCCCGACCGAAATTCGGAGGCATCTCCAGAACGAGCGAGATCCTGTCCGACTGCATGCGCGCCAGCGCATCGCCGGCCGAGCGGACCGGAAGCATCTGCGTGAAATATCGCGGCGTGCCCTCAAATTGTTCGAGATAGGTCCGGCTTTCAAACGTCTGGTCGAGATCGAAGGTCGCATAACGAATATGTTCGACGTCCGTCGTGATTCCGAACCCGAAGATGAGCATCAGCAGGGCCGAGCCGACAAAGGCGAAGGCCAGGCGGACCGGATCGCGCAGGATCTGCATCGTTTCGTTGACGCTGTAGGCGAGCAGCCGCGCCAGACGCAATGAAGACCCGGAGGGCGCCTCATGCGGCGGCGCGGCGGCTGACGGCGATCCGCCGATGTCCGGCTTCGCCTCGCCCTGCGCGCCGGACGCCGCCTCTCCGATCGCATCCTCCATATAGGCGATGAAGGCGTCTTCCAGGGTGGTAGCGTTTTGCGCCTCGATCAGTTTCCGCGGCGCGTCGGCGGCGAGGACCCTGCCCGCATGCATGAGCGAGATTCTGTCGCACCGCATTGCCTCGTTCATGAAATGCGTGGTCACGAAAATCGTAACGCCCTGCCGGCGCGAGAGGTCGATCAGCAATTCCCAGAAACTGTCGCGTGCAACGGGATCGACGCCCGACGTGGGTTCGTCCAGAATGAGCAATTCCGGGCCATGCAGAACAGCGACCGCCAGCGACAGGCGCTGGCGCAAGCCCATGGGCAACGCGCCGGCCAATGCGTCGAGATAGGGGCCGAGCCCGAATTTCTCGACAAGCTCCTCGATCCGCGCCTTGGCCCTGTCGGGCGGCATGTGATAGAGGCGCGCGTCGAGAACGAGGTTCTGCCGGACCGTAAGCTCGCCATAGAGCGAGAACGCCTGCGTCATGTAGCCGATGTTCTTTCGCACCACGATGCTGCCGGCATCGACCGACTGACCAAACAGCCTGGCGCTGCCTTCGGTCGGCGGCAGCAATCCCGTCAACATTTTCATGGTCGTGGATTTGCCGCAGCCATTGGAGCCGAGGAAGCCGAAAATCTCTCCACGCTCGATCGTCAGGGAGACATGATCGACGGCGACGAAGCTGCCGAAGCGCCGCGTCAGCCCTTCGGCGTCAATGGCGATTTCGCGCTTGCCGGCCGGCCGCGGCGGTATGGCGAGATCGACGTGGCCGGTGCGTTTTTCCTCGGGCAACAGGGCGATGAAGCATTTTTCGAGGTCCGTCGTGCCGGTTCGCGCCATCAGTTCCGCGGGGGTGCCCGTCGCGAGAACACGTCCGGCGTCCATGGCCACGATCCAGTCCCATTGCTGGGCCTCGTCCATGTAGGCCGTCGAGATGATGACGCTCATGCCGGGGCGCCCGGCGCGGACCTCGTCGATCAGCGCCCAGAACTGCCGACGGGACAGCGGATCGACGCCGGTCGTCGGTTCATCGAGAATGAGCAGGTCGGGGTCGTGCACCAGCGCGCCGCAGAGCCCCACCTTTTGTTTCATTCCACCCGACAGCTTGCCGGCGGGACGGTCGGGAAAGGGCGCAAGCCCTGTGCCGTCCAGCAATACCCTGATGCGGGCCAGGCGCTCGGCGACGGTGAGGCCAAAGAGCCGGGCCATGAAATCGACGTTCTCTTGTACGCTGAGCTCGAAATAGAGATTCTTGCCCAGACCCTGCGGCATGTAGGCGATCCGCGGGCATGCCTCCCGCCGGTGCCGCAGATCCGCGATGTCTCCGCCCAGGACGATCACTTTGCCCCGTTGCATCTTCTTGGATCCGGCGACCAGCGCCAGGAGCGTCGATTTGCCGACGCCGTCCGGCCCGATGATGCCGACCATGCGCCCGGCGGGAATATCGAGGGAGAGCCCATCGAGCGCCGCGACCCCGCCATAGCGATGGGTGACGTCCTGTATGGACACCACCGGCACGCTGGCAGACATGGCAGGCGGCACATGAGGCGCAGTGTCTGACATGGATTGGTTCTCTGGCGTGTTGCGGCGGCATTGTCGCCTTCGTGACGCTTCGTTGATGTTTATTGCCCCGGCGCCTGGAGAATTTCCACTGAACCGGGGATCAGTGGAAATGCTCTACATCGTTATTTTATCACGCAGTTTCACCCGTTCAAACGAGTCCATTCGAACGGGACCGGCCTCTATCCTCCGTTTTTTACGGGAGACACGGCGTTCTCAAGCGAGGCCGGCCAGGCTGTCGCTTGATCTATTTTCACGTAGCCGACGCCCCGCACGCCGGTCTTGACGACGTCGATATAGGACTCCACCGTCTGCTCAGGCACGCGGATCTTGACCCGGAACATCAGCTTCTCCCGCTCACTGCGGGTCTCGACCTGTTTGGGTGTGAACTGCGCTTCGGGCGACACGAAGCTGACATATCCCGCGACGGGGCGATTGGGGAGAACATCGAGCACGATCCGCGCCTCGGCGCCGATCTTCACCTTCGCCGCCTGCTCCGACGGGAGGAATATTTCCATGTACACGTCGTTCAGGTTTACCAGCGTCAACGCCTTACCGCCCGGCCCCAGGACCTCGCCAACTTCGACCAGCCGATAGAGCACTCTTCCCCTGACCGGCGATTTCAGCGTTGCATCGTCAATTCGGGTTTGGATCGTCGACACCTGGGCCTCGGCGACTTTGACCTGTTGTTCAATCGTGCGTAACTGGGCTTCGTCTTCCTGAAGGCCGGCCGTCGTGGTCTGTACCGCCGTCCTGCGGACGTCGAGTTCCCGTTGCGAACCGGCACGTTCCGCGACGAGCGCGCTGCTGCGCCTGACCTCGATATTGGCGAGATTGATCTCGCTTTGCGTCTTGATGATCGCAGCCCGGACCACGGCCACTTTTTCCTGCGTCGCCGCGACGTTCAACTTTGCCTCTTGAAGCTGCGCCTGCAATGTGGACGTATCCAGCAGGACCAGAACCTGGCCCGGGTTGACCAGATCGCCCTCATCGGCGCGGATTTCCTGCACCCGGAGCGCTTCCTTGGCGGTGATATCGACGAGTTTTGCCTCGATCCGTCCGTTACCCGATGCGATTCCCTTCGGCAGCGCCGACTGCATCTGCTGCCAATATTGGTAGCCGAAATAGGAGGCGACCAGAACAACGGCCGCCACTATCCACAGGAGCGACTTTTTCGACATCGCCGCGAATCCTCCGGGGATGATTTTCTCTGCAGGGCAAGCCGGCTGCCGTTCCCTCCTGCCTTGACGCGATCCGGCCGTCTGTCCTCGGCCTCGACGCAAAAGCTTATATCGGCAGGATGAGTTTCCGTGCGCCTTTCACGATTTCGAGTTACCTGGAGCGTTTTCACCAAACACCGGTTCGGGAAATGCTCCAGGTTATTATTTATCGCGCATCTTCACCCGTTCAAACGCGTCCGTTTGAACGGGATCCGCTCTGATTTGTCGGAAAACGAAACGCCGTCCAAATCCGCCCGATCCGCCGGACCCGATGGATGGCGCTTCGTCCTTTGGGGGGAATTCTGGCCATGCGCCGGCCCTGGCCTGACGAGATGATGTCGGCCAGCCGGGGGTGCGGATCGACGCCGTCAAGTTTCGCGGTGGCGAAGGACAGCGTGGTTTCAGTGAGGGGGATGGCGCCTCGGAGGGTCGGAGGCGCCGACGGGCGGACTTTGGACGATCAGATCGACATGCCGCCGGAGACTTCGATCCGCTGGCCGTTGACCCAACGGTGGTCCTCGGACAGCAGCGAGGCGACCATCGGTCCGATATCGTCCGGCAGGCCGGCGCGGCCGAGGGCGGTCATATCCGCGACCCGCTTGTTGAATTCGGGGTTGTCGCGGACCAGGCCGCCGCTGAAATCGGTCTCGATCGCGCCGGGTGCGACGACGTTGACCGCGATCCGGCGCGGGCCCAGTTCCTTGGCCATATATCTGGTCAGGATTTCGACGGCGCCCTTCATCGTGCCGTAGGGCGCGCGGCCGGGCATGATGACGCGGGTGAGGCCGGACGAGATGTTGACGATCCGGCCGCCATCATTGATGAGCGGCAGCAATTTCTGCGTCAGGAAGAAGACGCCCTTGAGATGGACGCGATAGAGGGCATCGAACGCGTCTTCGGTGGTGTTCTCGATGCTGTCATGATGCGAGGTGCCGGCATTGTTGACCAGATAATCGAAACGCTGTGCGCCGAGGCCGGCCAGCGCCTGCCGCACGTCCTGCACGAAATCGCCGAAGCCCGCCGTATCGCCGGCATCGAGCTGCAGGGCGACGGCCCTGCGTCCCGCTTCGGCCGCCAGGGCGGCGACCTGTTCGGCTGCCGCCCGATCGGCGTGGTAGGTGAAGATCGCATCGACGCCGCGCCTGGCGAGGTTCAGGACGATGTTGCGCCCCAGTCCCCGGCTGCCGCCGGTGACGAGCGCGATTTTACCTGAGGTTTGACGGGTCATGGTTTTTCCCTGGAAGCTGTTCCGGTGAGGCTGTTCCGGTGCCGAGCCTATGCGCCGGGCCCCTGGTTCGGCCATGCCGGAACCCGCCCATTTCTTGCCTGATTCCACCTCGGCGCTTACATTCGGGGCCGCCACGACCAGGGCTGTCCCATGGATGAACTCTCTCGATTACGTGACGCCGTCGGCACATGTTTCGCGTGCCACGGCAATGCCAGTCCGCTTTACACCGCGATCGATGGCCTGATCCTGCTGCGGTCGGCGGCCGAGCGGAACCCGGCGCATATCCTGCACAAACCCGCGCTGTGCATTGTGGTGCAGGGCGCGAAATGGACCAGTTTCGGCGCGCTTCGGCTGGAGTACCGGACGGGCCAGGCCATGGTCGTCAGCGTCGAGATGCCGGGGGCGAGCCAGGTGGTCGAGGGCGGAGAGGGCGCGCCCTATCTGAGCGTCGTGATCGAGCTGGACCGGGCGATCATGCGCGAGGTCTTCGAGCGCATGGAGGCGCCGCCCGTGCCGGACGACCGCGCGGGGGCCTTCGTCCTGGAGTTGGACGACGCGCTTGTGGGGTGTGCGGCGCGGGCGGTCGGATTGCTGCGCGAGCCGCAGGCGATTCCCATCCTCTATCCGGCGGTGATGCGCGAAATCTGCTATCGCCTGCTGGCCGGGCCGCACGGTGCGGTGCTGTCGCGCCTGGTGGTCGGGGTCGATCGCGATCGCCGCCTGGTCGAGGCGATCCATGCGCTGAGGGAGAAATTCGACCGGGTGCTGCGCGTCGACGACCTGGCGGCGGCGGCAGGGCTGAGCCCGACCGCGTTTCATCGCCAGTTCAAGGCCCTGACCGCGATGACGCCGATGCAGTTCCAGAAACAGATCCGGCTGATGGAAGCGCGCAGGCTGCTGCTGTCGGGCGGCATGTCGGCGGAGGCGGCGGCCTTTGCGGTCGGTTATGCCAGCCCGTCGCAATTCAGTCGTGAATATCGCCGGATGTTCGGATTGCCGCCCGCCCGGGACGCTTTGCGGCTTTCTGACCCGCCCGGCGCGGCGGCGTGAAGGGAACGATCCGCATGGGGACGGACCTGTCGGGGCACGTGGCGACGTATTTGGACGTGGCGCGGCCGTCGGGCCATAAGGGGGATCGTGACCCGAATGGCGAAGGACTTGCGGATATTCCGATGAACGACATCAGCGACGCGGCCGGCATTGGCGGGACGGAAGGGCAGGATCCGCGCTTTGCGGAGATCGATCTGTGGCCGACCGCGTCGATCCTGGAGGCGCTGGCCGAGGCGCAGATGAGCGCCGTTGCCATGGTGCGGGCGGCGATCCCCGAACTGGAGCGCGTTATTGCCGCGGCCCTGCCCCGGCTGCGCGCGGGTGGCCGGCTGTTCTATGTCGGGGCCGGCACGTCGGGGCGGATCGGCATGCAGGACGGGGTGGAGCTGACCCCGACCTTCGGCTGGGCGCCGGAGCGGCTGGTGCTGCTGCTGGCCGGGGGGACCGGGGCGCTGTTCCAGGCGGCCGAGGGCGCCGAGGATGACGAGGACGCCGCGCGGCGCGACATCCTGGCCCATCGGCCCGGCGGCGACGACGTGGTGCTGGGCGTCGCGGCCAGCGGCAATACGCCCTATACCGCCGCGGCGCTGCGTGCCGCGCGGGCGGCCGGCAGCCTGACGGTGGGCATGAGCTGCAATGCCGAGGGGCGGCTGCTGCGCGAGGCCGAGCTGGGGATCGGGATCGTGACCGGTGCGGAGGTCATTGCCGGTTCGACCCGGCTGAAGGCCGGGACCGCGCAGAAGGCGGCGCTGAACCTGCTTTCGACCACGCTGATGGTCCGGCTGGGCCATGCCTATCGCGGGCAGATGGTGGATATGCGGGTGGTGAACGCGAAATTGCGGCGGCGGGCCGCGCGCATGGTCCGGACCCTGGCGGGCGGGACGGATGACGAGATCCGCCAGGCGCTGGACGCCGCCGGCGGCAACGTCAAGCGCGCGGTGCTGATCCGGCACGGCATGACGCTGGAGGCGGCCGAAGCCGGCCTGGCCCGGCATGGCGGCGACCTGCGTGCGACGCTGGATGCGATGGGGCGTGCGATGGGAGATGCGCGGGGGGCCGCGGCGGCGGGTCAGTAGCCGGTATAGCGACCCGGGCGGTGGAAGGTGGCGACCACGCCGCTGATCGCCACCGCGCTGACGGCCGAGAGCAGGACGTGGCGGACATCGATGACCAGGAGCGAGAGGGCCAGGATGGCGGCATCGATGGCCAACTGGCTTTTGCCGGCGTTCCAGCCGCGCGTCTTGTACAGCCACAGCGTGATGACGCCCGTGCCCCCGACCCCGGCCTGGTGCCGGGCCAGGGACAGGATGCCCATGCCGATCGCCGTTCCGCCGAAGAAGGCCGCCCAGAACGGGTTGATGGCGCCTAACGTCATCAGATGCGGGAAGACCAGGGCGGAGAGGGTGACCGAGAAGCTGACGATCAGCGTCTTGAGCGCGAACGCGCCGCCCATGGTCCGGCAGGCGAAGGCGAGGAAGGGAATATTGATCAGCGTGAAGAGCAGCCCGGCCGGCAGCTTCACGACGTAGGACAGCAGCAGCGCCACCCCGGCGACCCCGCCGGTGACCAGTCCGGCCCGGTGCAGGCAGGCCAGGCCGAGCACGATCAGCGAACAGCCGATGACGAGGGCATAGGCGTCTTCGAACAGCGAATGGCGCAGGGGCGAGGCGGCGTCGGCCTGGGTTCGGGGCATGGCGGGCACGATGTCCGGCGAAAGGGCTGAAACGGGCGGGGGCGGGACGGATGCGGCACGTCCTAATTGAGCGATGGCCCGCGTGTAAAGCGCCGTTATTTTCTTGCCCGGCACGGGGTTGGCGCCGTGCCGGGCGGCTGGTTTTTCGTTTCGCAGTGTAATCATCTTACGCTGGGCATCTTACGCCTGGCATCTTGCGCCGGGCGCGTCGCGCAGGGGAGCCTGCCCGAGGGGTGCATGGGGGGAATACGCAACGGGATGTGATCGGCGGGCCCGTCCGCCGCCGCCGCCGCGTTCCCATATGACGGGCTCGGACAGTCTGCGAGGAGGCGTCCATGACACAATGGTTCCAGTTGCATTCCGGCATGAAGATCGTCGGGGCGGACAATGCGCCGGTCGGCGAGGTCCAGGAAGCCGAAGGGGGGGCGCGGCTGCGCCTGACCGGCACGGACGGGGCGGCGCATTACCTGCCCTTGTCGATGGCCGACGCGGTGCAGGGCGAGGTGATCCGGCTGAATTGCGCGGCGTCGGAGGCGATCGCCCATTTCGACACCGAGTTGCCGGCCGGCGAGGATACGACATAGAGCAGATCCCGTTTCGGCCGGACTTGTTTGAACGGGTGAAGAGGCCCGATTGAATAATAGCTTGGCGCATTTCCACTGAACCGGTGTTCAGTGGAAGCGCTTTGGGTCTTTTGCCGGGGGTGGATTGCCGGGGCAAGCGATCGCCGATATCGTGGCGTCATGCATTTTCGGTATGACGGGGCCAATCCCCGGACGATCGCCCGTTATGGTGCCCTAGCCGCCGGGGCGCTGGTCGTGTTGTCGCTGCTGTTCGGCACCGGATACACGATCGACCAGAAGAATGTCGGCGTGGTATCGCGCTTCGGCGCGTTTTCGCGCACGGCGGGGCCGGGGCTGCATTTCAAGCTGCCTTGGGTGGAAAGCGTGGTGGAATACAGCACCGCCACCCAGCAGGTCGCCATCCAGAAATCCGAAGTCTTTACCGCCGACAACCAGGGCGTGAACGTGACGATGCTGGTGCAGTTCAACGTTCCCGACGGGGATGTGCAGAACCTGTACGAGCATGTGCCGTTCTATGAACAGCGGATCTATACGCTGGCCAACGACCGGATGAAGTCGGCCTTCGGCCGGCGGCAGGTTTCGGACGTACCCAGCGCGCGCAGCCTGATCGAGAGCGAGATCAAGGCCGATGTGGCCGCGCAGGCGCTGAAGCTGTACGGCATCGAGGTTTCGGAAGTTCAGATTACCGACCTGGATTATACCGAGGCGTTCCGCCACGCCATCGACATGATGACCCGGGCGAAGGCCGAGGTGACGCGGTCGGAACAATTGCGCCAGCAGGCGGTGATCGACGCCGAGCGCCAGCAGATTGCCGCCCAGGCCAACGCCAACGCGGCCGTGGCCGCCGCCGAGGGCGAGGCGCGGTCGATCCGCGCGAAATCGGAGGCCGAGGCCGCCGCGACGCGGGTCAAGGGCGAAGCCGAGGCGGATGCGATCCGCGCCCAGGCGGCGGCGCTGGGCGCCAGCCCGAACTATGTGACCTATACCCAGGCGCGGCGCTGGGACGGCAGGCTGCCGGCGACCATATTGGGATCGCAGCCCGTGCCGATGATGACGATGCCTGTGATGGGGCCCATGAACGGGCACTGACCGCGCCGCCGAACGCGGAAAGGCCGCACAGGTCGGAATGCCTCCAATGGCTCGATGTGGCCGTCGTTCTCGGCCGGTTTCGCCGTCGTCGAAGAGTTGGCCGTGCCTTGTGCCAATTGGTGTCGTGATTGGCCGTCCCGCGGTCTCCTTTTCGGGGCGCTGCCCCGCACCCCGCCAAAGGCGGTGCCTTTGGAAACCGATTCCGGATCGATGTCATGGGGTGCAGGGGGTCTATGGCCGCTGCCGGGTTCGGGCGGGGGCCCGGCCTGTCTTTCAATCGGTCACTGTTCAAGATGTCCCGGGTCAAGATGCCCCGGGTCAAGATGCTCTGGGTCAAGATGCCCTGGCCCCGGCGCGTCCACCGCCTGCGGTGATGGGATCGCGAGGTCCCGGAGCAGCAGGCGCGACCCGACATCCACGATCGCCTTGATCGCGGGGAGCAGTTCCTGCCCCAATGGGGTCAGATCATACTCCACCGTCGGTGGCGATGTCGGCATCACGCTGCGGCCGAGAACGCCGCGATGCTCCAGATCGCGCAGCCTGCTGGTCAGCACCTTCGCCGAAATGGCCGGGATGTCGCGGCGCAATTCCGAAAACCGTCGCGGGCCGTTGCTGAGGGACCAGAGCAGTTCGGGCGTCCAGAGGCCGCTGAGCAGAGCCATGCATTTCGACATGGGGCAGCCGGGGAGCGCCTTCACCTTGGTTCGCATTCTCAGGACCATCGCGCAGCCTCCATGGCGAGTTTCCATCTGGGGCGAGTTTCCATCTGGTAACCGGAAAGTAGAGGTAACCGCAAGATAGGAGGTTTCTGCAAGTAACGCGTGCGGCTATCTGAAGGCTCTCTGATCGCGGAGCCGGTGACGACTTTCCCCGTCACGTCCCGCCACGCATTCGTGGCGTGCGCAGACACGGGCGCCGTCTTCCGGCCCGGTACACAACGATCAGGCACACAACGACAAGAGGCCGAACATGTACGCAATCACCGGAGCGACGGGGCAGCTTGGCCGCCTCGTCATCGATACGCTGCTGAAGACCGTCCCGGCAGGCCGCATCGTCGCCGCAGCGCGCAATCCGGCCAAGGCGCGTGACCTTGCCGAGCGCGGCGTGATCGTGCGCGAGGCGGACTATACCCGTCCCGACACGCTGCGCACGGCGCTGGCCGGCGTCGACAAGCTGCTGCTGATTTCCTCGACCGAAGTCAGCGGCCGCGTGCCGCTGCATCGCGCGGTGATCGAGGCGGCGCGCCAGGCCGGGGTTTCGCTGCTTGCCTACACGAGCATGCTGCATGCCGGCACGTCGCCCGCCCGCCTTGCGATCGAACACCGGCAGACGGAAGAGGCCATATCCGCGTCGGGCCTGCCTGCCGTGATCCTGCGCAATGGCTGGTATATCGAGAACCATCTGATGGCGCTGCCCGTGGCGCTGGAGCATGGGGCCTTCGTCGGCGCCGCCGGGAATGGGCGCTTTTCCTCGGCGGCGCGCGCCGACTATGCGGCGGCCGCGGCCGTGGCGCTGACCGCGGAGGATCAGGCGGGCCGGACGTATGAACTCGCCGGCGACGGGGCCTTCACGATGGCCGAACTCGCGGCGGAGGTGTCGCGCCAGTCGGGCAAGGCCGTGGCCTATAACGATCTGTCCGCCGAAGCCTATGCGGGCGTGCTGACGGGCGCGGGGCTTCCGGCCGACCTGGCCGCGCTGCTGGCCGACGCCGATGTCGCCGCCTCGCGCGGTGCCCTGTTCGATGATGGCGGCGCCCTGTCGCGGCTGATCGGCCGCCCGACGGCCTCGCTGGAAAGCCGCGTCGCGGCCGCGCTGCGCGGTTGAGGGCGGGCCGGGCAGTCACGCAAATGGGGCCGGATCTGTCGGGCGTGGGTGGGTGCGGTCACAGGAGGCCGGTGCCTGACCGTTGCCCACGCGGGGACGGCGGATCGCGCCGCCGGCTCCACGCGCCGAACACCGAACCGGTGGCCGAGGGGTGCTGCCGATTCCTCAGGTTTGACGGGAATCCGTTTGTCAGCACTGGATATAAAGGAAAGAAGCATGATGAAAAATCTTATCGCCGCGGGATTGGCGCTGACGGGAATGGCGTCTCCGATCGCCGCGCGGGCCGCGGGTGCGCCGATCATCGAAGTCGTCACGGCGAAACTGATAAGCGATGTCACGATCGCGCAAATGGAAGCGATCGATCACGAGATCGGCACGAACCTGATCGCGAAGCGTCCGGGCTTCGTGTCCGATGAGGGAAGGGACGCTGCGTCGCTTCTCGGCGATTTCGAGGTGTCGTTTTTTTTGTCGGCCTGATGGAGAGGCGGACCTTCGTGTCGGGTCATCCCTCCCGTGCCATTGCGACGAAGGCGCCCAGCACCGGACGTGCCTGTCGCCGTGATGGATGATAGAGGAAAAAACCCGGAAATTCCGGCGTCCAGTCTGCGAAAAGCCGCACGAGCCGCCCTTCGGTTACGAATGGCGCCGCACGGTCTTCCAGCACGTAGGCTATGCCGATCCCTTCCAGCGCCGCCTGCAGCATCAACTCGGGCTCGTTGAATGTCAGCGGTCCGTCGACGCGCACCTCCAGCATTTCCCCTGCGCGCTCGAACTCCCAGGCGTAAAGCGATCCGGCTGCGACCATGCGATAGTTGATGCAGCGATGGCCCGTCAGCGCGCGCGGGTCGTCCGGCATCCCGTGGCGGGCCAGGTAATCCGGCGACGCCACGACCGCCATGCGTAAGTCCCCGCCCATCCGGATTGCGACCATGTCCTGCTCGATCTTCTCGCCGAGACGGATCCCGGCGTCGAACCCGTCGGCGATGATGTCGCGAAAACCATAATCGATCAGCACCTCGATCGTCGCATGCGGGTAGGTTTCCGTGAAGCGGGGCAGGATGGGCCGCACGACCGCTTCATACCCCTCTCGCGTCGCCGTCAGCCGGAGCGTGCCGGACACGCGATCGGCCCCGGTCTGCAGGAGGTCGAGGGCCTCGTCGATCTGTCGCAAGGCCGGGTCGAGTGCTGCGAGCAAGGCCGCGCCGGACGCGCTCGGCGCGACGCTGCGGCTGTTGCGCTGAAGCAGCCGCACGCCGAGGGCGGCTTCGAGCCGGCGGATCGTATGGCTGAGATTCGAGGTCGACATGCCAAGCTCGGCCGCGGCCCGGGTGAAGCTGCGATGCCGCGCGACCACGCCGAACATCGCCAGATCATCCAGGCGTCTTTCGCGCATCATGCAATTCCTTTCAACACGTCATCTCATTTATCCCATCTTATCGCGCGATGTGCCGTGCGCCACAGTGCCGCTGCGTCACCACGACAGGAGTGCAGGATCATGATCGAGCGAAATGCAGTGTGGCTGATTACGGGATGTTCGTCGGGCCTGGGCCGTGCCCTGGCCGAACAGGTGCTTGCGGCCGGATACCGGCTGGTTGCGACGGCGCGCCGTCCGGAAACGCTGGGTGATCTTGTCGCGCAGGCTCCGGACCGCGCGATGGCACTGGGCCTGGATGTCACCGACGCTGCACAGATCGAAGCGGCCGTGCGGCAGGCCGAAGCCCGCTTCGGCGCGATCGACGTTCTCGTCAACAATGCGGGCTATGGCTATGTCGCCGCCTTGGAGGAAGGCGAGGAAGCCGATGTGCGGGCCGTGTTCGAGACCAACGTCTTCGGGCCGTGGAAAGTCACCAATGCCGTCCTGCCGGGCATGCGCATGCGCGGGACGGGTCATGTCGTCAATATCGGCTCTGTGGGCGGTATGGTCACGTTCCCGGCGGTCGGTTTCTATCATATGACCAAGTTCGCGCTGGAAGGTTTTTCCGAGACGCTCGCCAAGGAAGTGGCCCCGTTCGGCATCGGCGTGACCATTGTCGAGCCGGGCGCATTCCGCACCGAATTCCGCGGGGCGTCGATGAAGCAGTCGGCTGTTCGGCTGGCGGAATATGCCGATACGGCCGGCAAGGTGCGCGTCAATCTGCCGGCAGCCCATGGCACCCAGGCCGGCGATCCCGTGCGCGGCGCCCGGGCGATCATCAAGGCCGTGGCGGCGGAGCATCCGCCGTTGCATCTGGTGATCGGCGGTGATGCGCTCGATCTGATCCGGAAGAAGATCGCCGACCTGACACGTGGTCTCGACATGTGGGAAGCCGTAACGCGCGATACCGCATTCGAGGGTGCATGAGGCGGCAGGCACCTGCCGGCTGTCGCCTCATTGTCGTCATAAGGAAAATCCCGAGGTATCCTCGGTCGATAGGGTAAATTCGATCGCCGTCCGTACTTGCGCGCATTCGGCGCCGGGCCCGGGGCTGCGGCGGCGTCCGTTCCGTGTGAAATGCCTTGACCGCGTCCGGCGCGTTGTTGCGACAATGGCGCGGGAGGGCGCGGCATGGGGTATCGGAGCATCCTGGCGGGCGAGCAGTATCGGTTTGCCGATCTGCGCCATGTGCTGGCCTGTGCGTCGCCGCTGCGCTCGGGCGATGAGCTGGCGGGGGTTGCGGCGGCCGATCCGGTGGAGCGGATCGCCGCGCGTTATGCGCTGGCGGATATTCCCCTGGTCGATTTCCTGCGGGATGCGCTGGTGCCGTACGAGCAGGACGAGGTGACGCGGCTGATCCAGGACGGCCATGACGCGGCGGCGTTCGCGCCCGTCGCGCACATGACGGTGGGGCAGTTGCGCGACTGGCTGCTGTCGCACGCGGCGGACCATGCGGCGATCGGTGCGCTGGGGCCCGGCCTGACGCCCGAGATGGTCGCGGCGACCAGCAAGCTGATGCGCAACCAGGATTTGATCGCGGTGGGGCGCAAGATGCGGGTGGTGACGGCGTTCCGCAACACGCAGGGCCTGCCGGGGCGGCTGGGCAGCCGGTTGCAGCCCAACCATCCGACCGACGATCCGCAGGGGATCGCGGCGTCGCTGCTGGACGGGCTGCTGCTGGGCGCCGGGGATGCGGTGATCGGGATCAATCCGGCCGGCGACAATGTCGCGACCGGGATCGTCCTGCTGGACATGCTGGAGGCGATGCGCACGCGCCATGACATTCCGGCGCAGAGCTGCGTGCTGACGCATGTCACCAATACCATCCGGATGATCGAGCAGGGAGCGCCGGTCGACCTGGTGTTTCAGTCCGTGGCGGGGACACAGGCCGCCAATACGGGATTCGGCGTTTCGCTGTCGCTGCTGGCCGAGGCGCGGGAGGCGGCGCTGTCGCTGCGGCGCGGGACGGTGGGACAGAACGTGATGTATTTCGAGACCGGCCAGGGGGCGGCGCTGTCGGCCGAGGCGCATCACGGCATGGACCAGCAGACCGCCGAGGTGCGGGCCTATGCCGTGGCGCGGGCGTTCGCGCCGCTGCTGGTCAATACGGTGGTCGGGTTTATCGGGCCGGAATATCTGTATGACGGCAAGCAAATCATCCGGGCGGGGCTGGAGGATCATTTCTGCGGCAAGCTGATGGGCCTGCCGATGGGGTGCGACGTCTGCTACACCAACCATGCCGAGGCGGACCAGGACGACATGGACAGTCTGATGGTGCTGCTGACCGCCGCGGGGGTGAATTTCCTGATCGCCGTGCCGGGCGGCGACGACGTGATGCTGAGCTACCAGAGCCTGTCGTATCATGACATGGCGACCCTGCGGTCCAGTTTCGGCCTGCGGGCGGCGCCGGAGTTCGAGGCGTGGCTGGAGCGGATGGAACTGGTGGATGCGCACGGCCGGGTGCGGCTGGACGCGCCGCGCCAACTGGGGCGGCTGGTCGCGCCGGACCTGCCGGCCTGAGCGGCCGCTTTCAAAAAATCCATTGCCGCGCGGGAGCTGTCCGCTGGAGACGGGTGCGGCAACCGGCCGCCTTGCGGGCGGTTAAGGGGGACATAGGCCCCGCTTAACGGGACGCGCCCTTGTGGCTGTGGATGGAGCGCATGTCATGACATCATCGAGCCGGACATCATCGAGCCGGGCGCGCATGGCGCAGCGCGGGAAGCGTGGCGCGGGCGGCGACCGGCGGGGCGTTGAGCGGGGATGCGATGGGCGGGATGCATGGCGTTATCTGAACCTGCACGACTATGCGCCGGTAGCGCGGCGCCGGCTGCCGCGGGCGCTTTATGCCTATGTCGCCGGGGCGGCGGGGGATGGGCGGGCGCTGGAGGCGAACCGGGCGGCCTTCGCCCGCTGGTGCCTGATCCCGCATGTGCTGCGCGGCGTGGCCGGGCGGCGCGCGGATGCGACGATCCTGGGCAGGGCCTATGCCATGCCGGTGGGGATTTCGGCGTTCGGCGCCGCCGGGGTGATCCGGCATGACGCGGATCGCGCCATGGCGCGCGCGGCGCGCGCGGCCGGCGTGCCGTATCAGTTGAGCGCCAATTCGATCACGCCGATGGAAGAGGTGATCGCGGATAATCCGGATGCGTGGTTCGCGGCCTATCTGCCCGGCGATGCATCGGCGATCGCGCGGATGGTGGCGCGCGTGGCGCGGGCGGGATTCGGGACCCTGGTGGTGACCGTCGACCTGCCGGTCGCGGCGCGGCGGGAGGACGAGGCCCGCGCGGGCTATGCGATGCCGCTGCGGCCCTCGGCGCGGCTGGGGCTGGATATGCTGGTCCATCCGCGCTGGGTGCTGGGGCAGATGGGGCGGACGCTGCTGAAGCGGGGCGTGCCGCATATCGAGAATATCGCGCCGGGGCGCGGACCGTCGATCTTTGCCCGCGATGTCGGGGCGGTGGGCGGGGCCGCGGATTTCAACTGGGATTCGGTCCGGGCCATCCGCCGCCTGTGGGGCGGCAAGCTGGTGCTGAAGGGGATTCTGGCGGCCACGGATGCGCTGCACGCGCGGGATATCGGGGTGGACGGGATCATCGTGTCCAACCATGGCGCGCGGCTGTCGGATACGGTCATCGCGCCGCTGGAGGCGCTGCCGGCCATCCGCGCCGCGTGCCCGGACATGACGATCCTGCTGGATGGCGGGGTGCGCCGGGCGGGAGACGCGATCACGGCGATCGCGCTGGGGGCGGATGGGGTGATGATCGGGCGCCCGTTCTTCTTTGCCACCATCCTGGGGGGACAGGCGGGACTGGCGCATGCGATCGGGCTGGTGGCCGGGGAACTGGACCGGGAGATGGCCTTTCTGGGGCTGCTGGACCTGAAAGAGAGTCGCGACGGGCGGCTGTATCGGCGTATGTAGGGGCATGCCGTCATGGAGGTGGGCTGTGCAGGACCGCGTGATGCCGGTTGGGGACCCGTGGGATGCGCTGCGGCGCCTGACGCCCGCGCGGATCGGCCAGGCCCGCAGCGGGGATACCGTTGCGGTGGGCGAGGTGCTGGCGTTTCAACTGGCGCATGCGCGGGCGCGGGCGGCCGTGTGGGCGCCGTTGCGGGAAGACAAGCTGGGCCTGGGGGCGGAAGTGCTGCGCGTGCGCAGCCAGGCGGACGAGCGGGGCGTGTTCATCCGGCGGCCCGATCTGGGGCGGCGGCTGGCGCCGGACAGTGCCGCGGCGCTGGTGCGCGGGGATCATGACGTCGTCTTCGTGATCGCGGATGGGCTGTCGGCGATCGCGGCGGAGCGGCAGGCGCCGGCGGTGCTGGCGGCGGCGCGGCGCCTTCTGGCGGGGTGGCGGATCGCGCCGGTGGTGGTGGCGCATAACGCCCGGGTCGCGCTGGGCGACGAGATCGGGCACCGCCTGGGGGCCCGGTGCGTGGTGATGATGATCGGCGAGCGGCCGGGGCTGAGCATTGCGGAATCGCTGAGCCTGTACATGACCTGGGGCCCCCGTCCCGGGCGGGTGGATTCCGAGCGCAACTGCATTTCCAACATCCATTCCCAGGGCGGATTGCCGGCGCGGGAGGCGGCGGCCAAGCTGGCCTGGCTGCTGGACGGCGCGCGGGCGCTGGGGGCGAGCGGGATCGGGCTGAAGGAGGATATGCCCGGGCGGGGCCTTCTGGAGGGGTGACGGCCCGTCCATAGGATCAGGGCGGGGCGGGCCGGTCCTGGACCGTGGTTTCGGCCAGGCGGGACTGGGCCGGGCTGAAGCCGCCATCCGCCGGCATGCCCGGCGGCGGGGGCTGGGGGTCGGAGAAATAGAGCATGCGGGTGGGAAACGCGAAGAGGACGCGCCGGCCGCGGAAGAAATTCATGCCCAGGATGTTGGTGGTCGCGGGGGTGACGTCGGCGAGCAGCCCGGTGCCGCGATAGCCGCCCAGCACGTAGCGGGCGAAGGCATGGCGGCGGCCGATGATGGCCGGGCCGGCATCGGTGCGCGAGCGGGGATCATCATCCAGCATGGATGGGGTCACGCCGGTATCGGTGGCGTCCGCCGTGCGGAGGATCGAGGCGTTGGAGCCCGGTTCGAGTTCCATGCCGACCGGCACGCCGCCGATGGCGACCTGCACCATCGTGTCCATGCCTTCGCGGTTCGGCAGGAGGGGCGCCTGATAGGCGTGGGCGCCGGCCAGGCGGGTGAGAGCGGGGCAGTTCGGCGCGCCGGTTTCCCTGAACAGGGTCAGGCTTTGCCCCGGGAAATCGAGCAGCACGTCGTAATTGCCGAGGATATCGTAGCCCAGCACGGCCAGCACGGGCCGGCCGTCCAGCCGGCGGTCGCCGATCGAGCCGAGCATGATGCCGCGCACCTTGCCGGCCCGGCCGCGCCCCAGCGCCAGGCTGTCGATCGTGGTGAGGTAGCTGTGGCCGCCCCCGGCGATGGTCTGGACGTCCAGCTTGCGGCCCATCGGATAGGTCATGCCGGGACGCTGGAAGACGCCGATATTTTCCTGGGTCAGGCCGAGGAAGGCGACGCCCTGCGTGCCGTTGATGGTGACCGGCACCGCCGGGCTGCCCCAGCCGCTGACCAGCGGCACCGAAATGACGTGGGCGACGCAGCGTCGGGGCACGGTTTCGGGGCCCAAGGTTTCGGAGTCCTGGGCTTGGGCGGCGGACGGGTGGCAGAGACAGGAAAACGCCAGGAATGCCAGAGGCGGCGACAGGCGCCGCCCGCGCGCTTGCGACATGAAGGAGCCCTGCCCGCCTTTGCTTCGCGCCCGCGCTATCGGTCCAGGCGGTATTTCAACTGACCCAGCGTATGGGCGATGACTTCAGCCGGGGAGATGAAACTGTCAATGGTCAGCGCATGTTCGTCCGGCCCGGGCGGTTCCAGCGTGGCGAGCTGGCTGGGCAGCAGGCTGGGCGGCATGTAGTGGCCGGTGCGGCGGGCCAGCCGGTCCTTGAGGATCGCTTCGGGCACGTCGAGGAAGATGAACACCACCTGGTCGGTGTCCTTGGCCAGGATTTCGCGGTAGCTGCGCTTGAGCGCCGAGCAGGTGAGGATGCCGCCGCCGCCGTCCGCGATGCGGGCATCGATCCATTTGCGGCATTCGGCCAGCCAGGGCCAGCGATCGGCGTCCGTCAGCGGAATGCCGGCGGCCATCTTGTCGACATTCGCCTGGGGGTGCAGGCGGTCGCCCTCCTGGTAGGGCCAGCCCAGCACGTTGTGCAGGCCCTCGGCCACCGTGGTCTTGCCGCTGCCGGACACGCCCATGACGACCAGGATGTGGGGCCGGATGTCCTCGGCCGGCGCGCGGGCGGTCATGCGGCCACCAGCCGGGTGAGGCCGTGCCGGCCGGCCACCAGGACCTCGGACGTCCGGCCGATGAACAGGCCGGTCTCGATCACGCCGACGATCCGGCGGATATCGGCCGCCAGCCCGGGCGGATCGGCGATCGGCCCGAAGGCGCAATCGAGGATCATGTTGCCGCCGTCGGTGACGAACAGGTTGCCGTCGCGGTCCATGCGCGGCGACACGCGCGCGCCCAGTTCGCCGAGCTGGCGCGCGGTGCTTTCCCAGCCGAAGGGGGTGATTTCGACCGGGATCGGGGCGTGGCTGCCAAGATGGTCGACCAGCTTGCCTTCATCGACCATGACGATGAAGCGGCGGGCCGCCGCGGCGACGATCTTTTCCCGCAGCAGGGCGCCGCCCAGGCCCTTGACCAGGTTGAGCGAGCCGCGTTCGACCTCGTCCGCGCCGTCGATCGCCAGGTCGAGCTGCGGGTGGGTGGCGAACGAGACCAGGGTGATGCCGTGGCCGCGCGCCTGCGCGGCCGAGCGTTCGGAGGTGGGGATGGCCACGAAGCGCAGCCCCTGGGCCCAGCGGCGGCCCAGCGCGTCGATCATCATCGCCGAGGTGCTGCCCGTGCCGAGCCCGACGGCCATGCCGTTCCGGACCATGGCGGCGGCTTCCTCGGCCACCTGGCGCTTGAATTCGATCATCGGGTCCGCTGTCTGGTCCGATGTCTGGGGGTCCGTACTCTGGACCATCGCATCTTCTCCCGGGGGCCTGGCGCGGCCCCTCTTGTCTTATGGCCGTCAGAGACCGGCGGCGGGTTTGTCCAGCAGCCAGATCAGTTCGCCCTCGGTGGTGATGTGACTGGCGGGTTCGCCGGGTTCGCCCGCGCGGACCTTGGCGAAGGCCTCGGCCTTGCCGGCGCCGGCCAGCATGAACAGCACGTGGCGGCTGGAATGGATGGCCGGGTAGGTCAGCGTCAGGCGGGTATGCGGCGCGTCGTCGGGCACGCAGGTCGACACCCACAATTTGCGTTCCTGCAGCACCGGCTGGCGCGGGAAGAGCGAGGCGGTATGGCCGTTATCGCCCAGGCCGAGCAGCACCACATCGAAGAGCGGGCGGCCGGGCTGCAGGGTTTCGGCGCCGTAGAGGGCCTGCAATTCCGCCTGGTAGCGCGCCGCCGCCGCCGCCGGATCGCCGTCGGTCGGCATGGGATGGACGTTTTCGGCCGGGATCGCGATGTGCGACAGCAGAGCCTTCTGCGTCATGGTGAAGTTGCTGGCCGGGTCGGCGGGCGGCACGAAGCGTTCGTCGCCGAAGAAGAGATGCGTCCTGGCCCAGGGAAAACGGGTGGCGTAGTCCGGCGAGGCCAGGATTTCATACAGGCGCTTGGGCGTCGAGCCGCCGGACAGGGCGATGACGAAGGGGCCGTCCTGCTTGGCCAGGGCCTGCTGGGTCAGCCATTCGGCCACGTAGCGCGCGATGGCCTCGCCATCGGCCAGTACGACCATCTCGCCGGTTTTCACGTCATGACCGCCCATCAGGCATCCTCTCCTAAAATAAACCGTTCCACACCCACGGCGAACCCTTCCTCTTCCGACGAGGTGGTGACGTGGGTGGCTTGCGCCTTGACCTCGTCCGCCGCCTGCCCCATCGCGATCGACAGGCCGGAGCGGCGGAACATCAGCACATCGTTCGGCTGGTCGCCCAGGGTCGCGATCTGTTCGGCCGGGATGCCGAGCAGGCGCTGCAGCGCCAGGACCACGCCGCCCTTGTTGGCGTCATGGTGGGTGACGTCGACATAATAAGGCTGCGAGCGCGCGGCGGACGCGTCGTCGCCCAGCGCGTCGCGCAGATCCTGCTCCACCCGCTTCATCAGGTCGAGATCGTCGCTGACACCGGTGATCTTGACCACCTGGTCGAGCCGGGCGCCGACGTCCGGCACGATCCTGGGCGGGAACTTGACCGTCCATTGCTCGCGCGCGACGTGGGGCGCGCCGGCATCGGCGACCAGCCAGTCATTGCTGTTATAGACCCAGGGGTCCACGCGGTGGTCGCGCAATATGTCGAGCGCGCGGCGGGCGACCGCCGGCGTCAGGGTGTGGGCCTCGATCAGCGAATAGTCGGGGTGGACCATCATGCCGCCATTGAAGCCGGCGACCGGCTGGTCGATGGCCAGCGGGTCGATCACCATCTTCATGCCCATCGGCGGGCGGCCGCTGGTGATGGTGAAGAGAATGCCGCGCGCGCGGAGCTTGCGCACCGCGGCGACCGCGCGGTCGGTCAGAAGCTTCTCACGCGTGACCAGCGTGCCGTCGACATCCGCCAGGACCAGGCGGATCGGGGGGGAGACGGTGTCGGTCATGTCGTATCCTCCGGCATGGATGCGGACGGCTTATGCCCGCGGCAGGACATAGCGCCGCATCGCCTGCGCCCAGCCATCCTGTTCGTTGCTGTCGGTCACGAAATGGGCGTGCGCCTTGACCGGGTCAGGCGCGTTGCCCATGGCGATCGCGACGCCGGCTTCGTCGAGCATCGGCACATCGTTATACATGTCGCCGATGCACGCGACCTGCCCGATATCGACATCCATGAGGCGCGCCAGTTCCATGGCGGCATAGCCCTTGTTCGCCCGGGGATGGGTGATGTCCAGGTAATAGTCGGACGAGCGATGGACGCTGGCATGGCCGGCCAGGCGGGCGGCGAGGTCGGATTCGACCTGCGCCAGCAGCGGATAGTCGGACGAGGCGCCCATGATCTTGCCGACATGGTCGTAATGGCCGGTGAAGTCGGGCACCACCAGCGGGTCGGTCTGCACCACCTGGCGCTCGCGGGCGACATAGGGGGCGTGCGGATCGGTGACCAGCCAGTCATGGCCGATGAACAGCCACGCATCGACCGCGTTGCCCATCAGTTCGCCGACCGCCAGCCGCGTGGCGTCCGCGCTGAGGGAGAGGCGCGAGACGATGGTGCCGTCGGGCCGCACCACCAGCCCGCCATTGAGGCCGGCGCGCGGCGTGTCGATGCCCAGCGGGCCGAGGAACATGTCCATGCCGCGCGGGGCGCGGCTGCTGACCAGGCAGAGCGCGATGCCGGCGGCGCGCAGGGCGCGCGCGGCGTCCAGCACCGCCGGGGTCAACTGCTTGTCCTTGGGGACCAGGGTGCCGTCGATGTCCGAGATGACCAGCCGCACCCGGTCGGCGGGCGCCGGGCGGGGCGGGAGGATGGCGGGAGCGGATTCGGGAACGGTGTCGGACATGATCAATCCGTCAGGCTTTGCCAGGACCGGCCGTCGCGCGCGAGCAGGGCATCGGCCTCGGCCGGGCCGGTCGAGCCGGCGGCATAGGGGCAGAGCGGCGCGGCCTCGGCGCGTTCGCTCCAGTCCAGGGCGGGCTGGACGGCGCGCCAGCCGGCTTCGATGTTGTCGGCGCGCTGGAACAGGGTCGCGTCGCCGGCGAGGCAGTCATAGATCAGGGTTTCGTAGCCGGTACTGGGGCCCTCGGCGAACCATTCGGAATAGTCGAATTTCATCCGCACGCCGCCCAGGCGTACGGTGGGGCCGGGGATCTTGGCGCCGAACTGCATCGTCACCCCTTCGGTCGGCTGGATGTGCAGCGTCATGATGTTGGGGGTGAGCCGTTCGACCGGCGTGTCGCGGAACAGCGCATAGGGCGCGTGGCGGAAATGGATGGCGATTTCGGTCTTGCGCACCGCCAGGCGCTTGCCGGTGCGCAGATAGAACGGGACGCCGGCCCAGCGCCAGTTATCGATGTTCAGCTTCATCGCCACGTAGGTTTCGGTGCGGGAATCGGGGGCGACGTCCGGTTCCTCGCGATAGCCGCGCACCGGCACGCCGCCGATGCTGCCGGCGCCGTACTGGCCGCGCACCACGTCCTCGGGCGCCGCGCAATGCGTCGCCTTGAGCACCTTGGATTTTTCGTCGCGCACCGCGTCGGCGTCGAAGGACACCGGGGCCTCCATCGCCGTCATGGCGAGGAGCTGCATCAGGTGGTTGGGCACCATGTCGCGCAGCGCGCCCGTGCCCTCGTAGAAGCGGCCGCGCTTTTCCACGCCGACCGTCTCGGCCGCGGTGATCTGCACGTGGTCGATGTTCTGGCGGTTCCACAGCGGTTCGAAGAAGCCGTTGGAGAAGCGCAGGGCCATGATGTTCTGGACGGTTTCCTTGCCCAGATAATGGTCGATCCGGTAGATCTGCCGCTCGCGCAATGTCGCGAGCAGGCGGGTATTGAGTTCGCGCGCCGAATCCAGATCGTGGCCGAAGGGCTTTTCGACGATGACGCGGCGATAGGTGCCGCCGGCCTCGTTCGTCAGGCCAGCCTGGCCGAGATGGTCGACGATGGGGCCGAAGAAGCGCGCCGCCACCGCCATGTAGAAGACCGCATTGCCGTCCCCGACCCGGGCGCCGAGCCGTTCGAACGTCTCCATCTCCTCGAACGAGCCGCGGAGATAGGAGATGCGGCCGTCGAGCCAGCGCCAGACATCGTCGCGCAGCATGGTGGCCGAGGTGCCGCGCTTGGCGACGAAGTCCCGCAGCGCCTCGTGGAACTGGGCGCGCAGGATTTCATCGGACAATTCGGCCCAGTCGACCGCGACGATGGAAAACCGGTCATCGAGAAGGCCGGCGCAGGCGAGGTTGTAGATGGCCGGAACCAGCAGGCGCTTCGTCAGGTCACCGCCGCCGCCGAAGACGACGAAGGTGCAGGGTGGGGCACGTCGCGGCTGCGTGCCTGCCCCTTCGATTTCGGACGTTGCAGACGCGACGATACCATCCATGTAGACGTTTCCCTGAGTAAGTTACCTGTCCCCGTCGTTTCGTGTGTTTTTCACTTCTGTTCGACGTGGCCGCCAAAGCCGAAGCGCATGGCCGACAGGATCTTTTCCGCGTAGTTGTTGCCTGAGCGCGAGCGGAAGCGGGTGAACAGCGAGGCGGTGATGACCGGGGCCGGCACGGCCTCTTCGATCGCCGCTTCGATCGTCCAGCGGCCTTCGCCGGAATCCGCGACCTCGCCGGTGAATTCGGACAGGGACGCGTTCTTCGCCAGTGCCTCGGCCGTCAGGTCCAGCAGCCAGGACGACACGACCGAGCCGCGGCGCCAGACTTCGGCGATGTCGGCCATGTTGAGGTCGAAACGCTCGTTCTCCGGCAGGCGGGGCGAGTTCTTGGACTTCATGATGTCGAAGCCTTCGGCGAAGGCCTGCATCATGCCGTATTCGATGCCGTTATGGACCATTTTCACGAAATGGCCGGACCCGGCGGGGCCGCAATGCAGGTAGCCCTGCTCGGCACGGGGATCGAGGCCGGACTTGTCGCGGTCGGGCGTGCGGGGGACGTCGCCCTTGCCCGGCGCCAGCGCGGCGAGGATCGGGTCGATATGGTCGGCCGCGTCCTTGGTGCCGCCATACATCATGCAATAGCCGCGTTCGAGCCCCCACACGCCGCCGGACGTGCCGACATCGATGTAATGGATGCCCTTCTGCGCCAGTTGGGCGGCACGGCGGATATCGTCCTTGTAATAGGAATTGCCGCCGTCGATGACGATGTCGTCCTTGCCGAGCAGGCCGTGGAGTTCCTGGACCGCGGCCTCGGTGATCTCGCCGGCGGGAAGCATGACCCACACGATCTTGCGGCCGGCGGTGAGCTTGCCGACCATGTCCTCGAGACCGGTGGCGGCGATGCCGCGGCCGCCTTCGGTACGGTCCTTGACCTTGGCCACGGTGGCGGGGTCGCGGTCGAACAGGACCACGTCATGCCCGTGCCGCGTCAGGCGGACGGCGATGTTTCCGCCCATGCGGCCCAGGCCGATAATGCCGATCTGCATGTTCTTGATACTCCTTGGCACGGGACGATACCGTGCATGAAACACAGCCGCGCGGCGCGCCGGGCCGCCGGCCTGTTGCCCCGCCCGCGCGGCGGACGGGGCGGCTTCGATCAGATGGCGGCGGCGATCGCCTTGCCCAGCGCGTCCAGGCCGGATTTCAGGTCGCCGGCGATATGCACGCGCAGCGCCCGGCGGCCCCGTTCGGCCAGGACGTCGAAATCGCCACGCGCCTGCGCGGCCTTGACCACGCCGAACGTGTATTTCTCGCCCGGGACCGGCAGGTCGGCGGCGTCGTCGGCCGTGATCTGCAGGAAGACGCCGCTGTTGGGCCCGCCCTTGTAGGCCTGGCCCGTGGAATGCAGGAAGCGCGGGCCGAATTCGGCGGCCGTCGCGACCTTGAGCGCGTCGCGGATGGCCAGCCGCGTGGACTGGATCCAGGCACGGGTGGCGTAATCGCGTTCGACATAGGCCAGCAGGCCGACATAGTCGCCCGCGCCCACCCGGGCGAAATGCGCCTTGAGGATGCCGGCCAGGGTTTCACCCTTGAGCGCCGCCGCGTTGGCGGCGTCGGCGAAGAAGGAGAAGACGCCGTCGGTCGCGAACGGGGTTTCGGCCGGTAGCGTGCCGGTTTCGTTATAGGCGGTCGTCAGCTTCTTGGTTTCGATCTTCGACGCCTCGACGTCCGGCTGGTCGAACGGGTCGATGCCGAGGATCGCGCCGGCGACGGCGGTGGCGAATTCCCAATGGAAGAATTCCTGGGCGATCTGCCGCTTGTCATGCAGGTCGATCGTCACCACCGGCTGGCCGGCGGCGGCCAGGGCGCGGATCGCCTCGTCCTGTTCGGCGCTGGGATGGGTGGCCAGGCGCAGATAGGCGAAGACGCGGTCCGAACCGTAGAGCGCGGGCGCGCCCAGCGTTTCGTCGTCGATCGGGATCAGGCCCTTGCCGACCTTGCCGGTCGATTCCGCCAGGAGCTGTTCCAGCCAGGCGCCGAGATCGTAGATCGCGGGCGAGGCGACGATCGTCACCTTATCGCGGCCGAATTGGGTCGCGGCGACGCCCAGCACGGTGCCGAGCTGCACGCCCGGATTATGCGCCGGCGGCACCGAGGCGGCCGACGCCTTGACCCCGTGCAGCGCGGACTCGAGGAACAGCTTGAGCGGCACGCCGGCGGCGGCGGCCGGGACGATGCCGAAATTGGACAGCACGGAATAGCGGCCGCCGATCTGCTTCTCGCCGTAGAAGATCTTCCAGAAGCCGTCCTGCCTGGCGACCGCTTCCATGTGCGAGCCGGGGTCGGTCACCGCGACGAAGTGCGAACCGGCCTTGTCGCCCAGCACTTTCCTGGCCGCGTCGAAGAAATAGGCCTTGAGGATGTTCGGCTCGAGCGTGCCGCCCGACTTGGACGAGACGATGAAGAGCGTGTTCGCCAGGTCGATCTTCTTCTCGAACGCGCGGATCTGCTGCGGATCGGTGCTGTCGAGCACGTGGAGATGCGGGAAGCCGTCATGCTTGCCGAAGGTTTCGGACAGCACTTCGGGCCCGAGGCTGGAGCCGCCCATGCCGAGCAGCAGGATGTCCTTGAAGCCCTTCTGCTTCACTTCGGCCTGGAAGGCTTCGAGCGCCGGCAGGTCGGCCAGGCGGTCCTCGACGATGTCGAGCCATTTGAGCCATTCGGCTTCGTCCTTGCCGGTCCAGACCGTGGCGTCGCGCGCCCAGAGGCGGCGGACCGTGCCGTCCTTGCGCCAGGCGTCGAGGCTGGCCTTGACCGCCTTGTCCAGGTCGGCGGGCAGGGACAGGGTGGTCTTGACCAGCGCGTTGCCCAGCAGGGCGGTCTGCTTGGCCGCGACGGTGCCGAGCAGGTCGTCGAAGGCATCGGCGAAGGAGGCGACGCCTTCATTCACCAGGCTGGTGGTGACGCCGTCGAGATCCAGGCCCAGCCGCTCGGCCTCGGCCATCACGTGGCGCGCGCCCTCGACGTCCTCGGTCAGCGAGGCGCGGGCCTTGCCGTGGTCGCGGAAGGCGTCGAACGTGGCGGGCGGGATGGTGTTGACGGTGTCGGGGCCGATCAGTTCCTCGACATACAGCACGTCGCTGTAGGCCTTGTCCTTGGTGCCCGTGCTGGCCCACAGCAGGCGCTGCGGCTGCGCGCCCAGGGCGGCGAGCGCCTGCCAGCGGGGGGAGGCGGTGACGTCGAGCCAGTGTTGGTAGGCCATCTTGGCGTTCGCGATGGCGACCTTGCCGCGCAGGGCCTTCAGCGCCTCGGCATCCTTGTCGCCGGCGGCGATGCGGTCGTCGATCTTCTTGTCGATCTTGCCGTCGATGCGGCTGACGAAGAAGGAGGCGACACTGGCGATGCCGCTGACGGGCAGGCCCTTGGCGTGCCGGTCCTCGAGCCCCGCGATATAGGCTTCGAGCACTTTCTTGTACGCGTCGAGCGAGAAGAGCAGGGTGACGTTGATGCTGAGCCCGTCGGCGATCACGGTGCGCACCGCGGGCGCGCCCTCGTCGGTGCCGGGGATCTTGATCATCAGGTTCCGGGCGTCGACGGCCTTCCACAGGCGGCGGGCCTCTTCGACCGTGCCGTGGGTGTCGCGCGCCAGGTAGGGGGAGACTTCGAGGCTGACATACCCGTCCAGGCCCTTGGTCGCCTCGTAGACCGGGTACAGGACCTTGGTCGCCGCCTTGATGTCGTCGATGGCCATGGTTTCGTACAGGGTGCCGGCATCGACGATGCGATGGGCCAGGATGTCCTTATACTGGGCATCGTAGTCGGTGCCCTGCCCCATGGCCTTCTGGAAGATGGCGGGGTTGGACGTGACGCCCTTCAGGCCGTCCTCGTCAACGAGCTTCTTCAGGCTGCCATTTTCCGTATAGGAGCGCTGAATGAAGTCCAGCCAGGGGGATTGGCCGAACGATTCCAGCGTCTTCAGCGGATTGGTGGTGCCGTGAACACCCGTCTTCTGCACGACGTTCATGGTGTTGCTCCTTCGGTGTCGCAGCGGGTTGTACCCGGCCGGCCGGCCGAACCCCCGCCTTATCTAGTCATCAGTCGCGAAACGTCAAAAAATGCGCCGGGGCGCCCGCCGTACCGTGGCGGGCGCCCCGGCCGGACATCACGCCTTGGCCGCCTGCTTGCGGGCCTCGGCCAGCACGGCGTCGACGGTGAAGCCGAATTTCTTCAGCAATTCGCCGGCGGGGGCCGAGGCACCGAAACCCTGCATGGCGATGATGGCGCCGGTGAGGCCGACATAGCGGTCCCAGCCCATCGGCGCGGCCATTTCGACCGCGACGCGGCCGGTGACGGACGGGGGCAGGACGCTGTCGCGATACGCCTTGGGCTGGGCCTCGAACAGGTCCCAGGACGGCATGGAGACCACGCGGACCTTCACGCCTTCGGCCTTCAGCGTCTCATAGGCCTGGACCACGAGGGAGACCTCGCTGCCGGTGGCCATCAGGATGACGTCGGGCGTGCCGTCGCTATCGGCCAGCACATAGGCGCCCTTGGCCAGGCCGGAGGCCGGCGCGTAGACCGTGCGGTCGAGGGTGGGCAGGTTCTGGCGGCTGAGGATCAGCACCGACGGACGCCCGGTCATCGGCAGGATGGTGCGCCAGGCCTCGGCGACCTCGTTCGCGTCGCCGGGACGGATCGTGGTGACGCCGGGGGTGGCGCGGAGCTGCGCCAGTTGTTCGATCGGCTGGTGGGTCGGCCCGTCCTCGCCCACGCCGATCGAGTCGTGCGTGAAGATGTAGATGACCGGCTGGTTCATCAGCGCCGAAAGGCGGATCGGCGGCTTCATGTAATCGGAGAAGATCAGGAAGCCCGAGCAGTAGGCGCGGATGCCGGCCAGCGAGATGCCGTTGCAGATCGAGCCCATCGCGTGTTCGCGCACGCCGAAATGCAGGTTGCGCCCGCCATAGGAGCCGTTCCATTCGGGCGGCTGGAAGGAGCCGGCGCCCTGGAAGGTGAGGTTGGTCTTGGTCGAGGGCGACAGGTCGGCCGAGCCGCCGATCAGCCAGGGGAAGTTCGGGGCGATCGCGTTCAGGACCTCGCCCGAACTCTGGCGCGTGGCGATGCCCTTGGGATTCGCCTCATAGACCGGGATGTCCTTGTCCCAGCCGGCCGGCAGCGTGCCGGACAGGATGTCGGCCAGTTCGGCCGCCAGTTCGGGATATTCCTTGGCGTAGGCGGCGTACAGGTCCTTCCACGCCTTGGAGGCGGCGGCGCCGCGCGCGCCCAGGCCCTGCTGGAAATGGTGCAGCACGCCGTCGGGGACGAAGAAGCTCTGGTCCTCGGGCCAGCCATAGGCCTTCTTGGCGCCGCGGATTTCCTCGCCCCCCAGGGGTTCGCCGTGGGCGGCGGCGGTACCGGCCTTCTTGGGCGCGCCCCAGCCGATGACGGAATGCACGATGATCAGCGTCGGGCGGCCGGTCTCGGCCTTGGCATCGGCCAGCGCGGCCTGGAAAGCCGGCAGGTCGTTGGCGTCCTTGACCTCGAGCACGTGCCAGCCATAGCCCTCGAACCGCTTCTGCACGTTTTCGGTGAAGGCGATGTCGGTCGAGCCTTCGATCGAGATGCGGTTGCTGTCGTACACCCAGGTCAGGTTGCCCAGGCGCAGGTGGCCGGCGGTGGACGCGGCCTCGCTGGCCACGCCTTCCATCATGTCGCCGTCACCGCAGAAGGTGTAGACATGATAGTCGAACAGCGGAAAGCCCGGCTTGTTGAAGCGGTTGGCCAGCCATTTTTCGGCGATCGCCATGCCGACCGAGTTGCCGCAGCCCTGGCCCAGCGGGCCGGTCGTGGTTTCGACGCCGGCGGTGTGGTGATATTCCGGGTGGCCCGGGGTGCGCGAGTCGAGCTGGCGGAACTGCTTGAGGTCCTCCAGAGTCAGGGACGGGGCGTCGAGCACGGTGCCGTGCTTCACGTCGCGGACGCCGGCCAGGTAGATCAGCGAGTAGATCAGCATCGAGGCGTGGCCGATCGACAGCACGAAGCGGTCGCGGTTGGGCCACAGCGGATCGGCCGGATCGTAATTCAGGACGTTCTGCCACAGCGCGTAGGCCGGGGCGGCCATGGCCATCGGCGTGCCCGGATGGCCGGAATTCGCCTTCTGGACGCCGTCCATCGAAAGGGTGCGGATGGTGTTGATGCACAGCAGGTCCTGGGCGGACGGACCCGCCGCCCCGCCTTCAAAGGCCCGAACTGGCTGGGTGTGTATGGAACGCATTAAGCCGCCTTCTCCATTTTGTTGCCCCGTCTTAAAGCCGACCAGGGCCATGTCCCACGGTCCCTTGCGCCGCGCGCGGTTCATTCCCGCACACGCGGGCATGCTTCGGCGCCGAGGAAGGGGAATTGCCCCGCGAGGGGACCCTGATCGTCATTTTTTTGTCATCCGGCCGCGGCATAGGCCGCCTGGGCCGGATGAATTTTCGCCGCACAATCTCATGACGTCCCACCGGGGGCAAGCCACCTGGCGGCACGAAACTCGTGTCTCGCGCGCATTAGAGGCCGGGTAGGCGTGGGATTCCAGCCCCCGATCTTCACGAGTGCTCGACCGGGCGAACCCGCGCGCGGGTGGCCGATACGGCGCGCCGCGGGAGACGGCCACGCGGCGGCGCGCGTTTACGCGCCAGCCGGGCGCGCGCATAGTTGGCGTTGCCTTGGGAGGTTCCCGGATGCCGCCTGCCAGTTTGCCCATGTCGGATCTGCCTGCATCGGATCTGCCCATATCGGATCATTGCGACGGGCGCCGGTTCTTCAACCCCGCCGACCTGGTGCCGGACGGGGCGCCGGAGCGGGCGTTGCCGCGGATCGGGCTGCTGTCGATCCTGCGCTGGCAATGGGCGCGGCGCGGGCGGCCGAGCGGCTGGCCCGACCGGCTGGAGAACCCGGCGCCGGCGGGCGACCCGCACGCCCCGCCCGAAGCGGGGCATGCGCGGATCACCTTCATCGGGCATAGCAGCTTTCTGCTGCGGGTCCCGGCGGGCGACGGGTCGCATGTGACGATCCTGACCGATCCGGTGTTCTCGGCGCGCTGTTCGCCGGTGCGCTGGGCCGGGCCGCGGCGGGTGCGGCCGCCCGGGCGCAGCATGGCGGCGCTGCCGCGGGTGGATCTGATCCTGGTCTCGCATTGCCATTACGACCATATGGACCTGCCGAGCCTGGCCTTCTTCGCCGAACGGGACGCGCCGCGGGTGATGACCCCGGTGGGCAATGCGCGACATCTGCGCAAGGCCGGGTTGCGCGACGTCATCGAGTGCGACTGGTGGGAAGAGAGTGCGGTCCGGGGGCTGCGCGTGACCTGCACGCCTGCGCGGCACGGATCGGCCCGCACGCCCTTCGACCGCGATCGCGCGTTGTGGGGCGGGTTCGACATCCGGCCCGCGTCGCCGGGGGCGGCGCAGGCGCCGGCGATCTTCTTCGCCGGGGACAGCGCGCATGGGCGCCATTGGGGGCGCATCCGCGCGCGGCTGGGCGCGCCGGACATCGCGCTGCTGCCGGTCGGCGCGTACGAGCCGCGCTTTCTGATGGCGGACGTCCATACCACGCCCGAGGAGGCGGTGGCGGCGTTTCGCGCGCTGGAGGCGCGGCAGGCGGTGGGGATGCATTTCGGCACGTTCCGCCTGACGGACGAGCCGATCGGCGAGCCGCTGAGCCGGCTGGCCGCCGCCTGCGCCGCCGAGGGACTGGAGCCCGGGCGGTTCGTGACGCTGGGCCATGGGGAATGCCGCGATTTCGCCGCCACACGGGAGGTGCCTCGCGCCGCGGCGCCGCAAGTTGTAGGGTCGGTGTAGGAAGAGCCGGCGGGACCAGCCGCCCGGCATGGTCCCTGGTGAGGTTACGATGAACGATGCCCCCCCGAGCAATACGCCCCCGAGCAATACGTCTCCGAGCGATACGTCCCCCAGCGATACGTCCCTGAGCGATACGTCCCCTGCCCCGCCGCCCGGCGAGACGCCGCGCTACAGCCCGGAGGAGATTGCCCAGCTTTTTCTGGACGCGGCGCGCGACGGGCAGGCCGACCTGGTGGCGCAGTTCCTGCAGGCGGGGATGGACCCGGACACCCGGGATGGGCGCGGTTATCCGGCGCTGATCCTGGCGGCGTACAACAGCCATCTGGAGACCGTGTCGTGCCTGCTGGAGGGCGGGGCTCAGGTGGATCTGCGCGACGACAAGGGGGCGACGGCGCTGGCCGGCGTGGCCTTCAAGGGCGAAGTGGCGGTGGCGCGGCGGCTGGTGGCGGCCGGGGCGGAGATCGACGCGCCGAACCTGGTGGGACGGACGCCGCTGATGTTCGCCACCATGTTCAACCGCACGCCGATGGTGGCCTATCTGCTGGAATGCGGAGCCGATCCGGACCGGCGCGACGGCGAGGGCAACAGCGCGCGGAGCATCGCCGAACGCCAGGGGCAGGCCGCCATCGTGGCGCTGATGCCGCGGCGGCGGCCCGCCTGATCGCCCGGGCCTGATCCGCCCCGGGCCCGTTGCGTCCGGGCCCGTTTTGCCCGGGTGTGTTTCGCCCGGGTCTGTTTCGTGTGCGTTTGCTTCGCCCTGGTCTGTTTCGCCGGGGGGCGGGATATTCTAGTAAGGAGCGGTCGTTTGAGCCGCGGAATCTGACATGAGCCGTTTCTGGAGCCCCGTCGTCCACAAGCTGACGCCCTATGTGCCGGGCGAGCAGCCGAAACTGACGAACCTGATCAAGCTGAACACCAACGAATCGCCCTATGGGCCGCCGCCGGGGGCGCTGGAGGCGATTCGGGCGGCCACCGACGACACGCTGCGGCTGTATTCGGATCCGACGTCGGAGGGGCTGCGCGCCGCGATCGCCCGGGCCCATGGCGTGGAGATGGACCAGATCTTCGTCGGCAACGGGTCGGACGAGGTGCTGGCCCATGCGTTCCATGCGCTGCTGCAGCATGAGGGGCCGCTGCTGACGCCGGACATCACGTATAGTTTCTATCCGGTCTATTGCGGGCTGTACGGCATTGCGCACGAACCGGTGCCGTTGGACGACGCGATGCGGATCGAGGTGGCGGATTATCTGCGCCCGTGCGCGGGGATCGTGCTGCCGAACCCAAACGCGCCCACCGGCATCGCGCTGGGGCTGGGGCGGATCGAGACGCTGCTGCGGGCGCATCCGGACCGGGTGGTGGTGATCGACGAGGCCTATGTCGATTTCGGCGCGGACAGCGCGATCCCGCTGGTGCGGCATTTTCCGAACCTGCTGGTGATCCGCACCCTGTCGAAATCGCACGCGCTGGCGGGGTTGCGCGTGGGCTATGCGATCGGCCAGGCCGAACTGGTCGAGGCGCTGAACCGGGTGAAGGACAGTTTCAATTCCTATCCGCTGGACCGGCTGGCGCAGGCGGGGGCGGCGGCGGCGATCGCGGACCGGGAATGGCTTGCACGGACCACGGGAAAGATCATACAATCACGCATCAGGCTGACATCCGGCCTGAGGGACCTGGGGTTCGAGGTTCTGCCTTCGCAGGCGAATTTCGTGTTTGTCCGCCATCCTGATCGTGATGCCGCCTTTCTGGCCGCTGCCCTGCGGGAGCGGTCGATCATCGTGCGGCATTTCAGGACCCCCAGGATCGCGGCGTGGCTGCGCATCACGGTCGGGACCGACACGGAGTGCGGGATCCTGGTCGACGCGCTGGGCGCCATCCTGAAACAGAACGCGGTCTGAGCGGCGCAGCCTGGACCGCGCCGTCCGGAGGGCGTGGTCTGGAGCGGTAGTCTGGGACGCAGGCGTTCTGGGACGTAGACGTTTCTGGACGTAGGCGTTCTGGGGCGTAGATGTGTGGAACGCCGGACAGGCACGTCCCCTTATAGACGCGTTATAGACGCAGGGGGGCATCCGATCGCGGACGGCGCCATGTGCCGGCCAGGAGACGAGCCCGCGCCTTGATCCGTGACAATTCGGGCCCCGGCCCCGTGTGCTAGCCGAACGTTGTTTGTTTTTTACCGATTGTACTCACTAACGACTTACTGATTGAATGGACGACCATCATGCGCGCATTCCACGGCCAGATGTCCGACAACCAGCCGATCCGGCGTACGCACGCGGAAAAGCAGAAGCAGTTGCGTGACCTGCGCGAGACATTGGCGGCGATGAAGTCGCATACCGCCCCGACCCTGCGCGAGAGCGTGCAGAAGCGGATCCGGCAATTGGAGGCCGAACTGGCGGCCGCGCCGGCCCTGAAGGAACAGGGACCGCGCGGGCGCGGCGACGGGGCGCAGGGCCAGGACCAAGGCCAAGGTCAGGGGCCGCGCGGGCCGCGGCCGCCGCGCAGCCGCATCCGCTCGTTCTGAGGGCGGGACGCCACGGGCCCCGCGGGGTCCGTGGCGGGAATTAGAATACCGCGTGCACCTTGAGACCGATCGCGTCGATTGCCGGTTTGTTGCGCTGCAGGTTGGGGCGCATGATGCGCTGGTAGTCCGGCTGCATGGACAGGCCGCGTGTGACGTGAAAACTATAGGTGACTTCGAGCACCGTCAGGTGGCTTTGCGGATAGGTGGTGTTGCCGGGCAGTTTTCTGCCCAGCGCGTAATCGATCCGCTGGGCGGCGACGAGGTCGGGGCTGGCGGTGGTGCGTGACAGTTCGATGCCGAACGTGTCCTGCGGACGGGAGTGGAATATGCCCCGGTCGACCAGCGCGCCGTAGAACTGGTACAGATAGGCGCTGGTCCTGGGATCGTTGCGGACCAGGCCGGCCATGACATAGAGCCCGTTCAGCGGGCCGTGCCCGTTGCGGATCAGCATCTGGTCGCCCTCGACCCAGATCTGGGTCTTGCCGTTGTCGGTGCGGAAGGGCTTTCTGGTCAGGGGGGCGGGGTTGTTGTAGATGTCGAGATAATTGTCGGCATAGTTCGCGTCGTCATAGGCGACGCCGAATTTGTAGTGCCCGACCAGGTTGTGCGGCCCGAAGGTGGGAATCAGCCCGAATTCGACCGGGACATAGATGCCCGTATAGCGATTGGTGCTGAAATTGAAGCCGGTGCGGTCATATCTGTTGGTGTTGAGATCCGGATTGACGCCGTACAGGCCCGCCTGAACATACATGCCGTGCATGGGCCAGAGGCGAAAGCGCGTGCCGTAGGTCGAACCGGGATAGGTGCCGTAGCCCGGGTCGCCGCGGGTCAGGGATTTCGGGTTGCCGCACATCGATTTGTTCATGAAGGTACAGAACAAAGGCGAGGCGGAGAAATCGATATTGACCGGCATCTTGCCCGCCGCGATCTGCAGCCGTCCGCCCCACAGATCCTGCGTGCCGTAGACATAGACCAGGTGGACGCCGACATTGCCGCCGCCGCCATAGATTTCCTGAAACCCGTTCAGGGACCGGTCGCCGAAATCGGCGGCCATGTTGTGACCGGCGCGGTTGACCGCCACCGCATGGGTCGTAAAGCCGCGCCAGCCGACCAGCTTGCTCCAGTCCAGGTCGAGTTCGACGCCGATCTGATGGGCGTATCCGGCGTCGCCGGCATTGCCGCCATCCAGGGCGAGCGCGCTTTCGCTGGTATAATCGACGACGATGCCGATGCCCCGCCGGTTCAGGTCCTTCACCAGGTTGGCCCAGGGCTGGTACATGTGCTCGACCGGCGGCGTGAAGGGCGTGTTTTCATAGGCGGTGGGCGTGTCGAGCGAGAAGGTCGGGGCGGTGGCGGAGATCGGGCCGCGATATTGCGCGTGGGCGGGACGGCCGGCGAAAAAACCCAGCAACGCCGACGCGATCAACGCGTAGCGCGCCAGAAGGGCGAGCGATCTGGTGAACATCATGCCTGTGGGTCTTGCGGTATCGCGAGGGGGCTGAATATCCGGACGGCCGGGAGCCGCCGGACGGTGAGATTATTGTTCTTGGGTCGTCAGGACATCGTCGAAGAGAAGACCGGTGCCGGGCGCCGGGCCCATCAAACGGGAGGTCGTCTTGCTGGTTGCGGCGTAGGGGGTTGCGTGACGGGGATTTGGAAAGCGGCTTGTGCGTCTTGGTCTTACGGTTGCCGGGGGTGTCGCCCCAGAGGTGCTGCCCCCGGCATTCGCCGCCATGTTGTTTTGAAACGGTACACGTTTACAAGATGGTAAGGTCGCGAAGTCCGGAACAAATTCTCGTGACAAACGACCCGGAACCAGGTTCCGGCGCGGCCGCGGAAGGCCGGTTCCTCGTAGTTCGTTTTCTGCATCAGCAGGGATTCGATTTCGTCATCGCATATTGGGCGCATATTGGGCACATATCGGGCGTGCGGGTTGCGCGGTTCGCGGCGGGCGGTCCGGTGGAGGATGGTGACCGGACGTCACCAGTGTCGCCAACTCGGCGTCTCCCGCGCCGGCGCGGCAGGACGTAGAAGCCGGACAGTCCGGCCGCGTGGCGGCTCGTCTTGCAGGGATTAAGAGCGATGGCACCGAGCAATTCCGATCTTCTGGCCCGGCGCGCGGCCGCCGTGCCGCGCGGCGTGGCGAGCGCCACAGCGATTCATGCCGCGAAGGCGGAGAATGCCGAGCTGTGGGATGTGGAGGGCCGGCGCTTCATCGACTTCGCGGGCGGGATCGCGGTGCTGAATGTCGGGCATCGGCATCCCAAGGTGATGGATGCGGTGCAGCGGCAGATGGCGCTGTTTACCCATACCGCGTTTCAGGTGGCGCCCTATGAGCCCTATATCGCGCTGGCCGAGCGGCTGAACGCGCTGGCGCCCTTTCCCGGCCCGGCCAAGACCATCCTGTTTTCCACCGGCGCCGAGGCGACCGAGAACGCGGTGAAGATCGCCCGGGCGGCCACCGGGCGGAGCGGGGTGATCGCCTTTGCCGGCGGGTTTCATGGGCGCACGCTGCTAGCCTCGGCCCTGACCGGCAAGGTGACGCCGTACAAGGCGCCGTTCGGCACCATGCCGGCGGGGATCTTCCATGTCCCCTTCCCTGCCGGCGGGATCGGCGTGGCGGACAGTCTGCGGGCGCTGGAGCTGGTCTTTGCCGCCGACATCGCGCCGGAGCAGGTGGCCGCCATCATCATCGAACCGGTGCAGGGCGAGGGCGGGTTCCGCGTGGCGCCGCCCGAATTGCTGCGGGCCCTGCGCGCGGTCTGCGACAGACATGGGATCGTGCTGATTGCCGACGAGGTGCAGACGGGCTTCGCCCGGACGGGGAGCCTGTTCGGCATCGCCTTGTCGGGGGTGGCGCCGGACCTGGTCTGTGTCGCGAAGTCGCTGGGCGGGGGATTTCCGCTGTCGGGGGTGATCGGGCGGGCGGCGATCATGGATGCGGTCGGGCCCGGAGGGCTGGGCGGCACCTATGCCGGGGCGCCGGTCGCCTGCGCCGCCGCGCTGGCGGTGCTGGACGTGATTGAAGAAGAAGGGCTGGTGGAGCGGGCCCGCGCGATCGGCGCGCGCCTTCGCACAACGCTGGAGGCGTGGCGCGGCCGGGCGGACCTGGTGGCGTTCGGCGCGCCGCGCGGGCCGGGGGCGATGATCGGGTTCGATATCCTGGAGGGGCCGGACGGCGCGGTGCGCGCGGGCGGCGCCGCCGCGATCTGCAACCGGGCGGCGGAGCTGGGGCTGATCGTGCTGTCATGCGGGGTGCAGGGCGAGACGGTGCGCATTCTGGTGCCGCTGACCGCGTCGGACGCGCTGATCGACGAGGGGATGGGGATTCTGGAACAGGCCTTGCGGGCGCGGGAGTAGCCAGAACCGGGTTTCGAAGGCCGCCGGCCTTCGGCGGGGGCCGGGGCAGCGCCCTGGGTAGCGACCTGGGCGGTTACAGCGGCGCGGTCCGGAACAAGGACACGCGCAGCCCGCCATGCGGGACCGGCGCGGTGGTGGGCAGGAAGGGCAGTCCGGTGGCGTAGGCCAGGGAGGGTTCGCTGGTGACGATGCCGACGCGCCAGCCGGCAAAGCGGCGCAACAGGGTCTGCCCGAGGGTACGATAGAGGGGCGCCAGGGTCTGTTTGTCGCCGATGCGGGTGCCGTAGGGCGGGTTGGCGATGACGAGGCCGGGCGGGCCGGCGGGCGGGGCGAGGTCGCTGATGGTGGCGACGCGGAATTCGGTGCAGGCGGCGACGCCGGCGCGTTCGGCGTTGGCCTGGCTCATGACGATGGCGCCGGCGTCGCGGTCGCTGCCGTAGAAGCGGGCGGCAGGCATGCGTGCGCTTTTCACGTCGCGCATGCGCTGCCAGGCCTCGGCGTCGAAGGTGGCGAGCTGTTCGAAGGCGAAATGACGGGAGCGGCCGGGATTGAGGCGGGAGGCGATTTCCGCGGCCTCGATGACGAAGGTGCCGGAACCGCACATGGGATCGAGCACCGGTTCGGCGCCGTTATAGCCGCATTGCAGCAGGAAGAGCGACGCCATGGTTTCGCGCAGCGGCGCGCGGTTGACGGCCTGCTTGTGTCCGCGCCGGTGCAGCAGGTCGCCCGAGGTGTCGACGCTGATGGTGCAGAGATCCTGTTCGATGCGCGCACGCACCAGGATGCCGGCATCCGGCGCGTGGGGGGCGCCGAGGGTTTCGCGGATGGCGGTTTCGATCCGCTCGGCCGCCGCGCCGGCGTGGTAGATGCGCGAACCGGCGCAGGAGGCCTCGACCCGGAAGGGGATGTCGGGGCGGAGGATTTCGGCCCAGGGCACGCGGCGGGCGCGGCGGTCGAGCTGCGCGAGGTGGGTGACGGGGAAGGATTCGATCCTCGCCAGGACGCGGCCGGCGCCGCGGACCCACAGATTAGCGCGCCAGACCTCCGGCCAGCCGCCCCGGATGACGACGCCGCCGGGCACGGCCCGGGGTTGCTTGAAGCCCTTGAGCCGTACCTCGCCGCACAGCACGTCTTCCAGGCCCGGGGCGGCGGCCAGGAAGATCTCGAAATCCTGCTCCTTGGTCATGGCGCCTGCATGGCAGGAAGCGGGGATGAGGGCAACTTTGGCGTCCGGTTTGGCGGACGGCGACCGAATCGTGTGGCGTAACATTCCGTTTCACATCGGCGGCGGCGGTGCCCTTGTCCCACGCGCCCGCTTTCCTCGCGAACATCGAGCGACTGATCCAACTTCAGTCCCTCTGCAGCCATGACCGGCGCTGGGATGCGGACGGACGTGCTGTTGCCCCACTTTTCCGCCACGGCTTTCACTTACGACCCCATCACATCCAGAGTTGCCTATCGGTATGGGGCGCCGGTATCAGCGCCCGATGGGGCATCGAGCGATGTTCTCCGACTGCAAGTCGCACGGTTTCGGCCTCGAACACAGTCAATTGCGTACGCCCGAACGTCTTGGCCGACTGGTGCTGGTAATGAGCATCGCCCTGTATTTCGCCGTCTCCACCGGCCTGTGGGATGCCACGACCCATTCGCCTATGGACGAAAAAAAGCCCACGCCGCCAGCCCGCGAACCTGACCCGCGGTCTGCGGCGTATCGTCAGACTCCTCCAATTCCGCCAGCCAATGCCGTCATTATGAGCGTCCGGATGAAACTGACGGGTGGTGAGGTCACACTCCTTCCAAAGCACCCCTGCGATAGCTTCCGAGTCCGTCGAGTAACGGGCGCAAAACCGCATCATCCGGTCGCCAGCGTCCGACTGAACTCCGATAGATTGGCTTTCTTACTTGCTGTACACTTGCGGTTCTAACAGGCCGTTTCGCCTTGTGAAAGTTCAGACAAGCGTCGTCCCAGGTGAGGCCGCAATATGCAATCAGTGATCGTGCATTCTGTTCAAGATCTTCGACGACCTCTTCGTAACGCACGTCGTAAATCGTGCCGCTGGGAAGTATCCGATGCCAATGATCCATCAATTCTCTGTAACTGCGATAGCGCCTTCCCAATTCTCCCAGATCAAAGGTAAAATCTTGAGAATGAAAGAAGGTAGAAAAACATGATAGACATGTGTCGATCGGATCTCGAACCGTATGAATAATCCGCGCATTCGGAAATAGTGCGTAAATGAGTGCTATGTGTTGGTAGTTACTCAGCGTCTTATTAATAATTCGTGTTGGTGTCTGCGGCCGCGTCCAATTGGACACCAGTTTATGAAGCCGACCGAGATAATCTTCTGAAATAGACATTCGTTCTGCAGCTGTCAGGTTTTCCAACGGCGACACCGATTGCCATCGATCGAATTTTGATGCTGCAGAACGAAATGTGTCGAAGAGAGTGCTTATTTCGCCAGCGCCATACACTTCGGGATGACTGGCCAGAACCTGCTCGACCAATGTCGAGCCGGAACGCGGCATTCCGATGATAAAGATGGGAAGCGAAGAGGAATGACCAGTCTTGGCGAACTCTCTGATAGTATCGGCCGATACGGACTGGCATAGCTGCTTCGCGCGATTGATTGCAGGTTTCTCGTCGTACGTCAGGTAGCGGCGACGCACCCTGTTGCCTGTGAGAAAATGGTCGAATGAGAGCTGATGCGCTCCGAGATCCGAAAAGGCCTTCCCGAGGGCAAAGTGCAGATCAGTGCGATCACTGTCACTGAGTGAGGAATCCTCGACCAATCGTTGCATCGCTAAAAAGTGGGAGTCGTCCGCGTCCAGCTTAGTGGCTTGAGCAAGAGCCAGGTAATATCGTGGACAGTTAGTAGCAATATCTATGGCGTGCCGAAAATAATCAATTGCCACATCGAGGTCACCGAGCTCTTGTAAAACAACCCCCAATTTGAAGTGGGGCATCGCGTCGGCAGGTTTCAATGCACAGGCAGATTTGAAATGACGAATCGCGGCATCGTACTGCCCGGCTTTCTGGTGCAGCTCTGCCAGGTTGAAATGGACAGAAAAGTTCGTATTGTCTTGCAGTATTATGGTTCGGTAACAGGCGATTGCCTCCTCGAGGCGGTCAAGGTCACTGAGCGAAATGGCCAGGCTAAGTCGGGCCTGAACGAACTCGGGTGCGTACGTAAGAGCCGCTTGAAATTCGAGAACCGCCTCTTTGGTGCGCCCGGTGGACCGCAGGGCTGTCCCAAGATTATTGAGAACAACGGGATCATTAGGCGTTATCGAAAGTGCGTCCCGGTAAGACTGAATCGCAGCTTCATGGTTCCCTTGCTTGGCAAGGGCAGTACCCAAGTTACTCAGTGCCATCACGTAGGATGGGCGCAGTTCGATCGCTTTTCGGAAGCAGAAGATCGCTTCATCATGTTCGCCAGCCCCTTGCAAGGCCATTCCAAGATTATTGAAGCCCGCCGGATTATTGGGATCTCGCTCCTGGGCAACGCGCAGGAGCGGAATGGCCCTGTCAAGCTGTTGTTGTTGAGCGTAGAATGTTCCCAGCACCTGCATTGCTTGGAGGTGAGTGGGGTCTCTTTTCAGAATGACTTCGCATTTTTGGATGAAATCGGGCACCTGGTTTGGCTTCGTGTATCTGGCGGCATGAAGGTCGGGTGCCGTGGCTGCCTCCCGTTTCATGATGTGTGCGCCGGGACGCTGAGGAGTGGTTCTGCGCTGCTCGGAGGACAGAGCACGGACGTGTGGGCCGGTGCCGCCGTGCCGGTGAATGACGCGATGGCCTGTATCATCGAAGAGGTGGCGGCCGCGTCGCGGGCCGTGGGGTAGAGCGCAGCGATCTCGGACCTGTCCGAGGCGCTGAGGGTCACGTTGCGCGCGCTCAACTCCGGATACATGATCGAGGTCGGGTTGGCGCTTTCGGCCAATCCGAGCGCATGGCCGATCTCGTGCAGGGCGAGTTGCTCAAGCCCGACCGAACTCCCCGCGTAGGTAAAGGCTCCGGCACGCGTCTGCGTCAACGGGTCCTGCAAGGGATTTTCAAGCTCGATCATCGTACCGGGACGCAGGCTCCCCTCACTGGCCCTGAGTAGGGTGACGCCGGCGACACCGCTATCCGCGGTATCGAGGTTCCCCCACCCGATACGGATGTCGGACGAGGCCGAGTCCGCAACCTGTTCGAAATCGATGCCGGAGGCCTTGGACCATGTGTCGATCGCCTGTTCCACTGCGGCCTGATACGTCCCTTGGATGGTGCCTCCATAGAGCGGTACGCCTCGGGGCGCCGTCTCGGTAAAGCTCCACGTGACAGGATGGCGACTGTCAACCAAGCCGCCGACCAACAAGGACGGCGCCACGGCACCAGGAACGTTGGTGCCGGCACGAATGGCCTGTTCGTCCAGGCTCCAGGCCGTGTCCGCGGTGTCCGCGGACAGCCCATGCGACAGGTCGTATTGGCCGATGGCGTTCACCGGCTTAGTGACGTCCGCGTCCAGGCCATAGAAGACCGTATACGTATAGGTCGTGACGTAGGTGGTCGTGTAGGTGTAGACACCGCCACTTTGCTCGTCACCCGTTCCAATCACCTTGTCGTGCGAGCCCGAAAACGTCACGAGGGCATGGTCGGTATCCACCGTGTCGTCCGAGCCGGTAATGTCCAGCGTGTCACCATCGCCGCCGGTGAAGGTGTCATTGCTGCCCGTCACGGTCAGGCTCAGATCGTTCCCGAGATGGACGGTGAGGTTGCTCCCGGTGACGACATTGCCGCTGCTATTGTCGCCAAAAGCAAACGTCTCGTCATTGGCACCGGCGATCGCCCCGTTGAACGTATTGTTCGACCCGTCGTCAACAACGGTATCCCCAGTGCCGGCCATATTGAATTTGTTATTGTTCGACCCGCCTCCAATATTGATGGTAGCGTTGCTACCCGGCGTGAAGCTGTTATTGCTGGCATTAGAAAGGGTCAGTGTGCTGCCATTGCCATTGCTGACCGTGTCGCCGGTGCCGTCAATCGTCAGCGCAGCATCCGTATTCCCTGTAATCGTGTCATTGTTGCCATAAACGGTCGCCTGGGTATTCGCATCGAGGGTAATCCCCGCGCTCTGTCCGTTCGCGGTCGTTGCCCCTGCTGCGTCGCTGCCGGCATAGATGGTGTCGTAGTCGCCGTTGGTTCCCGAAACGAAGAGATACTCGTCTGCGCCGGCATAGATTGTGTTGCCATTACCACCGACGCCGAGCGCATCGCCACCATTCTCGGTGATGGTGTCGCCGTTGCCATAGACCGTCGCCTGGGTGTTCGTATCGAGGGTGATGCCCGCACCCTGTCCATTCGCGGTCGTTGCCCCTGCTGCGTCGCTGCCGGCATAGATAGTGTCGTAGTCGCCGTTGGTTCCCGAAACGAAGAGATACTCGTCTGCGCCGGCATAGATTGTGTTGCCATTACCACCAACGCCGAGCGCATCGCCGGCATTCTCGGTGATGGTGTCGCCGTTGCCATAGACCGTCGCCTGGGTGTTCGTATCGAGGGTGATGCCCGCACCCTGTCCGTTCGCGGTCGTTGCCCCTGCTGCGTCGCTGCCGGCATAGATAGTGTCGTAGTCGCCGTTGGTTCCCGAAACGAAGAGATACTCGTCTGCGCCGGCATAGATTGTGTTGCCATTACCACCAACGCCGAGCGCATCGCCGGCATTCTCGGTGATGGTGTCGCCGTTGCCATAGACCGTCGCCTGGGTGTTCGTATCGAGGATGATGCCCGCACCCTGTCCGTTCGCGGTCGTTGCCCCCGCTGCGTCGCCGCTTCCATGGACGTTATCGTAGTTCCCGCCGGTTCCGGCAATCTCGAGATATTCGTCCGGTCCCGCGTAGACCGAATTCCCGCCGCCATCGACCGTTAGCGCATCGGCGTTGTTTTCGGTGATGGTGTTACCGCTGCCATACATATTGGCTTCTACGTTCGAATCGAAGACAATGCCGGTGTTCAGACCGTTTGCCGTCTTGTCCCCCGATACGTCGTCGCCTCCATGGACGTTATCGTAGCTCCCGTTGGTTTCGGCAATCTCGAGATATTCGTCCGGTCCCGCGTAGACCGAATTCCCGCCGCCATCGACCGTTAGCGCATCGGCGTTGTTTTCGGTGATGGTGTTACCGCTGCCATACATATTGGCTTCTACGTTCGAATCGAAGACAATGCCGGTGTTCAGACCGTTTGCCGTCTTGTCCCCCGATACGTCGTCGCCTCCATGGACGTTATCGTAGTTCCCGCCGGTTCCGGCAATCTCGAGATATTCGTCCGGTCCCGCGTAGATCGAATTCCCGCCGCCATCGACCGTTAGCGCATCGGCGTTGTTTTCGGTGATGGTGTTACCGCTGCCATACATATTGGCTTCTACGTTCGAATCGAAGACAATGCCGGTGTTCAGACCGTTTGCCGTCTTGTCCCCCGATACGTCGTCGCCTCCATGGACGTTATCGTAGTTCCCGCCGGTTCCGGCAATCTCGAGATATTCGTCCGGTCCCGCGTAGACCGAATTCCCGCCGCCATCGACCGTTAGCGCATCGGCGTTGTTTTCGGTGATGGTGTTACCGCTGCCATACATATTGGCTTCTACGTTCGAATCGAAGACAATGCCGGTGTTCAGACCGTTTGCCGTCTTGTCCCCCGATACGTCGTCGCCTCCATGGACGTTATCGTAGTTCCCGCCGGTTCCGGCAATCTCGAGATATTCGTCCGGTCCCGCGTAGACCGAATTCCCGCCGCCATCGACCGTTAGCGCATCGGCGTTGTTTTCGGTGATGGTGTTACCGCTGCCATACATATTGGCTTCTACGTTCGAATCGAAGACAATGCCGGTGTTCAGACCGTTTGCCGTCTTGTCCCCCGATACGTCGTCGCCTCCATGGACGTTATCGTAGTTCCCGCCGGTTCCGGCAATCTCGAGATATTCGTCCGGTCCCGCGTAGACCGAATTCCCGCCGCCATCGACCGTTAGCGCATCGGCGTTGTTTTCGGTGATGGTGTTACCGCTGCCATACATATTGGCTTCTACGTTCGAATCGAAGACAATGCCGGTGTTCAGACCGTTTGCCGTCTTGTCCCCCGATACGTCGTCGCCTCCATGGACGTTATCGTAGTTCCCGCCGGTTCCGGCAATCTCGAGATATTCGTCCGGTCCCGCGTAGACCGAATTCCCGCCGCCATCGACCGTTAGCGCATCGGCGTTGTTTTCGGTGATGGTGTTACCGCTGCCATACATATTGGCTTCTACGTTCGAATCGAAGACAATGCCGGTGTTCAGGCCGTTTGCCGTCTTGTCCCCCGATACGTCGTCGCCTCCATGGACGTTATCGTAGTTCCCGCCGGTTCCGGCAATCTCGAGATATTCGTCCGGTCCCGCGTAGACCGAATTCCCGCCACCATCGACCGTTAGCGCATCGGCGTTGTTTTCGGTGATGGTGTTACCGCTGCCATACATATTGGCTTCTACGTTCGAATCGAAGACAATGCCGGTGTTCAGACCGTTTGCCGTCTTGTCCCCCGATACGTCGTCGCCTCCATGGACGTTATCGTAGTTCCCACCGGTTCCGGCAATCTCGAGATATTCGTCCGGTCCCGCGTAGACCGAATTCCCGCCGCCATCGACCGTTAGCGCATCGGCGTTGTTTTCGGTGATGGTGTCGCCGTTGCCGCTTATCTCTATTTGGGAGATTGAAAATATAACGATAGTACTATTGTCTAGGTTTAAAGTAGATCCGATGCCGGACACCGATGCTACAGTTGAACCAGAGGGTTGTATTGCGAGCGTCTGGGTGTATTTCGTAGAGCCGTCGGGATTGAAACCTGTGATATCACTTTCCACCGAACCGTCGGCGTTCTCTGTCAAAGTATCTCTGGTTGGAACGTTTCCCTTCGGATCGGTGAAGTTTATCGTTTGCTGATCGGATGCCGTTTGAATAACGGTATAGCTTTGATTCTGAGCAGGATCATTTGAGACCATAACGGAACTACCGCCGGGCGAACCATTATCATTGTCCGTGATCTGCTGCGTTCCGCCGGTGGCGCCCCCAAACGGTAAAATGTTCTCAGCCCCAGGAGCCCAAAATCCCAAATTTTGTCCTTGGGAAATCTGCGGCAACTCTATCCCTGCTGCAACAAGGGCAGTACTGGCGACCGAGTTGGAATTTTGTGTCAAGAGAGAGTAAGGGACTCCAGCGTTAGCTACGTTACTGTATACGTTTCCAATATCCGTCCACGCTGGAGATAGATTTGCACCGCTGGCTACTGTTACCGTAGAATACGGAGAACTTGGCGAACCAAATAACCGCTGCGACGCGGCCGCGGACAGGTCACTAACGGCGCCTCCGTCCGTTGTTATAGTGCCGAAAGTCGTTTCTTGTCCAGACTGTGCGGCCTGGATAGCAGAAAACGTTCCCCGTAAGGCTAAGAGTAAATTCGCTCCAGAGACACCAGGATTGGCAGAATAATAGAAACTTACGCCTGCCGAATTCGTATAAAGTAAAGTCTCGTGATACCCAAGTAGACCGCTGGCACTTTGGATCGGTTGAAATATAACCTGGATCGTTTCTTCAGACATATCATGAAACTCCCCTTAAAAAGCAGAAGGGAAAGCGGTTAATTCAAGTTTTCCAATTTTTTCGGCGTCATCATTTGAGATGTAAACTGACGCATAGAGCTCCGTAGGCATTAGAGGGAATATACCCTTTACAATTTTTGTGGATTTTCCAATCCATAACTTTCTAAATTGCCTAGATATATTCAATTTCTCATCAACATCCTGACAAACCAACCCAAATCCACATTTATTTAAAAAGTCTACTGCGGAAGAGACTTTATATATTTCATGCTCCTGGAGGTAATCCTCGAGCAAACTCGTCATTGGGACTCCTTTGACCCCACTAAATGGCTGCCCCGACGCTATGAATTGATCAAAGTAATCCGACGCTATCGCTTTAAAATCCGATGGTCGCGCAGACGTCATTTTCGTTCTCCGGAGTGTGAAAATGGACATTTTCTGACATCCTCATATCGGAGTTGGGAGGCATGATTGAAATCAATACGTGGGCATTGGCCCATAGTGCAGCCACACAATCGCGTTACATATTGTTTTCACGATTCCCGCAATTCGATTGAGAGTCAAACGACCTTTCGGCCACCTCGGGCATCACATACGTGACGTCTTTCATCTTCCCTCTCCCCCTTTGCATAGATCTTGCGTGATCAGATTCTCTACTTCTCGTCGCATTGCTTCAAAATGCGTGAGATTTTCCATGTGGAACCCAATGTCAGCGCCGTAGTGTTTTTCAAAGGACCACTGGGCATAACAGGATGCATCGCCCGAATTCGTGTTCCACGAAATGCCAATACATTGAATAAATGGATCACCATTATTCGCATTCGGTATATATAGTTCATTAGCCCAGTCGGAGTAAGCCTTAAGTCCCGGCAGATCGCGCTTGGGATCGCGAACCCCGTGCAGCCTGGAGACCATTTCCATGGAAGACGTTTTCCCAAAATAATAGAGAGGGCTGGACTTCGTCATTACGGTTCCGACCAGGATGTGGCCCAACGGAGTTGCCTCAGTACTTGGTTCAATCCGCAACTTTTGGGACTGGACGTTCCACTCGGCATCCCAATGCAGCGACAAGAAATAATTATGCTCATTAGTAACCGTATTCGTACCTACGCCTATTCCGATCCCACGCGACGGATTTTCACAGTATATCACGCCGTTTATGGCAGCGACACGCGGTGCGCGTTTCTCGCATTCCCGTAGAACAAGGGCGACCGCTACCGTTGCGAGCGACATCATGTAGATGGACCGCCTCTTCATAAACTTTCTATTCACGTCGTAATGTCCATCGACGTTGGATACCTCTTCGCCTACCACACCGACATCGAACCGCTTCGTTCGTCTCGTCAGCGAGTCATGGGCCACATCGGTTCGCATGCGCGGTGCCCAGAAGTTCGATATAATTGCTGCTGGCAGGATTGTGACAAAGGCTTGCGGAAAGGGCACCATTGCCGGCACCGTAAACGTACATTCCCCTGAATCGCAACGCATTGTCTCCTTCAAGAGAGAGAGGACACATTGAGTTTGTGACGCCCTCCCCCCGCTTTGAGCCCTCACTCATCTTTCTCTCCCGGCATCCTGGATAGAGCGATTCAGCGGAGACAGGAGATAGCTGATGATGCGCCTGCGTCCAGTGAGGATTTCGGCGGTGACCGCCATGCCCGACTGAAGCCGCGCCGTTCGCGCCCTCGACAGGGAGGGTGGCGTGGTCAAGTGCGATGCGTGCGACGTAGCCGCTGCCCTCACCGCCGTCGAGATCGGGCTCACTGCCGCTCTGCATGCCCGCTGCGGGTGTGCCAGCACGTCCTGGCATGTCATCCTGAGTATCTTTCGTCGTATCATCCACCGCATCTCGGCTGACCGACACGACGCGCCCCGGAACCAGGCCATACCGCGTGAACTTAAACGCCGCGACCTTCACCTGCACCCGCTGCCCGACCTGCACGAAACCGATGTCGCGGTTCGCAATCATCGCTTCCACCACGAGGTGTTGATCGTCGGGCACGATGACCATCAACTTCTCCCCGGGCGTTACGACCCCGTGGCTGCTATGCACCGCCAGTTGCTGTACTGTACCCGTGACGGGCGCCCGGAGCACGGTTTCGTTCGCCTCGTGCGCGGCCGCCCGGTAGGAGGCCTCATCCTCGCCCAATGTCCGTTGGGCTTCCGACAGGTCCTGCAGCACGCCACGCACATAGTCCGCCTGCTGCGCCGCATATTGCTTGGTGAGCGACGCCAGTTCCGCTACCGCTTCGCCGCGATGCGCGATCTGGATTGCCAGATCATGGGCCGCGTCCGAAAAGCGCTGGGCGCTCGACAGAAGATCGATCTTGGTTGCCAGGCGTTGCGCGTAGAGCTTGGCATACATATTCCGCACATCCGCCAGCATCGGCAACTCGGCCTTAAGCTTATCAACCGTGCCGGCATCTTCCACGGCTTCAACCCGCTTTTCCGCCATCTGCTGCGTCAGGGAGGCAAGCTTGGCCTCCTGCTCGCTGGAACGTGCCGAGACGGAGGCAAACTCTTGCTCGATTTGTGCCAGGGTGACGCCAATTGGGGGGCGAAAATGCAACGGGTGTCCCGGGGATGCCATTTGATCACGCAACGCTATAAGCCCCGCCACGGCCAATCGCGACGCCGCTAGGTCAGCTGCCTGCTTGTCGCGCGCGGCCAGTGCAGACACAGCGTCGAGCCTTAACACCGGCTGACCCGTGACGACGTGGTCCCCATCCGCGACCAGGATCTGCTGGAGGTTGGCGGTGCTGACGGCTTGCACTAGCTTGACTTTACCGGACGGAATGATCGTGCCGGGCGCGTTTGCGACAATATCGATGCGACCAAGGATCGACCATACAATAGCGACGCAGCAAAAGCCGCAAATCGCCATGGCGATCGCCCGTGGCGCCGGCGGCGCGGGCGTCTCGACGATTTCCAACGCCGCGGGCAGGAACTCGAGTTCGTAACGGGGACGACGTGCGAGCAGTGGCAGCAAAGTCGCCATGGTTTCATCGGGTTTCCCGGCGGCGCCTGTTGGCGGCGCCATGCGCACCACATTATCCGGCGGCATGCAGCCCTCCCTGCAAAGCATGGAGGGCTGCATAGTGGCCACCGCGCCGCAGCAACTCATCGTGCGAGCCTTGTTCGACGAGCCGGCCGCCCTCCAGGGCAATGATCCGGTCCGCGTGCCGGACGGTGCTCAGGCGGTGCGCGACGATAAATACCGTCCGCCCTGTGCAGATCGTGCGCAGATTATGTTGGACGACGCGTTCGCTCTCATAATCGAGCGCGCTGGTTGCCTCATCAAAGATCAGGATCCGCGGATTGCCGACAAGGGCGCGGGCAATGGCAATGCGCTGACGTTGGCCGCCGGACAGCAACGCGCCACGTTCTCCGACCTGCGTGTCGTAGCCTTCGGGCAAGCCGAGAATGAAGTCATGTGCGCCGGCAAGCGTTGCCGCCCGCACGACATGCTCCATTGTCATACCCGGATCGGCGAGGGCGATATTCTCGCGCACCGTCATGTTGAACAAGATATTTTCCTGCAGAACGACCCCGATCCGCCGTCGCAGCCAAGCCGCATCGGCCAACGCGAGATCCAGGCCATCGACGAGGATACGGCCGCTTTCCGGCACGTAAAGGCGTTGCAGCAGTTTCGTCAGCGTGCTTTTCCCGGACCCGGACGGCCCGACAATCCCGATGATTTCGCCGGCGGCCACATCCAGAGAGACTTCATCCAGCACAAGCGGGCCATCGAGCCGATGGCGGAATCTAACGCGCTCGAAACAGACCCGCCCGGCAAGACTGGGCGGATTGCCGCTCGCTCCAGAGCCGCGCTCTATCGGCGTATTGAGAATGTCACCCAATCGTTCAACAGAAATGCGGGTCTGATGAAAGTCCTGATACATCTGCGCGAGACGCACCACGGGCTGGCTGACGCGCCCGGACAGCATATTGAACGCCACCAGCCCCCCAACGGTCATGCCGCCATCAATGACCTCGTGCGCCCCGACCCACAACGTGGCCGCCGTTACCAGCTTACTGGTGCCTTGGATTATCTGAGTCGCGACGTTGCCGATATTGGACACGGAATGGCTCGTCCGGACGTAACCCGCGAGTTGCTCCTCCCAGCGCTGCTGCATCTGCGGTTCCACCGCCATCGCCTTGACCGTCTCGATCCCAGCCACGGCTTCGACCAGGAAGGCCTGATTTTCCGCACCCCGTCTGAAACGTTCCTCAAGGCGCGCCCGAAAGACGGGCGTCGCGATCACGCTGACCAGGACGTAGATCGGAATGGAAAGCAGCACGATCGCCGTGAGCTTCAGCGAGTATGTAGTCATCGCGCCCACGAAGACGACGGTGAACAATAGATCCATGACAAGCGTTAACGCTGAGCCGGTCAGAAATTGGCGGATGTTTTCGAGCTCACGGATCCGGGCGACGGAATCACCCACGCGACGCGCCTGAAAGTACGCGAGCGGCAACGCGAGCAAATGATGAAACAGCCGGGCACCCAATTCCACATCGACACGGTTGGTCGTGTGGGTGAAGACGTAGCTGCGCAATCCGCCCAGCAATGCCTCAAACAGGGCGATCACCGCCAGGGCCGCCGCGACGACGTCCAGCGTGCTCATGCCACGATTAACCAAGACTTTGTCGACCAGAACTTGGAAGGCCAGGGGTGTGGCAAGTGCGAAGATTTGAAGAAACAAGGAGGCTGTAAGCACTTCTCCTAAGACGCGACGGTATTTCTTGACCACGCCGAGAAACCAGCGAAAACCGAAGTGAAGTTCCACGAGCGTGCCGACAGACCTGCGCGTTGCAAGGATCGCAACGCCGGACCAGCCATCCAGAAACGCGCTGATCCCTTCGATGGCTGGGCGTCGCGTGATGCAATCGAAGAGCAGCACTTGGTCGTCGCTCACGCGGCCAAGCATCCGCAGGGTCCCGTCAGCAAGAACCGCCAAGGCAGGCATCGGGGCGCGTGTGAAGCGCGCCAATGGCAGTCGGACTGCCCGCGCTTTGAGACCCGCGCGCTGAAGCACACGCAGGACGGTGGCAGATGACGGTTCGGTACCCCATTGATGCACGATCTGAGATGCATCGGCTGGGATGCCGTGGAAGCGAAGAAATTCTACCAGCGCGTGAACCGAGGCTGAGGCAGTTTGGCCTGCATTGTCGCGTGGGTCACAGGAGGAACTCTGTTGCATATAGACCCTAATTTCCGCAGGCGTTTTATGTAAAGATTGTCTGAGAAGAAGCTTTTTACAAAAATATCTCGAATTCAATTGATATTCTTATTCATGCACACTGCATGGTTCCTGTAAAGCGTTTGTCTTACCAGAAGGTCAAGTCATCCTTCGAAGCTTTATAAAAACCATTTTAATGAATACGGGACTGACTGCTTATTAAGCTATGTTCCGATCGAGGGAGGTATTCTACAAGCGATTCATTGATTGCCGAGAGCGCGCCCGTGCGGATTACTTGATTGGGAACCGGCGAGCCACATTCATGAGATCAAACACGGCATGCAGGAAGCCTTTCACCATATGAAGGGCGGACGGAACACGAGACGCAGCGCATACGCGGCCGCGATCGCCATGTCGAAAGAGCGCAGCGGTTTTCCAGGTGTCATCCGGCAGGGCGGCGTCCGCGCTGAAATCGCCGAGAGACCAAGTCAGAACGTGATCGACCTTCGTTGTGGAAGGCCTGCTTCATTTGGCGATCAGTTTCGAACGCAATACCGTTTTCTCCGAATATGGTGCCGACGTGCCTCGTTGCGTTTGAAGCGCATGCCGCATCATAACACCCATCGCAGCCTCGTATCCTGATTTCTAAATTCCTATCCACGTTTCTGCGGACAACGACGGTTCATTGGCAGAAGCGTTGGATTGACGCCAGGATGTCGTCAGCGGACTTCGTCCATCAGGAGGCTTTGGATCAGCGTTCCAGGCGTCGATGCATCCATTCGCCTGGCCCGTTGAAATAGGTGGAATAGCCGGGCCAGCCATTACGCCCGTGCGAACGCCGGCCGGCCGGCGGAGCGAGAGGCGTCCGGCTGGCATGTCCGCATTGTGGTCGTGACATCATCGAGATGTCCGTGCGGGCAACTGTGCCGAGCCTGCGGCGGACCTTGAAAAGCGAGGTCCGAGCCGAGGAGCATGCCGGGGTGGCTATTCGGCGGCCGGGAGGGGGATGGCGCGGCCGGCGGTGGGGGGGATGAGGGTTTCGACCTGGCGGCGGGTGTTGACGACGTCCTTGGCCAGGATGGTGCCGTTGGAATCGAGCAGCAGGAGGGTGGGAAGGCGGTTGATCTGCAGGACGAGGCCGAGTTCGACCCCCGTGACGAAGGGGATGGCGGCCAGGCCCATGCGGTCGCGCATGGCGTCCAGTTCGGGCGCGGCGCCGTCGCCGACCAGGATGGGGGTGAGGCCCCGATCGCGGGCGACGTCGAGCGCGATGGGCAGGACGCGTTTGCAGATCGGGCAGTCGGGGGCGACGAAGAGCAGCATCTGCACCGTGCCGGGGGGCAGGGCCTCGCCCAGCGGGAAGGGCTGGCCCGCGAGGGTGCGCATGGTGATGCGGGGGATGGCCTGGCCGGGTTCGAGCCCCGCATGGGCCTGTTGCGGGCCGATGGGGGCGATGCGTTCGTGCAGGACGCCGATCTGCCGCGCGAGGGCGAGCACCACGAGGATGAGGGAAGCAAGGGCCGCAAACAGCAGGAGTTGCGAGACGATCAGGGCGGCGATCATGCGGACTGGTCCTTGGGGCCGGCGGAATACAGGGCGGAGACGGCCAGCGACAGGGCCAGCAGGCAGGCGCCCGCCGCCAGCGCCTGGAGGCGCAGCAGGGGGGCCGCGGGCAGGCCGGCCAGGGCGGGCAGCAGGGCCGGCGGCGCGAGGGCGAGTGTGCGCAGCACCGCGCCCCAGCCGAGGCGGGCGCCGGCCATGCCGGGCAGGCAGCCGCAGGAGAGATCGGTGCGGCCGCGCAGGACGTTGACCGCCATGGCGGCGGCGAAGACCACGAAGAGCAGCGCGCCCGCGCAGGCGGCCGGGCGGGCGCCGAGGCCGGTGAGCAGGGCGGCGCCCAGCGCGGTTTCGACGGCGCCGAGCCCCCAGGCGGCCGGGGCGAGCAGCGGATCGGGCAGCAGCCGGTAGGCGGCGAGCGTGGTGAGGAAATCGTCATGCCGGCGCAGCTTGGCGAGGCCGGCGGCGAGATAGAGCATGCCGATGGCGCCGGCGAGCAGCGCGGCGCCGAGCGGGAGCAGGACGGACGCGCCGGTCATGCCGGAGCCGTGCAGGCGGCGGCGCGTGCGGTTGCCGCGCAGACGGACGCCCGGGCGTGGGCCCGGAAGCGGGTCGGGATGGGGTGGCTGGGGTGGTGCATCATGCCCTGTCGCTGGATGTCCTGTCGCTGGCGGGGAAAAGTGCGTTCACTGGCGTGAGCGCGCGGCCTGGGCGGTGTCGTACTCCTGCAGCCCGGCGGCGGCGGGGCATGCCTGGACCACCGCCTGGACCAGGGCGGCGCGGTAGCCGTGCAGGTCGGCCACACGCAGGGGGCGGGCGCGGGCGGCCGCGACCTCGTCCGCCGTGTAGGGGCGGGTGTGGGCGGGGACGCTGGTGCCGCCGAAGGTGAAGACGACGAAATTCATCATCCGCGCGAGGTCCGGCGCCGGCAGGTTGGCGAAGGCGACGTTGGGCAGGCGGAGCAGATAGTCGCGCCCCTGGGGCGTGCAGAGGAAATAGCCGACCTGGCCGGCGAGGTCGGGCACCGCCTGGCGGCCGGAGCGGCCCTGGATGCCGTGGCAGCCGCCGCAGCCGATGAGGTAGTGGGCCTGCACCGCCGGGACCACCGGGATGGCGGCGGGCGTAAGGGGCGTGGAAGCCTGCGCGAGGCCGCGCGGCGGCGCGGCGGCGGCGAGGACGGCCAGCAGGAGGGTGGAGAGAGGGACGCGCGATAGCATGGAAGATCCCGGGGGCGGGATGCGCCCCCTGCCCTGCTTCAACTGGCCTGGCCGATGATGGCGGCGGTGGAGCAATGATAGGCGGTCGAGGCCGTGCCGAAGCACCAGATGATGTCGTTGCTGGCCTGCGGGCGGTAGATGGGCATTTCGCGGTCGGCGGTGTTGCAGTCGCACGCCTTGGGGGCGGCGCAGATATTGCGGCCGCAGCAATCGCGATAGGCGATGACGTAGGAACGCCCGTCGTCGGGATTGCGGCAGGTGCCGATCCAGGACACCGGCGAGGGCTGGGTGCCGGGCGGGCAGGTATGCACCCCGCCGCCGCAGCAGCCGCACAGGATGCCGTCGATGGCGCAATGGCGCCAATAGGTACATTTGGCGGGGTCGGTGGATTGGGCGCGACGTTCGAAATCGGTGAGGACGGGCGCGGGCGGGGGCGCGGATTCGGCCTGGGCCCGGCTGACGGGCAGCAGGGGGAAGGCGGGGGCCGTGGCCATGACGGCACCCATGCGCCCCAGAACGCCGCGGCGCGAGGAACGGGCGGCCAGGCGGCGGGTGACGGTTTCACCCAGCGTGTCGAGAAAAGAGACCGGCATTGGCTTACACTCCTGGCTGCACGCGTGCGGCGTCATGGCCCCGGGCGGGCGGCGTCATGCCGCGCGGGGCCGGGCGTTGAGGTAGGATTGCACGGAGACATGGCCGGTTTCGCCGGCCACGACGAGACTTTCGAGATGTTCGCGGGTGTTGACCAGCCCCTTGGCCACGATCAGGCCCGAGGGGTCGAGCAGCAGGGCGAAGGGCAGCTTGTCCACCCCGAGCAGGCGGCCGATTTCGGGATCGTTGACGAAGCGCCCGGGGGACAGCGCGAAACGGGCGATCAGGTCATGCTGCATGGCGTCGGTGTCGTCGCCGAGGCAGACCAGGTCGATCGATTCGCGGCGGGTGAAATCCTGGGCGATCGGCAGGATCTTGCGCGAAATCGGGCAGGTGCCGGATACGAAGAGCAGCAGCGAGCGCATGCCGTCGGAGCGGGTGCCGCCGACCATCAGCGGCGCGCCGTCCATGGCGCGGGCCAGGCGGGCCGGCAGGCGCTGGCCGGGCGCGGGGCCGACCGCGGTCATCAGCGCGCCGACCGGGGCGACGCGCGCGAACAGCGCGCGCATGCGGCGGAACAGCAGCAGGAGTACCGGCAGCACGGCGAGCAGCAGCAGCCAGTCCAGGGCCTGGGCCCAGGCGATGAGGGCGAGCGGGCCGGGCGCGGCGTGGTTCATCGGCGGCCCGCCATGGCGTGCGGGGAGGATGTCGGGCGCGTCATGCGGGCGTCACAGGTCGGGCACGATGCTCATCGGCCCGGCATGGGCTTCGAGCGTGCGGCGGACGGCGCCGGTCGCGGGATCGAGCACCGTGACGGCGCCGTCCTCGGCCGTGGCGAACAGCAGGGGCGATGCGTCGGAGGTGACGGCGATGCCGCGCGCGGGATGCGGCAGGTCGATGCGGCGGACCAGGGCGTGGCGGGCGGGATCGAGTTCCCATACTTCGGTCCCGGCGGTCTTGTGCGTCCAGTAGGTGCCGGCATGCATCAGCACGAACAGGTGGCCGCTTGCGCGATTCCAGGCGAAGGGCTGCAGGCCGCCGGGACGCCAGGCCAGTTCCTGCACCCCGGTGCCGGCGGCCGGCTGGCCGGCGGCCTGCTGGATGGACCAGGGCGCGGCGATGGCGGGATGCTGACCCAGGGTCGCCGCATAGACCTTGCCGGTATAGGAGACGAACAGGGCGCGGCCGGTCGCATGGTCGACCAGGCCCTGTTCGAAGATCGGGTCATTGTTGGCGTCGAAGAACGGCCGGGTGTGGGTGATGGTGACCGCGTTGCCGCCCGTATAGCCGACATCGGTCAGCGAGCCGTCGCCGCACAGGCTGGAGAAACCGCCCGATTTCCACGGGAAGATGAGGGCGCAGCCCGGGATGTCGACCGTGCGGGCGACCTTGGCGTGCGCGAGGTCGATGATGGTGACGGAGGTCGCCGGGCTCATGTTGAAGGCGTAGGCCCAGTTGCCGTCGGTGCTGACGTCGAAATCCTGCTGCTTGTAGACCGCGAGCGCGCGGGGCGGCAGGGGGATTTCGCGCAGCAGGGCGAGGCTGTGCGCGTCATAGACCTGCAGCAGGTCCTGGCGGGTGCCGTGATCGACGCGCGACCAGATCGTATCGGCCACGTAAAATTTTCCGTGGTCGGGCGAGAGCGCGATATTGCCCAGGATGCTGGCGGGCACCGTGCCGAGGATGCGCCCGGCATCGGCGTCATAGATGGTGTAGGACTGGTCCAGCGTGGCCGGCAGGAACCAGTGCGCCGCGGCGGACGGCAGGGTGGCGACGTCGCTCTGTTCGGCCTGGAGGACCGGGGTCGGCGCCGCGCCGGCGGGTGCGGCACCCCAGCAGGCCGCCGAGGCGGCGACCGAGGCGGCGGCGAGGGTTGCGCGGGCCAGAGCCGGGAAGCGCCTGGCCGTGGAACCCGTGTTCGTCATGTCGCGTACCGCCATGCTGTCCCCTTCGCCGAATGTCCGTGCCCGCGGCCGCCCCGCCGGCGGGGCGGCCGTATGTTTCAAGATCAGAACTGTGCGGTGACGGTGCCGAAATATTCCCGGACGGCGCCGCGTTCGAGCGACTGGTAGTCGCCGCTCATCGGGAAGCCGTTTTCGCCCATCATCGCGATATATTTCGCATTGAACAGGTTATAGACGTTGAAGTCCATCGTAATGTTCTTCATCGCGCCGTAGCTGCCGAAACGATAACGCGCGCCTGCGTTGGCCAGCCAGTAACCGGGGATGTGCGTGTCGTTGAGGTAGCTGAATTCGCGCTTGGAATAATAATTGGCGTCGAAATGCACCTGGGCCGGGCCGTAGGTGTAGATCGCGCTGGTCTTGTACATGAATTCGGGGTAGCCGACCATCTTCTTGCCGGCCAGCGGATAGTATTGCTGGCCCGCCAGGACGTTCTGGCCGTAGGTGGCATGGTTGTAGCTGACGGTGTTGAAGATCGACAGCCCGCGCACCGGCACCAGCGTCAGCCCGGCATCGACGCCGTTCATCGTCGCGCTGTGGGTGTCGATCACGCTGGCGACCGGGTTGTTCAGCGTGCCCACCGAGGCCGAGATCAGCTTGTGCGAGATGTCGGAATGGTAGCCGTCCAGCGAGGCGATGATGCGCTTGGACGTGTAGCGGTAGCCGACCAGGTAGACCCAGTCGCGTTCCGGCCGCAGCGTGTGCTGCAACTGCTTGAAGGTCGGCTGGTCCTGCACCGACCAGGGCGAGGCGGAATAGCCGCCGGCGCCGGACGCGCCCACCACGTAGGAGCGCATGTTCTCGGCCAGGTCGAAATAGAGCTCGTGCCCGGGCAGGAAGCGCCAGTTGGCGCTGACATGCGGCAGGAAGGCGCCGACGGTGCTGAGGCTGCCGTTGGGCAGGGAGTCGACCCCGGTCACGTCCGGATTGTTGTAGTCCGAGCCGCCCGATGTCGTGACCGCCAGCGTCTTGAACCCGGCATGGACCGTGAGGTTGTGCAGCGGGCGCCAGGTGTCCATCAGGTGGTACTGCACCGTGTTGGTGGTCCAGGCGAAATTGTAGCTTTGCTGGAAGGCGGGGCCGTAGACGTCATAGGGGCCGACGGTCTCGACCGGCGCGCCCTGACCAAGCAGCGGTTCGTTGTACCAATACTGGCCCGAGGTCTGGATGTTGTTTTCGTACCAGACGCCGGTCTCGATCGTGTGGTTGCCGAGCCGGTACTGGAGGGCGGTGTCGAAGCCCATGCGCTGCTGCCGGGGCTGCCACACTTCCTCGGACAGCGGCGCGCCGGTGGCGGACGGCGTGTTCGGGTCGCCATAGGTCAGGTACGACGTGTCGCTGTGGCCGTAGAAGGTGGTGCGCCAGCGCAGGCGGTCGGTCAGCGCGAAATCGAGATTCAGGCCGCCGAGATAATCGACCGTGTGCTGGCCGGCATCGTAGAACGCGACCGTCTTGGGGTCCTGTCCGGTGATCTGGTCCCAGCCGGGCGGCAGGTAGGTGCCGGCCGCCGTCGCGTAGGCGGCGGCGTAGTTCGGGTAGAAGGATTCGACGCGCCAGCCGAGCTTGTTGAGGATTTCGAGCGATTTGTCGGAATAGCCCCAGACGGCCGAGTCGCTCCAGTTGAAGAAGGCCGAGATCGAACTGTCATGGCCGATCGGCTGCACCAGCTTGCCGTCGGCCTGCTGCATGAAGTCGGAGCCGCCGCCCTGGTACTTGCCTTCGTAATCGCGGGCATAGGAGGCGAAGAACTTGGTGCCCGACGCGTTGAGCCGGCCGCTGTCGAAGCGGGCATAGGTGCGGTACATCGCATAGGAGCCGAAGCCCTGCGACACCTTGCCGCCGATATGGTCGGCCGGGTCGTCGGTGAAGAACTGCATCGTGCCGCCCAGGTTGGAGTTGGACGGCAGGTTCACCGCGCCCGCGCCCTGGGACACGCTTTCGCGCCCGAGATCGTCGGGGATGACGGCGGTGAGGATGTTCAGCCCGTTGACCGAGCCGTAGCTCTGGTCGTTCAGCGGCACGCCGTCGAGCGTGACGCCGAGCTGATCCATGAAATAGCCGCGCAGATAGATGCTGGCGCCCCAAGTGTCGAGGCCGAGCGCGTCGGAGGAGCTGAAGCTGACGCCCGGGAGCTGGGCCAGGGATTTCAGCGGGTTGGTGCCGCCGACCATGCGTTCGATGGCCGCGCGGGTCACCACCTGTTCGGTATCGTGCGAGACGCCGCGGGTGGCGACGATGCTGACATCCTCGTTCCGGGCGGCGCGGGTGGCGGCGGGCGCGGCGCGGCGCGCGGCCGGACGGGCGGCGGCGCGGCGATGCGCGGCGGACGCGTGGGCGTGGGGGGCGGCCGAGCCGGGAGCCGAACCTGGGGCCGAACCGGGAGCCGGCGTGGAGGCCGGCTGGGCGGCATGGGCGGCGGACAGGGCGGCGGGAAGCGGGCTGAGCGTGAAGAGGAACAGCGATCCTCCGGCCAGCAGGCGGCGGGAACTTGTCGGAATCGTCTTGCGGGCCGGAGATATCGTCAGAAATCGCATCATTCAGCTTTCAGCAGTTTCAACCATCGTCATGCGGGCAATCATTGCCGCCGCAAATATTCGTACCAAAATGTTCACCGCCAATGTTCGCTTGAACATCGGGCGGCATGGACATCCCAGCGATGCGGGGATTGCGGCAAAACACCGGAATTAAATGACCAGGATGCCCCGGGATACCGGGAATGTGGCCGCAGGAACAAAGTATAGCCGTTTCATATGCTCGGGTTTATCGGATATCGGTATGAAACAGAATGTAGCCCCCTCGCTTTATTTCCAAAAGTTCCATTGCGTTGCCGAAATGCCACAATCTGATCGACGGACCGTACGCCCGAACCTGCGCGACGAATTCTTAGCCATACGTAATGATTCGCAGAAGTTGCCTTTGTTGCCGGATTGGTGACAAAAAGGCACCAGTATCTGGATGTGGAGCCCCATGGCGGATCGGCGCGTCTTTCCCCCGTTTGCCCCGTTGCGGGCGTTTGAGGCATTCGGACGGACGCGCGGCATCAGGCGGGCGGCGGAGTTTCTGTCGGTCGATCATGCGGTGGTCAGCCGGCATCTGCGCGCGCTGGAGCAATGGACCGGGGTGCCGCTGCTGGACCGCACGCAGGGCACGCTGACCGAGGCGGGCAAGGCCTATCACGAGCGGATCGCCGCCGCACTGGACGAGATTGCCCAGGCGACCCAGGCGCTGCGCAGCGGCGATGCGCCGCAATTGTCGGTGTGGTGCGTGCCGGGCTTCGCCTTTCACTGGCTGGTGCGGCGGCTGGGGACGTTTCGCGCCGAGCATCCGGGGATCGACCTGGTGCTGCGGCCGAGCGACGCGCGCGCGTCCTTCTGGTCGGATGGGGTGGATGCCGATATCCGCTATCGCCTGGACGGGGCCGCGGATGACGCGCCGCCGGGGATCAGGCGGGCCGAGCTGGCGCGGCCGCCGGTCTTTCCGGTCGCCAGTCCGGAATTCCTGCGCCGGGCGGGCGCGGTGGGGACGATCGCCGGACTGGCCGGGCTGCCGCTGCTGGCCGAAGGGGACAGCGACGAATGGCGGATCTGGTTCGCGCGCGCCGGGGCGGCGGGCGTGCAGGTCAGCCCGGCGGCGCGGATGTGGCATGCGCATCTGGTCCTGGCGGCGGCGCGCGAGGGACAGGGCGTGGCGCTGGCCAACCCGTTTCTGGTGGAAGACGACCTGCGCAACGGCACGCTGGTGCGGCTGGGACCCGAGGGGGCGCCGTTTCCGGGGGTGGCGATCGGGGCCTATGCGCTGTTCGTGCCGGAAAACCGCTGGAACCGCCCGGCGCTGGTGCGGTTCCGCACCTGGCTGTCGCATATGGCCGAGGCGGTGCGGGCGGACGGGACGATGCCGGAGGGCTGACGCGGCGACCGGGAGAAATCTGTTGTCGGGAGGCAACAGCGGGCGGAAAGCAGGGGGATTTTTTTCGGCCGCTTGTTGAAACGTTATATCATACGGTTTAGGGAGATCGGGCGGAGGGGCGTCACACGCCCCCTTTTCCCTTTGCCTGCTTCACCGGACAGATAGAGTGCGCATGTTCCCGACCCGCCTCCAGACCCGTCGACCCGCCCGTCTTGCCTCGCTCGGCCTGCTGCTGTCGGGGGTGGCGCTGCCCGCCATGGCCGCCATGCCGCCGGCCGGCCCGCAGCCCGCCCAGAGAGCCACGTCGAAAGCCGTGTCGAAAGCCACGTCGGAGGAGGCCACCCGGAAGGCGGGCCAGAAGGGTGGGCAGCAGGATGGGCAGAAGGGCGCACCGCCCGCCGAAAAGACGGAGGACGGTGCGGGGGGACGGTCGTCCTTCGGCGTGGATGCGGCCGCGTCGGCGCCGGAGCGGATTACCGTGACGGCGCGGCTGGACCGGGCGCGGGCGGCGCTGCAGCCGGATACGGGGGCCACGACCTATCACTTCGACCGCCACGCGATCGAGACCGTGCCGGGCGGGGACAATGCGCCGCTGAACGGCGTGCTGCTGCAGGCGCCCGGGGTGGCGCAGGACAGTTACGGGCAGATCCATGTGCGCGGCGACCATAACGAGGTGCAGTTCCGGCTGGACGGGGTGCAGTTGCCGGAGGGCCTGACGGTGTTCGGGCAGACGCTGATGACGCGCTTTGCCGATTCGCTGTCGATGACCACCGGGGCGCTGCCCAGCGAATACGGGTTTCTGCAGGCGGCGGTGATCGACATCACCACCAAGAACGGCGCGACCAATCCGGGGGGCGAGGCGTCGATCTATGGCGGGGCGCGGGATTATTTCTTTCCGTCGCTGCAATATGGCGGGCAGAGCGGGAAATGGGATTACTTCGCCACCGGGGATTTCGTGCATGACCGGGTGGGAATCGAGAGTACCACGCCGCGTTTCAACGCGCTGCACGACCTGAGCAACCAGTACCATTTCCTGGGGCATCTGCGCTATACCGCCGATGCCGATACGCGGATCAGCCTGATCGCCGGGGTGTCGAACGCGGAATACCAGTTGCCGAACAATCCGGGCCAGCAGACGCAGTTCCAGGAACCGTCCTTTGCCGGCAGCACGCTGGCGCAGCATCTGGCGGGCAGCGTGGACAGCGCCAGCCTGGACGAGCGGCAGAAGGAGATCACGGATTTCGGCATCCTGTCGCTGCAGAAGGAAATCGGCCGGGTCAGCCTGCAGAGTTCGGCCTTTCTGCGCTATAGCAGCCTGGGCTATTCGCCCGACATGCTGGGGGACCTGGTCTATAACGGGATTGCCCAGCGGGCGGCGCGGTCGGTGTTTTCGACCGGGACGCAGAGCGACGCGACCTGGCGGGTGGCGCCGCGGCATACGCTGCGCTTCGGCTATCAGGTCTTCGTCGAGCGGAACGTGTCCAAGACCGGTTCCCTGGTCTATCCGCAGACCGGCGCGGATGCGGCGGGCAATCCGGAATTCGGGAGCACGCCGGTTGCGATCCATGACGGCAGCGGGCTGACCGGGTGGATCTGGGGCCTGTACGCGCAAGACGAATGGAAGCCGGTGCGCGACCTGACGGTCAATTTCGGCCTGCGGATGGATGGGGTGGAGGAATATACCCACCAGCAGCAACTGAGTCCGCGGCTGAACCTGGTCTGGACGCCGCGCGCGGGCACGACGCTGCATGCGGGGTATTCGCGCTATTTCACGCCGCCGCCGTTCGAGGTGGTCAGCGGCGGGTCGCTGGACAAGTTCACGGGCACCAGCGCGGCGCCGGCCAGCGCGCAGAGCAGCACGGTGCGGGCGGAGAGCGACCATTATTTCGACGCGGGGATCATGCAGCGGATCCTGCCGGGGTGGCAGGTGTCGTTCGACGCCTATTACAAGCTGGCGCACAACCTGATCGACGAGGGACAGTTCGGCGCGCCGATCATCCTGTCGGGATTCAATTACCGGCGGGGACAGGTGAACGGCTATGAGGTCGCGACATCGTACGATCGCGGGCCGTTGTCACTGTACGGCAACATGGCCTGGTCGCGGGCGATCGGCAAGGACATCACCAGCGCGCAGTTCAATTTCGACCCGGCGGACCTGGCCTATATCCGGCAGCACTGGATCTTCCTGGACCATGACCAGCGCTGGACGGCGTCGGCCGGGGCGGCGTACAGCCTCTTCTACCGCACCGGGCACCCGATGCGCCTGTCGGCCACCATGGTGTACGGCAGCGGGCTGCGGGCCGACGGCGCGGTGCCGAACGGGATGCAGCTTCCGCAATATGTGACGTTCAACCTGTCGCTGGTGCAGTCGTTCCAGGACCTGTTCCGGGTGCCGTTCCTGAAGCGCACGCAACTGCGGCTGGACGTGACCAACCTGTTCGACCGGAGATACGAACTGCGCGACGGCACGGGGATCGGCGTGGGGGCGCCGCAATATGGGCTGCGGCGGACGATCCTGACGGGGATTTCGCAGCGGTTCTGAACACCCGGCCGCGCCGGGCGCCCGGGAAATTCCGGGCGCATGACATTTCGACCCCGTTATCTATAATCGGCCGCCGACGCAGTTTGGCGCAGGAGGCCGCGCATGAAGACCACCGATGCCCATTCCGTCTTGCGCGGGCGGCATGTCGCGATGATCTCGATCGGCGGGGTGATCGGGGCCAGCCTGTTCGTCGGGTCGTCGAGCGCGATCGCCACGGCGGGGCCGGGGGTGTTCCTGTCCTATCTGCTGGCCGGGCTGATCATCCTGTGCGTGACGCGGATGCTGGGCGAGATGACGGTGGACGATCCGCAGGCGGGGTCGTTCGTCGCGCATGTGCGGCGGGGGCTGGGCGCGCGGGCGGCGTTCGTCGGCGGGTGGATCTATTGGGTGATGTGGGCGACGATCCTGGGGATCGAGGCGATCGCCGCCGCGTCGTTCCTGGCGCCGTTCGTCCCCCTGCCCTTCCTTGTCACGGAATGCCTGGTGATTGCCGCGATGACGGCGATCAACCTGTTTTCCGTGCGCGGATACGGCGAGTTTGAATTCTGGTTTTCGATGACCAAGATCATGACCATCGTGATCTTCATCGCCATCGGCCTCTGGGCCCTGCTGGGGACGCACGCGCAGGTGGTGGCGCGGAACCTGGCCGGACAGGGCGGGCTGTTTCCGCATGGGGGATCCGCGCTGCTAGCCTGCATTCCGGCCATCATGCTGTCGATGGCCGGAGCCGAGATCACCACCATCGCCGCGACCGAGACCAGCCATCCGGCCGAGAGCGTGGGGCGGGCGACGCGGTCGGTGGTGCTGAGGATCCTGTTCTTCTATCTGGGGTCGATCGGGCTGATCCTGTGCCTGACGCCGTGGGAGGCGGTGGTGCCGGGGCGGTCGCCGTTCCTGACCACGCTGCAGCGGATCGACATGCCGTTCGCGTCGCTGCTGATGACCGGGGTGATGCTGGTGGCGACCCTGTCGGCGCTGAATTCGGGACTGTACGTGACCTCGCGCATTCTGTGCGAGCTGGCCGAGGCCGGGGACGCGCCGCGTTTTTTCCTGGCGCGCGGCCGCAACAACACGCCGCGGCGGGCGATCCTGGCGGGCTGCGTGATCGCGGTGGCGGTGGCCGTGGCAGGGATGATGTCGCCCGGCGTGGTGTTCGCCTTTCTGGTCAGCGCGACGGGTACGTTCGTGCTGTTCGATTACGTGCTGATCGCGCTGGCGCAGATCCGGCTGCGGCGGCGGGCGCGGGCGGCGGGGCTGGTCCCGGCGCTGCCGATGTGGTGCTTTCCGTGGCTGTCCTATGTCACGCTGGCCACGCTGGTCGGCGCGCTGCTGACGATGCTGGTGGCCAGCGGCCATACGCGGCGCGAGATCGTGCTGGGGGCGCTGACGCTGGGGCTGATCGTGCTGGCGGAGCGGGCGACGCTGGCGCTGCGGCGGGGCGCGGAGCACGAAAAACGCGCGCAGGATCACCGCCAGCACGAGTCCCGGCGGGGTCTCAAAGCCTGACCGGGACTGTGGGCTGGTGAGCGGGAGCGGCCCGACAGGGCCGCGCCCGGCGTGGGTTTTCGAGCACCGAAGCGGAGTGGCCTTGATGGCCACGAGCATCGGAGCGCAGGAAACGCGCGTCGGACCGCCGCCAGCGCGCAGTCCCGGTCAGGCTCAGGGGTCGGCCCAGCGGCGGACCAGGTTATGATAGACATTGGTCAGGGACAGGATGCGCGGGTCGTCCTGCAGGTCGGCGGCGAGGTCCTGCAGGGTGCTGTCGAGATCGAACAGGATGCGGCGCCGGCCTTCGTCGCGGACCAGGCTTTGCATCCACATCACCGCGGCCAGGCGCTCGCCCCTTGTGACCTGGGTCACGCGATGCAGCGAGGAGGACGGGTAGAGCACCATCGAACCCGCCGGCAGCCGGACCTCACGCGGGCCGAAGACGTCGTCGATCACCAGGGCGCCGCCGTCATACGCGTCGGGCGGGCTCAGGAACAGGGTCGCGGACAAATCGGTGCGGATGGTGCCGCGCGCGCCGTAGCGGATGGCGTTGTCGACATGGTTGCCGAAACGGTCGCCGCTTTCGGCGCGGTAGCGGCTGAAGACCGGCGGGAAGATGCGCTGCGGCAGGGCCGCCGACATGAAGAGCGGGATGCGCCCCAGCGTGCGCGCCAGGGCCTCGCCCAGCGCCAGGGCGGTCGGATCGTCCTCGGCCAGTTGCTGGTTGCGCTTGGCGCGGGCCGATTGATGGCCGGCGGTGGTCCGGCCGTCCTGCCACGGGGCGGCGGCGAGCTGCGTGCGGAACGACGCCAGTTCGGCGGCATTCAGCACATCGGGGATGACGATCAGCATCAGAAATTCGCGCTGAGCGAGAACAGGGCGGAGCGGGCCGGCCCGACGACGACATGGGTGGGGTGCAGGGCGCTGTAATAGAGCGCGTTGGAGATGTTGGCGATATTGACCTGGGCGGCGAGCGAATGCGTGATGTGGTATTTCACCATCACCTGCGCCGTGGTGTAGCCGGGCGCGCGCTCGATCACCGTGGTGCCGGCGACGGGCAGGGAACTGGCGGTGCGGCTGGCGACGTAATTGACGCCGCCGCCGATGCTGACCGGCAGCCGGGGCAGGTGGTATTCGGTCCAGAACGCCACGGTATGTTTGGGGGCGTTGGGCGGCTGGTTGCCGAGTTCGAGCCGGTTGGGCGAGGCGATGACGCTGACATCGTCATAGCTGTAGCCGCCGAAGACGCTCCAGCGGCTGGTGAGATTGCCGGTGGCCGAAAGTTCGAAGCCCTGGGAGCGGTAATTGCCGGCCAGGATCGTTTCGGTGGCGTTGGCCGGATTGGTTTCGCGCACGTTGGTCATTTCGATCCGATAGGCGGCGGCGGACAGCGAGAGCCCGTGCGTTGCCCATTTGCCGCCGAATTCGAAGGTGCGGGATTGTTCGGGCGCGACGGCGGCGGTCGAGGCGGTCAGGGCGATGTTCTCGCCCGACGGGTCGAACGACGTGCCGTAATTGAAATAGAGGCTGCTGTCCGCGGTCGGCTTGTAGACCAGCGCGCCGCGCCAGGTGGAGACCCTGTCATGGCGTGTGACATGCACCGCGGGGGCCACGATCTGCTTGTAGTCGGTGGTGTAGTCGTCCCAGCGCCAGCCGCCGATCGCCTGCCAGTGGGTGCCGAGGGAGATCGTATAGTTGAGATAGGGCGCGTAATCGTGCGAGGTCGCGCCCGACATGCTGCGCAGGCGCGACGCGAAGGGGAAATCGGCGCCCTGGTCCGGGTCGAGCAGCGACGTCCTGGTCTGCGGATAGGTGTAGCGGGTGATGTCGGCGGTCTGGCGCTGGATTTCGAACCCGAAGAGGAGCTGGTGGCGCAGCGGGCCGGTGCGGTAATCGGCGTTGCCTTCGAGCTGATTGTCGAGCAGGGTCGAGGGGCCGCTGAGCGCCAGGGTGTTGCGCGTGACCTGGATCTGCGACAGGGGCACGGAGGTCGGCGCGATATTCGTATAGGGCGTATAGCCGAGGATCTGCGGTTCGACCGCGCGCTGGGCGGTATTGTAGGTGGAATAGCGGATCTGGTCATGGAAGGTCAGGTGCCGGCTGACATCATGTTCCAGCCTGATCGTGCCGACATTGACCGCCGAACGCAGATAGTCGCCGGGATAGCCGTAGAAATTGGATCGCGGCGTGGGGGCCGGCACGCCGTTGAGCCAGGTCGTGCCGTAATATTGGGTGTCGTAGGATTGCTGGCGGAAATAATCGATCCGCAGATGCGTCGCGGTATTCAGGCCGAAGGCGAGCGAGGGCGCGATGCCGTAGCGGCGCGTTGCGGCGAGATCGATCCCGGCCAGGCCGGCCTGCTGCACCATGGCGTTCAGCCGCCAGGCGAACCCGCCGAGCGCGGCGCCGGCGCGGCCGATATCGGCCGTGAGGCGCTGGGTGCCGTCGGTGCCGAACGACAGGGTGCCGGCGGTGACCGGCGTCATGCCGGCGCGCTTGGTGACCTCGTTGATCACGCCGCCGGTCGAGCCGCGCCCGAACAGGCTGCCTGACGGGCCCTTGAGGACCTCGACGGTTTCGAGATCGAACGGGTCGCGATAATAGCTGCCGAAATCGAGCATGCCGTCGCGATAGAAATCATTCTGCGCGTTGAAGCCGCGGATCGACAGGTTGTCGCCCTGCTGCGCGCCCTCGCCCGCCGCGATGCTGATGCCCGGGACGGTCCGCAGCGCATCGAGCATGTTGGTGGTGTTCTGGTCCTGCATCAATTGCTTCGGGATTTCAGTGATCGTCTGCGGTGTGTCCACCAGCGACGTCATGATCCGGTCGAGATGCGGCTGCGTCTGCTGGTAGCCGCGCCCCTGCCCCGTCACCAGCAGGTGCTCGGCCGGACGGACCGGGGGGTGGGCGGCTGCGTCATGGCCGGCGTCGCGGTCATGGTCGTGGTGCCGGCCGTGATCGCGAGAGCGATCGGGGGCGTGCAGGCCGTGGCCGGCCCGGGGACGCGGGTCGGGGCGCTGCGGCTCGGCCGCGCGGGCGTCGCCGGGCATCAGCCAGCCCGCGCCGAGCACCAGGCCGAGCGTGGTGGCGCCCATGCGCCGCCGGCCGGAAGATGGGGACATGTCGGAATGGGTTGTCATGCGAGAGCCTGAACGTTATTGCGAATTATTCTCATTCGTAATGCGAGGGGATCGCCGTGACAATCCGCCTTGGACAGATTTTTTGTCGGCCTATCGGGAAGCGCCCCAGAAAGCGGCTCTGGGGACGGCTTTGGAGAAGCCCGCCGGCGCGGCCGGCCGTCTCGCCGGAGGGGGCGCGCCTGCTGGACTGGGCGGCGCGCGGCCATGTGGAGGCGCAGCTTCTGCTGGGGCAGGCGCTGCTGGACGGCGTGCATCTGGCGCGCGACGCTGCGCAGGCGGTGGCCTGGTTCACCGTCGCGGCACAAGCGGGCCATCCGCCCGCGATGAACATGCTGGGCCGCTGCCTGGAACGCGGCTGGGGCTGCGCGCCCGATGCGGCCGCGGCGGCGGCCTGGTACGGCCGGGCGGCGGAACGCGGCGACGATTGGGCGCGCTATAACCTGGCCAATATGAGGCTGCGCGGCCGGGGCGTGGCGCGCGACCGGCGCGCGGCATGGGCGCTGTTCCTGGCGGCCGCGCGGGCGGGCCATGCGAAATCGATGAACCTGGTGGGCCGGTTTCTGGAGGAGGGATGGGACATGCCGCGCGACCGGGAGGCCGCGCGGCTGTGGTACCGGCGCGCGGCGGAGGCGGGCGATTACCGGGGCCAGCACAATCTGGCCAGCATGCTGGCGGAAGACGGCGCGATCGACGGCGCCGTCGCCTGGTGGCATCTGGCGCTGGAGGCGGCCACGCCGGACATCCTGGCGGCGATGCGCGACAGCCTGGCACGCATCGGCGATGCCGGGCCGGGCCATGTGGGGGCGGCGGCGCTGCGCGCGCGGGTGGCCGAGCGCCTGGCGGCGCATCCGGCGGCGGCCGAGGCATCACCAGGGCTCCGCCCTGGACCCGGCAGGGCCTGAGGCCCTGCACCCCATTTATTTGATAACAAACGGGTTTCCAAAGGGCGACCGCCCTTTGATGGGTTCAAGGGCAACGTCCTTGCCGGGCAGATCCCACGCTCGATCCTACGGCCCTCATGCGGGTGGGGCGGCGCGCCAGGCGGCGATCTGGGCCAGGTCGGCCTCGGGGCGGTCCTCGGTCATGGGAACATGGCCGGCGAAGACCTGGCCGGTCTCGCCGTCCAGGGTGATGTCGGCGCCCTGGGGGAACGGATGGCCGGCGATCCGGCAGCTTTGCCGGTCCGGGGCGATGGTCAGGCCGGGACAGCCGACGATCGCGACCTTGCCGAATTCGCGGGCGACCACGGCGGCATGGCTGGTGCGGCCGCCATGGGCGGCGAGCAGGCCGTCGGTGCCGGTGATGGCGTCGATATCCTCGGTCAGCAGGTCGGTGGTGACCAGGATGGTCCGGCGGCCCTGCCCCGCCAGCGTGCGGGCGGCGTCGCGGCTCAGGACGACGGCGCCGGTCACCGCGCCGCCGCCGGCGGGAACGCCGCGCGCGATGGCGTCCTGCGGCGGCCCGGCGAGGCGGCGGCGGGTGAGAGCGGCGGCGTCCAGCCCCTCGACCCGGCGCAGGGCCTCGGGGATGGAGATCAGGTTCTCGCGCGCCATGTCGACCGCGATCCTGAGCCGGGCCCGGGCGGCGCATTTGCCGGCGCGGGTCTGCAGCAGATAGAGCTGGCCCTCCTCCACCGTGAATTCGAAATCCTGCATGTCGTGGAACTGGTGTTCCAACTGGGTTGCGATGCGCGCCAGGGTCTGGGTTATTGCCTGGGCCTGGGCTGTTGTCGGACCCGTTGTCGGACCTGTCTGGGGCATGGCACGGGCGAGTTCGGCGGCGGGGGCGACCAGGGTGCGGCCGGCGACCAGGTCCTCGCCCTGTGCGTTGAAGGCGAAATCGAGATAGAGGCGGCGTTCGCCGGTGGCGGGGTCGCGGGTGAAGCCGACGCCCGAGCCCGATTGCGGGCCGGAATTGCCGTAGACCATGCGCTGGATGGTGACCGCCGTGCCGGGCAGGCCGGTCAGGTTGCGCAGGCGGCGATAGGTTTGGGCCCGTTCGGAATTCCAGGAGCGGAAGACGGCGTCCACGCCCTGGGCGAGCTGGTCCATCGGCGTGTCGGGGAACGGGACGCCGCCGGCGGATTCGAAAATATCGAGATAGCGCAGGGCGAGATCGCGCAGGGACAGGCTGTCGAGTTCGGCGGCCGATGCGGCCTGGCCCGCGCGCAGGATGGCAGCCAGCCCGTCATCGAACAAGGCCGGATCGAGGCCGCGCACGATCTGGCCGAAGGCGCGGATCAGCCGGGCGAAGCAGTCCCAGGCCAGGCGGGGATTGCCCGACAATGCGATCAGGCCCGGCAGGGTGGCACGGGTGAGCCCGACATTGAGCAGTGTGTCGAGCATGCCGGGCATGGAGACGGGGGCACCGGAGCGGATCGAGACCAGCAGAGGGCGGTTGGGGTCGCCGAAGGCGAGGCCGGTCGCCTGTTCCAGCCGGTGCAGGGGCCCCGCGACCAGGGCGCGGAAGGCGTCGGCCGGGGGCGCGCCGGCGGCCAGCCACTGGGCGCAGAGCGTGGTCGGCAGCACGAAGCCGGGCGGCACGGGCAGGCCGGCGGCGGCAAGGACCATGAGGTTGAACGCCTTGCCGCCCAGTTGGGCGACCGCGCCGTCGGGCGGGGGCAGCACGCCGGGTTCGATGACCGGGATGGCGTCGACCGGGATGGGCGCGACCTGGATAGGTACGGCCGGGATGGGATGGGTCGAGATGGGATCAGGAGGCAAACCACTCTCCTACGGCGTGGTCGGACAGCAGGCGGCCGGCATTGAGCAGGGCATCGGCCACGGATTCGAGCGCCCCGGCGATGGCGGTGGCGAGCGTGACGGTCCGTGCGTCGAGGTCGGCATGCATCAGCCGGGCGAAGACGTCGCGCTCGGCCGCGTCGGTGGCATGTTCGTGGGCGTGCAGCCGGTCGAACAGGCCGATCAGCAGGCGCATCTCGCGCCGGGGCATGCCCTGGTGCAGGCTGCGCAGGGCGCAGAGCAGGCGGACATAGTCCTTGGCCGCCATGACCGCCTGGGCGGCCAGTTGCAGCAGGGTCGCGCGGATGTCGGCGGGCAGGTCCGCGGGCAGGAACTGCAGGCGGAAGGCCGCGTCCTCGAACTGGTCGGCGGCGTCGTCGGCGTGGGAGGCGATGGCGCGCCAGGGGCGGGATTTGTCGTCGCGGCACAGGCCGCAGATGTGCCCGACCTGGCGGTCGGCCAGGGCCTCCCAACGCTGGGCGCGGGCGGCGGCGGCCAGCAGGTCGGGCACGTTGCCCAGCAGGGCGGCGTGGACCAGGCTGCCAAGATCGAGGATCAGCGCCGCGTGGTCGATCGCGTCGTCGAGGATGCGGTCGGCCATGGAGGCGACGCGGGTCATCAGCTCGGCCTGCAGCATGTCGCGGATGGCGGGCGGGGACTGCCCGTTGCGCAGGGCCTCGCTGGAGGTCCGCAGGGCTTCGCGCAGGAAGGCCATCGTGCCGTCCTGGCCCAGCGCGCGCTGCATCGTGCCGTACGACCCGCCGGTGAGCTGCGAGACGGTGTCCAGCAGGTCGCCGATCATCGTCTCGCCGCCCGCCTCGAGATAGGCGCGGTGGCCGTATTCGTGGTCGGCGGCCCAGTGCAGCAGGGCGACGGCGGCCGGGCCGGACACGAAATGGCGCAGGCTTTTGCGCGCCTTGTTCCAGTCGATGAGAAAGACCAGCGACGCGCCCAGGGTTTCGAGCGCCGCGTCGAGGGTGGGAAGGTCCGCGGCCTGGAGGATGCCGGTGGCGAGGGTGAACTGGCCCTGTTCGCTTCCGGGCAATTGGCGGCTGGATTGCGTCCAGGTCAGGGCGGGCAGGCGGTCCTGGAAGAATTCCAGGCGCTGCCGGTGGATGTCGCTGTGCAGGACCGACAGGCGCGGGGCGTCGTCCTGCCCCTCGATCTGCACGATCAGGACATGGGCGTCGGTGGTGCCGAGATCGTTCTGGATGATCAGGCGCGGCCCGTCGCGCATGGCGTTGGTCGCCAGCCCCGGATGGTTGAACTTGAGCGGCGCGGTGCGGTTGAGCCCGCGCATGAAGGCGGCCACGCGCTGCCGGTCCCTGTCGTCCAGGCGATAGGCGCGGGCCCCGGCGATGTCGGTTTCGGCCAGGCCGGCGGCGATGTCGTTGATCGCCCTGTGCAGGTCCATGACCAGGCGGTGCAGGGAATCGGCGCCGTCGGCCGGGACGCGGCAGAGCTGCGAGACCAGGCCGGGGGGCAGGACATCGTCCGCGACGCGGATGGCGGCGCGCTGCGCCTGCTCACGCATACCCAGGCCGTCGGCGGTGGCCTGGTCGAGCAGGCCGGCCGCCGCCCCGGCCTCGGCCGCCCGGCGCATGCGGGACAGGTCGTCCAGCAGCGCGGCGATGACGGCGCCGGCCTGCGGCACGCGCAGGCCGGCCTGTGTCCGTTCCAGCAGGGCGGGCGGATCGTAGAGCACGGCATGGTCGAGGCCGGCGAGCGTCCGTTCGGCGGTGAGGCCGGCGAAGGGCTGGCGGTCGTCGCGGCCGGCGGATGCCTCGGCTGCCTGGAGCCAACTGAGCGCGAACTTGATGCGGCCGTTGGCGGCGAGCGCCTCGGCCAGCAGGTTGGGCAGGAGCAGCGCCGGTTGCGCCAGTGCCGCCACCGCTTCCTGCTTCTGAATGGTCATGACCCCTCCCCGGGCGCGGGATGCCATCCCGCCCCGGGAGTGTGGGCATGACCAGGGTGGGAATCGACCGCGCCGGCGGGCGGTCGATGGAATGTGAAAGGGGCGGAATGTGAAAGGAGCGCCCGTTTCAGGCGGTCAGGTCGTGGAGCGCGGGGTAGAGACGCCGGAAGCGTGCGTAGCGTTCGGCATAGAGCGGGACCGCGTCGCGGTCCGGTTCGACGGTGCGGGCGGGGTTGAAGGGACGCAGGGCGTCGGCCTGGCTGGCGCCGTGGGCGATCATCGCCAGGCGGGCGGCGCCCAGTGCCGCCGCGTGTTCGGCATTGTGCGGGATGACCAGCGGGCGGTCCAGCACGGTGGCGATGATGCGGGTCCAGGCGAGGCTGCGTCCGCCGCCGCCGATGATCGGGAGCGGGCCGGCCGGCGATTGCCGGCCTGCCAGCAGGTCCTGCCCCAGGCGCAGCGAGAAGGCGACGCCTTCGAGCACCGCGCGGGCGAGGTCCACTTCGTCGGTCATCGCGTCCAGGCCGATGAAGGCGCCACGGGCGGCGGGGTCGTGATAGGGGGTGCGTTCGCCGCGCAGATAGGGCTGGAACAGGATGCGGCCCGGTGCCGCGCCGCGCGCCTGGACCTTGTCCAGCAGGGCGGCGATGTCGGGTTCGCGGCACAGGGCGGCGACCCAGGCCAGGCAACTGCCACCATTGAGCATGGCGGCCATCTGGTACCAGCGGCCGGGCAGGCAGTGGGCGAAATCGTGCAGGCTGATATCGGGGTCGGGATCGTAGGATTCGCGCACCGCGACATAGACCGCGCCGGTACCGAGCGAGAGGAACGCCTGCCCGGCATCGGCGCAGCCCAGCCCCGCCGCGCCGACGGGCGTATCGCCGCCGCCGGTCGCCACCACGACATCGGGCGACAGGCCGAGTTCCCGCGCCACGGCGGGGCGCAGGTGGCCGGCGGGGGCCGTGCCCTCGGACAGAGGGGGCAGGGTCGTGCCGTCGAGGCCGATCGCGCCGAGGATCGGGGCGGACCAGGCGCGGGCGGCCTGGTCGAAGAGCTGGGTGCCGGCGGCGTCGGACATGTCGGACGCCGCCTGGCCGGTCAGCCACAGGCGCAGATAATCCTTGGGCCACAGGACATGGCGGATCCGGGCGAACAAGGCGGGTTCGTCATCTTTCAACCAGAGCAGTTTCGCGGCGCTGAAGCTGGCCATGGGGCGGACGCCGGTGATGCGGGCGAGGCCGGGGACCGCCTGCTGCAAACGCAGCGCCTGGTCCTGGCCGCGTTCGTCGTTCCACAGCAGCGCCGGGCGCAGGGGACGCCAATCCCGGTCCAGCGGCGCGACGGAGTGCATCTGCCCCGACAGGCCGATGGCGCGGACGGCGGCGAAGGCCTGCGGCGCATCGGCGCGCAGTTGCGCCAGCACCGCGCGGGCGGCGGCGATCCAGCTTTCGGGATCCTGTTCGCTGATGCCGGGGCGCGGCTGGAGCACCTGCGACGCGGCGGTGGCGGCGGCCAGTACCGTCTGGCCGTCATCGACGAGAATGGCCTTGGTGGCGGTGGTTCCGAGATCGAGTCCCAGATAGGTCATGAGCCGGGTCCTTGCAGGCGGGGAGCGAGGCCGCCGTGATGCAGGCGGCCCTGGGATTCTGGATCCGGGACCGTAGCGGCTGCGGCGATGTGCGCCGAGGGGGGCGCGGACATGTGATCGCGCCGGCTTGACCGGGCGCCGCGCGCGGGTCATTTCTGATCCGAACCAAGAGGAGAGACGCGATGCCCCCTGCCCCGCAATGGATCGGTTTCGCCCTGCTGGCGCTGGGCATGGCGCTGACGCCGGGACCGAACATGGTCTATCTGATTTCGCGTTCGATCTCGCAGGGGGCGAAGGCGGGGCTGGTCTCGCTGGGAGGTGTCGCGCTGGGGTTCGTCATCTACATGCTGTGCGCGGTCCTGGGGCTGACGGCGCTGCTGCTGGCGGTGCCGTTCGCCTATGACACGGTGCGGCTGGCGGGGGCGGGCTATCTGGCCTATCTGGCGTGGCAGGCGCTGCGGCCGGGCGGGCGGTCGCCGTTCCAGGTGCGGACGCTGCCGCGGGACAGCGCGCGGCGGCTGTTCACCATGGGGCTGGTGACCAACCTGCTGAATCCGAAGATCGCGATCATGTATCTGTCGCTGCTGCCGCAATTCATCAGCCGCACGCCGCACGGGAGCGTGCGGGGCGATATCCTGAGCCAGTCGCTGATCCTGGGCGGGACGCAGATCGCGCTGAGCGTGGCGGTGAACGCGGTGATCGCGGTGATGGCCGGCACGATCGCGACCTTTCTGAACCGGCGCCCCGCCTGGCTGCGGCTGCAACGCTGGGTGATGGGCACGGTCCTGGCCGGGCTGGCGGTGCGGATGGCGACGCAGAACCGCCCGGCATAGGCGCGGCAGGATGGTCGGGGCGTCCAAGACACCGGGACGGGACCGGCGAGGCCGCACAGGGTCTCCCATATGGCGGCAATGCGGGTGGAGTTCGGATCATTGCTGCCGGCCTGAAGGACGATTCCGACATGGGGCGGGCAGAATGGCCTGCGTAGGCGCCGATGCCGCTGGTCGAGCCGGTCTTGTCGACCCGCCCTGATGGGCGGCGCGCGACCGCATTCGACAGTCTGTCCGGGATCGCGCCGCTTTATTGTTAAGTCCTGGAATAATTACATAATAATTACATGACGTATCGCCTTAAAATAAATTTCACCCTGTCAATTAAATATCCGCCAATCTGCTCTGCGCCGGGGCATCTGTAACATTATGTAACCCTCAGCTTTGTGCCTTGAGGACGGTTGGGCCGCGGCCATGCGTCGGCGATCGAAACAATAACCATTTGATAATTTTAATATTTTTTTGAAACCCGCCCTCGCTTCCCGCGACGGGTGTTGCGAAAACGTGATCGCTTTCCGGAAAGAATAGGAAGATTTTCGGGATAATCGTGGCAATCCGGCAACAGACATTAAAATGTCACAATACGTCACACCGTGCGAAAGTTAATAGGCTGATCGGCGATGGGTGACATCATTCAAAATAATGAATGGGATCTATTGCCTGCACATTTCGGATATATTGTGCTGAGGATTCCCAGTATGCAATACAAATTACGGCATCGCCGATATCTTCTCGGCGGTGCCGCCATAGTGCTGAACATTTCGCTGGCGCAGGCGGCGGACATCGGCGTGGCGGGACGGGAGCGCGTGGCGGTGCCCGCGAAACACGCCAAGCGACCGGGCGCACATCGCCCGAAGGGCGAGCAATTGACCGTGCTGGGCACGGTCCGTTCGGCATCGGCATCGGCCGCGCGCGCCGTGCAGCGCGATGCGCCGAACATGGTGGTGGTCCGCACGCAGGCCGAGATCCGCAAGTTGCCGGACATCAACGTGGCGGAGGCGTTGCAGCGCGTGCCGGGCGTGTCGCTGGAAACCGATACGGGGGAAGGCCGGTTCGTGAATATTCGCGGCCTGGATTCCGACCTGAACGGCGTCACCTTCGGGGGTGTGCGCCTGATGCCGTCCAACCAGTCCTCGCCCTTCGGCGGCAGCCGCGCGGTGGCGCTGGACGCGATTCCATCGGCCTTCGTCGGCGCGCTGGAAGTGACCAAGACGACCCGCCCGGACCAGGATGCCGAGGCGCTGGGCGGGACGATCGAAGTCGTGCCCCGGCGCACGGCCCCCAATGGCCGGCCCTTCGTGGAATTCGACGCGGGCGGCGGGTACGAGCCGCTGCGCGGCACGCCGGTCGTCGATGGGGGGATTGCGCTGGGCGCGAGTTTCGGGCTGGGCGGCGCACATGACCATCCCGCCTTCGGCGCGGATGGCTGGACCGAGAACCCGCGGCCCTTCTCGTTTATCATGATGGCCAATTTCCATAACGACCAGCGCGGGGTGGATGACGCCGAAGAATCCTATTCGGACCAGCAGGCGAGCGGGCTGCCGGACAAATTACTGAGTTCGCTGGAATTGCGGCGCTATCAATATTGGCGGCGCCGCTATAGCCGCGGCGGCGAATTCGATTTCGATCCGGACCGCGACGATCATTATTTCGTCCGCTTTTCCGAAGCGGGCTATCACGAGCGCGTTGCACGCCACCGGCTGCTGCTGAGCAGCCTGGATTCCGGCGCGGGCGGCTGCGACCCGTATATGAACTGCCTGGCCGGCAGCCCGGCGCTGGGTTTCATCGCGCCGCAGGCGACGGCGACGCAGACCCTGCGCGAGGAAGAGGAAACGATCCAGAACGACGTCGTGACCCTGGGCGGCAACAACAGGCTGGGCCAGGTCAAGCTGGATTACCACGCGGCCTGGTCGCGCGGCGAGGACAACCGTCCCTATGACTATAACAGCAGCTTTACGGATCCCTCCCCGTTTGCGCTGCAATATAACAACATCGCGCGACCCAACACGCCCGCGATCGCGACGCTGGACGGCACCAACCTGGCCAATCCGGCCCTGTACCAGTTCAGCGGGCTGACCAACAACAGCCAGAAGAATGTCGACACCGAATGGTCGGGCGGATTCAATGCCGCGATGCCGGTGGCGATCCTGCATCATCGCGGCACGTTCAAGCTGGGCGCGCTGGTGCGGCTGCGGAAGCGTTCGACGACGCAGGTCGTCTATGATTACAGCCCGACGGGCACCATACCCTATGACAACTATGTCTATGGTCCGGACCAGATCTATTATCATGGGAACTACAATATCGGTCCGGCCCTCTCGGGCAGCACCAATAACCTGATCGGCGGCAGCGCGCTGGTGCGCGACACGGCCGGCGACCTGCTGGCCAGCGGACAGGGCGACCAGCAGGATACCGAGAACGTCTATGCCGGCTATGTGCAGTACGAAACGAATTTCGGCAGGCTGCACATGCTGACCGGCATGCGTTTCGAGGACACGCAGGGGACCTATAACGGCTCTATGCTGGCCACCGATTCCGGCGGCAACCAGAGCCTGTCGCCGGCCCGGTTCAAGCAATCCTATTTCAATTATTTCCCGAGCCTGCAATTCCGCTATGCCTTCACGCCGCAACTGATCGGCCGGCTGACCTATTCGACGGCCATCGCGCGGCCCGGGTTCAACCAGATTTCGCCGGCGATCCAGGTCAATTACGGCACGGGGTCGGTCACGTCGGGCAATCCCGCGCTGAAGCCGACGACGGGCGATGATTTCGATGCATCGCTGGAATATTACATGCATAATGGCGGGGCGGTGACGCTGGCCGCCTTCGACAAGCAGTTCCATAACTATATCCTGCCCCGCCAGATCCAGGGCACCTATCCGGGCATCGCCGGGATCGCGCAGATCCAGAGCTTTTCGAACGTGGCGAGCGCCCAGGCCTATGGCGTCGAGGCCGACTATAATCAGAAATTCGTCTTCCTGCCCGGAATGCTGCGGCATGTCGGGTTCGAGGGGAATTATACCTGGGTCAATTCGATCGCGCAGATCCGCCCGGGAGAAGATGCATCCCTGCCCTCGACCTCGAACAACAATTTCAACGCGGCGCTGTATTACGAGGATGGGCGCCTGAGCGTGCGGGTGGCCAGCAACCTGACCTCGCGCAATCTGTTCGCGATCGGCGGCAGTTCGTCGACCGATATCTATTCCGCGGCGCGTTTCCGCCTCGATCTGGGGGCGACTTATGCCATTACGCGGAACCTGACCTTCTATGCCGACGTGAAGAACCTGACGAATACGCCGCTGAAATTCACCGAAGGGTCCAGCGACAGCCGGCCCATCCAGCGGGAAGTGTATTATGAGACGGTCCTGAGCGGTATCCGGGCCAATTTCTGAAAACGGGACGCCCCGATCGTGGTAACGGGATCGGGGCGTCGATTATCATGCCGACGAAAACCCAACGACATTAACAATAATTTAATAATCTGCGCCGGAAAACCCTGCGCCGTTCGAAACGTAGAAAGATTTGAAATTTCGTAACGAAACGAGGTTAGAGAGCGAATTTTACGCGCGAAGACAAGTCTTCCGTATCGATCTTCTGCGGTCCAATATCTTCTGAGTCCATTTTTTTAATATTCGGGAATGGGTTTATGGCGTCGTGCGCGGTGGTTTTGAAGTCCTATATGTGGAACGACTTCATTTCCAGACAATTGAACCGGCTTCTCTCTGGTGCCGGTACTCTCGATGTATATCTTTCGATTGACGAAACGGCGGGCTCGGCGGGGCCCGTGCCCTATGACAAGGTGCTGAGGACGAATCAGGGCGAGATGCTGGAACTCGGCCTGGCCGACCGATATGAGAAAGGCAGCCTGCTGTGGTGGAATGCCGACTATACGCACTATCAGGTTCTGAACGTCATACCCGATTATGATTATTATCTGTTTGTGGAGTATGACGCGTGCATATTGGGCAGCATCGCGGAATTCGCGAACGCGGCCATCCTGTCCGGCGCCGAGACCGTCTTTCATCCACGGGACGACCTGGACGGCTGGTGGTGGACGCGATTCCATAAAAGCCTCTATTCAAGCGAGGAATTTCGTGGCGCGTTGAATTGCGTCCTGATGCATTCCAATCGGGCGTTGCGCTATCTCTGGCAGCGGCGGCGCGAGATGTCCCGGCGGACGGACATCGATTTCTGGCCGCTGAGCGAAACCTTCGTGCCGACCGAACTGCATCGCGGCGGCTTTGCCACGGCGCCGCTTTCCCGGTTCGGCGACCTGAGCCGGTATCACTGGTTTCCGCCGATCCTGGAGGACGATCTTGATACGCTTGGCGTGCAGGAGCCTGCCTTCGTGCATCCGGTCCGCGACAAGGCGGGCTATATTGCCAGCCTGCTGGCGAACACGCATGCGGTGAAGGATTATTTTCTGCCCGGCAGTCCCATGCGGCAGGCATTGGCGCGGTTCCCGGGGGAGGTCACTCGCGGGCGCCTTTACCGTGCCGCGCTGGCACGCGGCAGAACGGCCCTGCGGGAGCGATTGGGCGCGCCGTGACCTGGCCGCCCTGTCCTGCCTGAATCATCTTTGCCCGATCCTATCCGCCGAATCCTATTTGCCCGGTCATATTTGTGACCAGTTTCGACGGGCGGGGGCGGGGGACCCGAGGACGCCGCGGTGATCCAGCATCCTTGCGACCCGCTGGCCGAACCGCGCGCTGGGATCCGCGATCGTCACGTGGAACAGCCAGCCCAGGGCGATGGAGAGGGGCGGAACGACGGCGAGGAGGACGGGCAACGGCACGGCCTGCAACAGGCTGACGATCGCCAGAATCAGCGGCACATGGACGAGATACAGGCTGTAGGAGATGCGCCCCAGGAAACGGAGCGACGGACGCAGCAAGATGCGCTCGGTCATGCCGGGCGACAAGGATGCGGTGATCACCATGACCGATCCGAACGCGACCATGGTTTCCTGCAGGGCATGGATCTGCGACCAGTGTCCCTGAAAGACGAACAGGCCGCCGAGCAGCAATGCCAGCCGCCCGCGGGCGGACAATGTCGTCAGGGCATTGCGGATCGGCTGAAGGTAGAAGCCGATCAGCGATCCCATCACGAAGAAGCAGGCATAGTACGCCGTCCACTGGATTTCATAACCGAGCTTGTCGGTCGTGCGATATTCCATGCTCGACAGCAGGGCGCCGTGCGCGCCGAAGCCGCCGCCGACACAGAACTGAAGGAAGACGACAAAGGCCGCCAGACCCGCGAGGACCGCGACGGCCCCCCGCGCCCGGTAGCGCGCGATCGGCAGGATCAGGAACGGAAACAGGAGCGAGACCCGCATTTCCCAGATCAGGGAGTGGATGGCGCCGTTCACGCTGTTGCGGTGGCCATACATCAGGGCATGGTCCACGAGCGTCCACAGGGTGAGCGGATGCGACCAGTTCATCCTGGTGACCCATTCGCTGGCGCCCGGCACGCCGGCCCACCGCCTGAAGACGAGGTTCAGCACCGCAGCGCCCAGGATCGCCGCGCAATACGGAAAATAGATGCGGGCCACGCGCTTGATGACGAATGTACGGTAGGCCGGCACCCGGCGTTCGGCCCAGGGAAGGGCCAGGACAAGGCCGCTGAGGACGTAGAAGAGCGTCACGGCCTCGTAACCGCTCCAGACGATGCGGACCGGCGTGTAGAAAAGAATATATTGCCCCAGCGTATGAGCCGGGGTCTGCCAGGTGGAGAAGAAAAAATCGCAAAAGGCGGGTTGCGTCAGAAAGCAATGGTGGATCACCACGATCAGCGCGGCGAGGCCACGTACGGAATCAAGCGCCGCCAGGCGCGCCGGCGTACCCCGGTTGATGGCGGCGATTTCGTCGCCTGTGCCGCCATCGGCGATTTCGGTGTTCTTCAAGGCACCTGTTTCTCCGGTCACGAGCATATGAGGGATTATATGAGGGGGTTTTGATTGTTCCTGCCATCAGCTCCATGCATCCACGTTCTCTTGCAGGGGCTGCCGGGAGGCCGGTTTCGGCGGGCGGCGCACGGCGTCGACGATCAAGCCGCCGACATCCTTCTGCCATAGCCACAACCCGTTCGCCTGGCCGCGGAAGCTCGGCTCTCCGCCCAGGGCGCCGCGCGGAACGAAGCCGGCGGACAGGCCGATGCCGAAGAGATTGGGCAGGGGGGTGCCGGCCCCGTCCAGGACGCGGCATTGTCCGTCGACGAGCGGCTGCTGCGGCCCGGTCTGGGACAGGAGGCGAACCTGTGTGCCGTCCATGTCCATGACCGGCAGGGCGCGCGGCCGATAGCCGACGGCGGCGACGACTATATCGGCCCGATCCAGCACGCCCAGGGCCTGGGGGTCGGCGGATCGCCGCAGGCAGTGCAGTGCCAGCCTTGGTTCCGGCGCGCGGCCGCCGATGCCGCGGGCCTGCATGATCAGTTCGCGTGAATCGAGTCGGAAACCGGCGAAACGAAAAACCTTGCCGCTGATGCCGCAAATATCGTCTTCGTCGAATTCGGTGTAGCCCTCGGCCAGGGCGCTTTGGGCATCCGGGTAGTAGATGCGCAACGGGCGGCGATGCAGCAGCGTGATGCCGCCTGCCTTGAAGCGCACCGTGGGCATGCGGTTCAGCAATGCGTGGCAGACCGCGGCGGCGCTGGTCGATCCGCCGACAACGGCGACGCGCGGATCGTCCAGGCCGGACAGGCGATCCGCCATGCGCTGCAGGCCGCCAAGGCCGAGCACGTCGCCGGACTGGACCAGGCGGTCGCCGCACAGATCCACGAGCGTGGCGCCGCCGACCCGTTCGGCCGCGAGGCGCTCTTCCGGCTGATGGCCGCCGGTGGCCAGCACCACGTTTCGGGCATGCAGCACGCGCTGGTTGCCGTGTTCGTCCCGGACCGTCACGCGCCAGCCGTCCCGATCGCGGTGCACGTGACAAGCCGTGTGGCATGTCAGGACCGCGCAGCCCGCGTCATCGCGGACCATCGCCTCCAGCGCCGCTCCGACCAGGGCCAGGAAGCGTCCGGCATCGCGCAGCGGCACCGCCCCGTCCCCGGCCGCGGCGAGGCTTTTCGCAAGCGGATGATCGTATAGAGCCGTCAGGGGCGTCGGGACGGGGCTGCGCAGGCAATCGACGAAGGTGGCGCCGCTGCTGTCGGAATTGATGGCGTAGTGACCGATCGTTCCCGCGCCCAGCGCGCCGGACCGTTCGACGATCGCCACCCCTGCGGACAGAAGATCATCCAGTTGCCCGGCATGATGGGCCGCCAGGAGCGGCGCGATTCCGGCCGGGCCGCCGCCGATGATCACGAGCTGGAAGCGTCGTTCCTCGTAGAGAAAATCGGGCATGACGACCGCCACTTTCCGTCCGGTTATCTGCGTTCAGTTATCATGTTCGGTTATCGGCATGTCTTCGAAGCCGGACGCGCGGCCGTTCAATTGAATTCCTGCTGGCAACTGCGCCTGAATTCGTCACATACGAATTGAATCGTGTCGGACGTCATCCGGTGGCCGAGCGGCAAGGACACGACGCCCGATGCGATGCGGTCGGTGACCGGCAGAGACGTCGTCTCGGCCCTGGGGACGAAATATTTCTGTTCGGCGAGATGGGGCGAGAAATATGTCGCGATGCCGATGTGGCTGTCCTTCATGCGGGCAAGCACCTGGTCCCGGCGGGACGCGCCGCGCTCGGGCAGGAGTACCGGCATGAACTGATAGGCCGAGCGCCGGCCGAGAACCGTCTGGAACGTGAAATCCGGCAGGCAGTCCCGGTACATCTGCGCCAGCTCGTCCTTTTTCCGGCTGACGGCTTCCAGCCTTTTCAGCCCGTCCAGTCCGAGGAGGGCACTGATCTCGGGCATTTTTGAATTGATCCCGTCAATCGTGGCGTGGCGCGGGCGCTCGAAGCCGAAATTGCCCATGGCGCGAAGCTGCTGGATCATCCCGGCATCGTCGCTGTAGATGAAGCCGCCTTCTCCGACGCCCAGCGCCTTGGTGGCGTGAAGAGAAAAGACGATCGGGAAGGGAAACCCGGTGCCGAACCCGTGCCCGGCCAGATTCAGACTGCCCAGGGACGATGCCGCGTCCACGACGGTGGGAATGCCGTACGATTCGTAAAAATCGATGTAGCGCCCGAGATCGATGGCGTTTCCAAACGCGGCGTAGGGAAAGATCGCCGCGATTTTCGAAGCCTGGGAGGCCAGGATCTGCGCCTCCGACTCGGCGCTCATGGTCCAGCTCTGCGGATCGATATCGGCGAAAAGCGGCGTGAAGCCCGCCCATATGACCGCATGGGCCGCGGCGGCGAAGGTAAAGGACGGCATGAGAACATATGGTTTTTGAGAGCGGTCGACATGCCGCGTTACATATTTGAGGGCGATCATCAAACCGATGGTCGCATTGCATACGGTCACGCAGCTTCCGACACCGCCGAACACTGTCGAAATCAGCGCGGATTCAAATTTCGTATTCACGGGACCATAGTTACTATAGATCCCGGATTCTTCTATTTCATTGATTTCCCGCAAAAGACCGCTGAGCTGAGCTACGTTGGTTTCTAAAAATGGAACCTGCCCCACGCGCATTGAATCAATCCCTTCAATACAGATCCTATATGTGGATAAAAATTCGATCTGTTTGGATTTGTTTGAATTATAAAAACGTCAGACAACACGTAGCTTGAAACTGGAATAGTATTATCTTGCACGTCTCAATCGTCAATTTCAATATTTTTTAATCCCTCATATTTACAGTCATTTTGTTCTATTTTTTGGTCATATTGTATCATGGTTAAAAATATATTTTCATAATTCCGTGAAGCCCCGGGCGGCGATTCTATTGCTTTCCCTGGCGGTTCGCCCGGCCCGAGGGACGGACCGGGTGGAGTCTCTACGGACGAGGCGTGGTGCATGCGGCGTGCTTTCTCTGTTCAAAGCACCTAATCATGGCAGGAAGTGGACGGCGGGAGGTTCCGGGGAAAGAGACGAAAGAATCGGCATTGCCGCATCCGCGGCGAGACTGCGGGCGGGGTGCGCGCGGCCGATCCAGGCCGGCCGGCGCACAGGAAGATTTACCACCTGGAAACTTTTCCGATGTTTGGCGTTATTGAAATTTTTATGGCGAAGCGGAAATGCCTCCATGCATGTTTAAAAATTACGGACATGATCAATATTGTCCTGAGTTCTGACCCTCTTGTTTCGAACGTGAGACAGGACGTCAGCATGAAATAATTCATGAACATTTTCATGCCGCAGGGTGGATGCCGCCATGACATGCGTCTATGACCCGGCGGAAGACCTGATCATGTCGTGCAAACCCTTCGAGGCGTAAATGTCGTCCGCCCAGTTGAAAGCCATTCCCGTCGCGCACCCGTCTTTCCAGGACCAGGATTTCCAGGATCGGGATTTCCGGAATCAGGATCTTCAGCCATATCGTGCGCGCCTTCCGACCACCGATTTCGGTACGTTCTGGTATGGGGGGCGCCTGTCCGCGCTCGAACATGCCTGTGCCGCGTCGTTCGTCTTTCGTGGCTATGCGCTGACCCTGTTTTCATATCAGCCGGTCGAGAACGTGCCGGACGGCGTCACGGTCGCGAATGCGGCGGATGTGCTGCCGGAGGAGATGACGCGACGGTTCCTGCATAATGGCCGGCCCGCCCTGGGTCATTTCTCCGACCTGTTTCGTTACGTGATGATCCGGCAATATGGCATGGCCTGGGTCGATCTGGACGTCCTTATGCTGTCGAACCGGATTGCGTATACCCTGCCCGACATCGTCGCGCGCGAGGAGCAGGGCGGCATTAATGGTGCGATTCTTTATCTGCGCGACGCCGCCATGCTGCAATCGCTGATCGCCGGCGCGGAAGCCATGGCCGATCGCAATCTGCGCTGGGGCGAAACCGGGCCCTTGCTGCTGGGCAAGCTGACGAAGGCCTATCCCGAGACGCTGCGCCCGGCCGCGGCTAATATTTTCTATCCGATCGAGCATTACGACATCCAGAAAGTCCTTCTGCCGGAATGGCGCGACGCATGCGCCGCCAAATGCGGGCAGGCCATCACGCTGCATCTGTTCAACAATATTCTGACGGGCATGGGATATTGGAAAGACATGGCGCCCCCGGAGGGGAGTTTTCTGTATGAGGCGCTGGCCGCCGACGGGGCGCTGGGCTTGTTCCGCGACATCTATCCCGTCACTGTCATGCGGAACATGGTGAGGAATTACCAGTTCGGCCTCAACGGTGCCGCTCTGGGCATCAGAAGCATCGTCAGGCAGGCTTTTCCGAGCGTGCTGCGGACCTATCGGCATTATTATCCGCGGTGAGAGCGGCGCGCCGCAAGGAGGGAACGGCGGCGATGTCCGCGAAGCCGGTCAGGGCGCGGCGGCGATACCAGGCGGTCCAGAGGGTGAGGCCGATGATGCTGCCATAGGACAGGAGCGGCGCGACCAGCAGGTATGCGCGGACGCCGAGCGCGAAGACCAGGGCGACGCCGGCCAGGGCGTCGGCGAGCAGGCCGGCGCCCCAGACCAGGGTCATGCGCAGCATGACGCGGCGGATCGCGGGATGGTCGCGCCGGGCCTGGAAGGCGGCGGCGGAAGGGGCGGTGCGGCGCAGGGTGGCGAGGGCGAGCGGATAGACGAGCGGCCGGCCGATCGCGGCCGAGCCGAGGAAGGCGATGCCGATGACGGCCGTCACCATCTTTTCACGCAGTTGCAGGAATTTTTCCGAACCGCCGCCCAGCAGCGCCAGCAGGGACAGCATGATGCCCGCCAGCACGATGAGCGACAGCGCGTCGATGCGGCGCGTCAGGCAGAATTCACCCGCGCTGAACAGCAGGGGCGGCAGGGACGCGGCCATCAGGCCCCCGGCCGCGCCCCAGGCCGGGTGAACGGCATCATAGACCAGGACCGGCAGGACGATGTTCGCACCGACATTGAGCGCGGCCTTCCACCCGGCGCGGCGGAACCAGGCCAGCAGGCCGGGGGATTGCGGAGCGGGCTGCGTCGTCATGGGCGGAGTCCTGTCACGATCGGGTTGCCGTGTGAGCCGTGCGGCATGCGGTGAGGCAGGCGCGCGCGATGGGTGGCGGCGATGAGTGTGACGACATCGCGGATCAGCGGGTCGATTTGGCGACGCATGGACGCAATCCTATGTTGACGATGTCATCATCACGCCAAATGGTAACATTGTCAACATTAATGGCGCGGCAGTTCGGATGCGGGTTGCGGGTGGGCTGGAGGGTTACGGGCTGCGGCCTGTCCGGACGGCGAAGGCGACTTCGGGCCGGCCGTTCCGTTCGGCCTGGCGGGCGGCGGCCTGGTGATCGTAGGGCACGGCGTGGAGGGTGGCCGCCCAGCCTTGCGGCGCGCGGGTCAGGGTGGCGTAGCGGGCGTGGGGGCTGCCGGCGTCCATGACGTGGGGACAGGGGCGGTCGTCGCGGAAGGACGGCATGCCGACGCTGCCGGGATTGACGACCAGCACGTCGCCGGCGGTGACGATGCGCGCGATATGGGTGTGGCCGCAGAGCACGACCCTGGCATGGCCGATGCCGGCCAGCTTGCCGCGGATCGTTTCGTCCGGGGCGAGGGCGGCGTGGCCGGCGGAGACGTCTTCGAGCAGATAATCCAGATCGCCGCCGGCCGGGCTGCCGTGGCAGGCGAAGAGATCGCCGTCGAGCAGGCTGAGCGTCGGCGGCAGGGTGTGCAGCCAGGCCAGGTGCCGGTCGGCGAGGCGGGGACGGGCGAAGGCGTCGGAGGCGCCGGTCGCACCGGCCAGCACCTGCCGTTCGTGATTGCCCGCCAGGGTCGCGGCACCCAGCGCCATCTGGGCATCGGCGCTGCCGGCCGGGTCGAACGGGCCGGAGACGAGATCGCCGAGATTGACGACCAGGTCGGGGCGCAGGCGGCCGATGTCGCGCAGCACCGCCTGCAGCGCGAGCAGATTGCCGTGACTATCCGCGATGACCGCGATCTTCATGCGCGGATTCTACACTCCGCGCGCCCCGCCGCAAGGAATCGCAGCCCCTCAACCACAATCCATTGATAAACAAAACGGTTTCCAAAGGCCGCCGGCCTTTGGCGGGGTCCAGGGGCAGCGCCCCTGGCCGGTGCCGCCAGCGTTACGCGGCCGCGTAGGATGCGCGTGCGGCGTCGACGGCATTGCCTTGCGGGAGAGAGAAGCCCTCGGCGCGGAGGGAGGCCTCGAGTGCGGCGAGGGTGATGAGCACCTTGTGCTTCATGGCGTTGTAGCCCATGGCGCCGATGCGCCAGATCTTCCCCGCCAGGGGGCCGAAGGCGGTGCCGATCTCGATTTCGAATTCCGCGCGCATGCGGGTGCGCACCGCCTCGCCGTCGATGCAATCGGGGATGTGCACGCCGGTGACGTTGGTCATGCGATGCGCGTCCTGGCCATACAGGGCCAGCCCCATGGCGCGCAGCCCGGCGCCCATCGCCGCCCCGGCCGCGCGGTGCCGGGCGAAGCGGGCCTCCAGCCCCTCTTCCACCATGATCCGCGCCGCCTCGCGCGCCGCATAGAGCATGGAGGTCGCCTCGGTATGGTGGTTCAGCCGCTGCTCGGACCAGTAATCCATGACCATCGCCAGGTCGAAATAGTTCGAGCCGATGCGCGGCCGCGCGCCGTCGCGGCTGCCGGCGGTGCGGATCCCGGCCTCGACATGGCGGCGGGCCATGATGTGCGCCGCCGCGCGGTCCGAGATCGTGATCGGCGCCGAGCCCGGCGGGCCGCCCATGCATTTCTGCAGGCCGCCCGTCACCACATCCACCCCCCAGGCATCGGTCGCCACCGCCATGCCGCCCAAGGTGGCGGTGGCGTCGACATAGGACAGCACGCCGTGGCGGCGGCAGATGTCCCCCACCCCGTCCAGCGGCTGCGCCATGGTGGTGGAGGTGTCGCCGTGGATGGCCGCGAAGACCTGCGGCTGGTGTTCGACGATCGCGGCCTCGATCTGCCCGCGGGTCGCGACCGCGCCCCAGGGGATGTCGAGGACGCGGATGTCGGCGCCGATGCGCCCGGCGATTTCCGACAGCAGCAGGCCGAAGCGCCCGGCGCGCAGCACCAGCAGCCGCGCCCCCGGTTCGACCAGCGAGACCAGCGCCGCCTCGATCCCCGCCCGCGCCGTGCCGTCGACCAGGAAGGTCCAGCGGTTTTCCGTCATGAACACATGACGATACAGCGCCATCGTCTGGTTCATATACCCCGTCATCTCCGGGTCGAACTGCCCCAGCATGTCCGCCGCCATCGCGCGCAGCACCCGCGGATGCACGTTCACCGGACCCGGGCCCATCAGCAGCCGGTGCGGCGGGTCAATCTGTCCGAACATGGGCGGTTCCTTCCTCCGTCTCGTCTTTCCGTCAGCGACGGCCGGCCTGGTGCGCTTCGGCGAAGCGCGCCACGAAATCGGTCAGCGCCCGCAGCGCGCAGTCGGCGTCGGCTTCGTCGACCGCCTCGGCCGGGTTGTGGCTGATGCCGCCGGCGCAGCGGAGGAACAGCATGCCGACCGGCGCCAGGCGGGCCATCGCCATGGCGTCGTGCCCTGCCCCGCTGACCAGCACGTGCGGCGCGTGGCCGGTGGCCTGGCGCACCGCCTCTTCCAGCAGCCCGGTCAGCGCCGGGTCGCACGGGGTGGCCGGCAAATCCTGCTGCTGCGCCAGGTCCAGCGTGACCTGGCGGCGGGCGGCGATCTCGGCCAGGGCGGCGCGGATCGCCCGGGCCGCGCCGTCGCGCACCGCATGGGTGCCGGCGCGGACGTCGATGGTGAAGCCGACCGTGCCGGGCACCACGTTGGGCACGCCGGGACCGACCGCCAGCCGGCCGACGGTGGCCACCAGGTCGGGCGGGCCGCCGCCGCCGATCCGTTCGATCGCCAGCACCATCTCGGCCGCGGCGGCCAGCGCGTCGCGGCGCAGATCCATCGCCATGGTGCCGGCATGGCCGGCCACCCCGGTGACATCCGCCTGGAAGCGATATTGCGCGGCGATCGCGCTGACCACGCCCAGCGGCCGGTCCGCGGCTTCGAGCACCGGGCCCTGTTCGATATGGGCCTCGACATAGGCCAGCACGTCGGCGCGGCGCCGCGCGGCCTGGCTGAAGCGGGCCAGGTCGAGGCCGAAGCCGCCGAGCGCGTCGGCCAGGCTGGTGCCCTGGGCGTCGACCATGTCCTGGGCCACGTCCTGGCCGGCCAGCGCGCCGGCCACCGCGCGGCTGCACAGCATCGAGACCGGAAAGCGCGAGCCTTCCTCGTCCCCGAAGCCGATCACTTCGAGCGCGAAGGGAAAGCGTCGGCCGCGTTCGGCGAAATGGGCGACGGTTTCGATCCCCAGCATCACCCCCAGCATGCCGTCATAGCGGCCGGCGTCGCGCACGCTGTCGACATGCGAGCCGAGCAGCAGCGCCGGGGCGTCGGGCATGCTGCCCTCATACCGGCCGACGATGTTGCCCGCCGGGTCGATGCGCGCGCGCATCCCGGCCTCGGCCATCCAGGCGGCGATCCGGTCCAGGGTCGCCGCGTGCCCGCCGCCCAGATAGGGCCGGAACAACTGTCCCGGCACGTCCGAATAGGGTACCTCGCCCAAAAGGTCGCACCGCGATACCGCGCGGGCGCCGGAGGGACGGTCACCGGGGAGACGGGCGCCGGGGGAGCGAGTTGGTGTGGCAAGGGGGGAATGGGGCACGAGGATATCCTGCCGGCTCGGCGTCTTGTATACAAGATGGAATGGAAGGCAATCCGCAGGGCACGAGATGGGGGCGCGAGACGGGAGGCGCGAGACGGGGGGGCGCGAACCGGGTCAGCGCGGCGTGGCCTGGAGCGCGGCCTTGAGGTGGTCCAGCCGGTTGGAGGCGCTGCGATAGTTCAGCGCCTTCTCGACATGGCGGAGATGCGTGTCCATCAGCCGTGCGGCGCCTTGCGTGTCGCCGCGTTCGAGCGCGTCGATGATCTCGTCATGCTCGCGGCAGGATTCGTGCGCGTCGTGCGAGGATTGATAGAGGGCGGCGATCAGCACGGTGCGGGTGGTCAGGTCCTGCAGCAGGGCGGCGAGCACCGGATTGCCAAGGGTTTCGGCCAGGCAGACATGGAAATGGCCGAGCAGGTAGCTGCGTTCGGCGCGGTCGCCGCCGGCGATGGCCTGCTGTTCGGCGTGGACATGCGCGCGCAATGCCCGGATCGCGGCCGCGTCCACCCGGCCGAGCGTGACCAGCATGCCGACTTCCAGCGCGCGGCGGGCGTCGATGGTGTTCTGGGCTTCGCGCACCGAGGGTTCGACGACGAACCAGCCGCGCCGGGCCGAGACCTCGACGATGCCGCGGGCCTGCAGGCGCATCATCGCCTCGCGCACCAGGGTGCGGGAGACGCCGAAGATTTCGGACAATTCCTTCTCGCCCAGCCGTTCGCCGGGTGCGATGCGGCCCGAGAGCGCCGCATGAATGATGCGGTCCTCGATCAGGTGCGGCGTCTTGTGTGCATCGTCTTTGGCGGCGTCTCGCATACAAGGACTATGACCAACGGGACGCCATTTCGCAATCTGTATGATGTCGGCGGATCAGAGCCGATTGGGCGTCCTATTTTGATGTGATGATTATTTGCTCTTATGCATTATTTTATGCACAAAAATTGATCTATTTTGTTTGAGCACGGTGGATTGCGAGGAAATTTTCTTCATATTTTTAATATGTTACGATTTAGATTTAAAAAATCTGTCATCTTTGCGCAAAGAGGGCGCGTTTTGCGGGCGCTTGTCTTATATCTTGTATGCAACGATTGATCGATTTTCTGTGGCTTTTTGTAGATCAGATTGCGCCATCAGACTGGCCGCGGGATGGGTGACGATCCGGGAATGACAGGTGCCGTCATTTCCGCCCCCTCGCTTCTGGATTCTGGCATTTGGACAAGGAAACCCGCATGCGCCCGCCCTTTTCACCCTCCTGCCCCTTACGCCTGCCGCGACGCCTGTCCCTGCGGCGGCGGGTGAGCCTGAACAGTACCCTGGGCAGCATCCTGGCCGGCCTGTTGCTGCCGCTGCCGGTGCTGGCCCAGGGTTCGGCCCCCGGTTCGATCTCCGGTTCGGCCCCAGGTTCGATCCGGGGCGCGGCATCCAAGGCGGGCCATGCCGTACCTGCCCGCACACCCGCCCCGGCGTCGCGCGCCGAGGCCGTGACCGTGTCGGCGCGTCACGGCGTAACCGGCGCGGGCCAGCACAACGCGCATTCGGAAACGGTGATTTCGCGCCAGGACCTGCTCAATCGCAACATCCGTACCATGACCGACATCCAGCGCGTCGCCCCGAACCTGACCATCCAGCCGTCCTTCGGCTCGGGCGCGCTGAACTTCACGCTGCGCGGCGTGGGGCTGACGGATTTCACGCAGAACAACACGCCCTCGACCATGCCCTATCTGGACGGGGTTGCGCTGCCCGTCTCGATCATGACGACCGGCATGATGTTCGACCTCGACGATATTTCGATCGCGCCGGGGCCGTCGGGCTATACCCACGGCCAGGCCACGACGGGCGGCGAGATCGACTTCCACAGCGCCGATCCCACGCGCCGGTTCCATGCCGGGCTGACCGAGGACATCGCGAGCTATGGCCGCAACCGCGTCGAGGGGTATGTCTCGGGCCCCGTGTCGCAGTCCGTCTCGCTGCGCCTGTCCGGCCAGTCCCTGACCGGCGGCGGCTACCAGCACAATGCGGCGGGGCAGGGTTTCGGCAATGCCGACCTGGGGGCTTTGCGCGCCAAGCTGAAATGGGACATCGACAGCACGTCGAACCTGATCATCGGCGGGCACTGGACGACGGACCAGTCCGAATATGCGTCGGGCCACAACCTGTACAACTCGTACCACGTGCCGGTGACGCAGGACCTTTACGAGACGGAGTGGGGGCTGGATCCGCGCTTCGCGAAGATCCTGGGCATAAGCGCGAACGATACCAGGCCGCGCGAGGACAACCTCTTCTGGGGCGCGAATGCGCGCTATACGAAGAATTTCGCGTGGGGGCGGCTATCGACCATCAGCGCCTATGAAATGGTGGACGAGCACGAGCTGACGAACCAGACGGATTCGATCCTGGCCTATGGCAACATGTTCCGCAACAACCAGACGAACGTGTTCTCGCAGGAGGTGCGGCTGGAATCGATCGACCCCAATGCGCGCTTCCACTGGGAGGGCGGCCTGTATTACAGCCGGTCGCGCATGGCGCAGAATTTCTGGTACGATTCCTCGGACCGTCCCGGCACGACGCCGCTGAACGAGACGCGCTATCGCCAGGACCAGCAGAATTTCAACCAATATCTGCAGCTTTCCTATCGGATCCTGCCCAGGCTGCGCATCATCGGCGCGCTGGAGCATGAATCCGACGACCGCCAGATGCTGAACGTCACCAGCGCGAACTACAACCTGAACACGGGCGCGGTCATCGGCACGCCGACGAATTTCGGCAATAGCGGGGCGCTGACCAACCAGTTCGGCGGCCGGGTCGGCGCGCAGTACCAGTTCACCCGCAACATCATGAGCTATGTGATGGTCAGCCGCGGCTTCAAGCCGGGCGGGTTCTCGGCCAACATCACGCAGCAGGCGGCGCAGCTTCGTCCGTTCAAGCCGGAACAGATCCTGACCTATGAAGGCGGTTTCAAGACCATGCTGTTCGATCGCCGCCTGCGTTTCAATGCCGCCGGATTCTACTATGATTATCGCGACCAGCAATTGCTGGGCACGATCCTGGTCCCGCCCTATGGCGTGCTGGGCGGCTATGTGAACGCGCCGCGTTCGTATATCTATGGCGCGGAGTTCGATGCCGAGGCCCATCCGTTCCGCGGCCTGGTCCTGACCCAGAATTTCGGTTACCAGAACGGCGTCTATTCGCAGTTCCAGAGCCTGAACCGCAGCGCCACCACGGCGCATTTCGCCGCGACCGGCGTCTGGCAGGCCATCAACACGAATTATGACGGCGTGAACATGGGGCTGGCCAACCTGACGCTGTCGGGGGCCGCGACCTATACGTGGCCCGTCTTCCGCGAGTACCGGATGATCTTCGACGCGGACTATTCCTATCGCGGGCGGCAGACCCAGCCGCAATATATCGGCCAGACGGGCATCTATCGCTCGCCGGCCTATTTCCTGGTCAATTCCTTCCTGACCTTCGCGGCCCCCCGGCAGCATTGGTCGGTCACCGTCTATGGCCAGAACCTGACCGATCGCCGCTATTGGCTGTCGGCGGGCACGCAGGCCACGTTCTATGGCGTGATCCCGGGGCTGCCGCGCTTCGTCGGCGGGCGGATCAATTTCACCTATTGACGCAGGCTGGGGGTGCGATGCACCCCCGACCGGCAAGCGCGAGGAGAGGACCCCGATGAGCGAGGCGAGCGACACCGGCGCGTGGGCGAGCGGCGGCGGACGATCCGGCATGTTCCTGCAGGTCGTCGTGGCCGGGGCGCTGGGATGCGCGCTGGGGCTGGCGGCGCCCGGGCTGGCGGCCGAGACGCGCTGGACGACCGACCTGTTCCTGCGGCTGATCGTGATGGCGGTGGGGCCGCTGCTGTTCTGCATCGTGGTGACGGGGATCGTCGGCGCGGGGTCGCTGCGGACCGTCGGGCGGCTGGGCGCCAAGGCGCTGATCTATTTCGAGGCGATGACCACCGCGGCGCTGTGCGCGGCCGTGGGGGTGGCGATGCTGGTCCGGCCCGGGGCGGGCCTGGCCTATGTGCCCAGCGGCGACGATGCGCGGATGATCGAATCCTATGCCCGCCACGGGCATATGCTGAACGAAGGCGGGATCACGGCCTTTCTGCTGTCGCTGGTGCCGCGCTCGCCGGTCGATGCGTTCGCCCAAGGCAACATATTGCAGATCCTGTTCTTCGCGATCCTGAGCGGGTGCTGCCTGAGCCAGATGGGCGCGGCCGGAGCGCCCATCATGCGGCTGGTCGATGCGCTGTCGGCCCTGTTTTCGCGCATCATGCGCATCGTCATCATGCTGGCGCCGCTGGGCGTGTTCGGGGCGATGGCGACGACGACGGCGCGATACGGCATGAACGCCATCGCGCATCTGGCGGGATTCGTGGTGCTGTATTTCATCGCCATCGCGCTGTTCATCGTGGTCGGGCTGGGGACGTGCCTGAAATTGTCGGGCGTCAGCCCGGTGCGGTTCCTGAACCATTTCCGCGAGGAGCTGGCGATCACCTTCACCACCACGGCGTCGGACGCGGTGCTGCCCAGCGTGATGGCCAAGCTGGAAGGGATGGGCGTGGACCGGCAGGTGGTCGGGCTGGTGGTGCCGGCGGGCTATTCCTTCAACCTGGATGCGCTGTCGATCTATCTGGGGCTGGCGGTGATGTTCCTGGCCCAGGCGACGGGGACGCACCTGACGGCGTGGCAGATCGCCGTGATGCTGGGCACCGCGCTGCTGACCTCGAAGGGTGCGCACGGCGTGCCGGGGATGGGCATCGTCGTGCTGGCCGCCACCCTGGCCGCGACCCCGGCGATTCCGGCGGCCAGCCTGGTGATGCTGCTGGCGGTGGACTGGTTTGTCGGGATCGCCCGGGCGGTGGGGAACCTGGCGGGGAATTGCGTGGCGCCCGTCGTGATCGGCGCCTGGGAAGGGCGCCTGGATCGGCGGCGGATCGCGGCGGTGCTGGGCAAGGGCGCGTTGAACGAGGAGGTGCTGGGCGAAGACGGGCTGAACGAAGACGTGCTGGGCGGAGAATAGCGGAGCCGGCGGTAGGGGCGCGCGGCCGGGATACCCGCCCGCGCGCGCCGGCCTTATCGGAAGATGACGGTCAGAGCTTGACGTCCACGCCGAAGATATAGGCCGAGCCGGGATATTGGAGTTCGACCATGTTGCGTGCGCTGCTGCCCTGGGTATCGTTCTGCCCCACCTGGGTCAGGTTGCGTCCCTTGAAATAAAGTTCGACGGTCCTGGACAGCATGTAGCGTGCGCCGATATCGAAATTCAGCGCGGGCTGCGTGAAGCTGTCCTGCGTGGGGTCGCTGCCGAGGCCGGTCAGTTTCAGGCCGCTGTAATTGCCGTCGAACTGGAGGGTCAGCGGGCCACGGCTATAGAAGACCTCGAAATTATAGAGATGCGACGCGGTGTTGGGCAGGGTTTCGAACATGCCGTCACGGCCGCGGCCGCGTGACAGGACGTAGGTCATGTTGCCGCCGATGCCGAAGCCGCTCCAGAACCCCGGCAGGAAGGTGAATTGCTGGCGGTAGTTCAGTTCGAACCCGCGCGCGAAGGCATAGGGGATATTGGCATAGGTCGAGATGGTGGTGAGGCCCACCATGCCGGGGTAATTGTCGGTATAGTTCGTGTATGTCACGACATAGTTCTTGAATTCCTTGTCGAACGCCCCGGCCGAGACGATGCCGCCCCGCGGCAGGTAATATTCCAGGTCGACATCGTAGTTGGTGCCGGTGATGGGCTTGAGGTTCGGGTTGCCTTCGGTCACCGCGTTGGCCGAATAATCGACGGTGCGCGAGGCCGTGACCGCGTTGAAGCCCGGGCGGCCGATCGCGGTGGACCAGTTGGCGCGGGCGATCAGATTGTCGGTGAGGTTATAGCGCAACTGGACGGTGGGGAAGAGATTGGCATATTCCTGGCCCACCGCGCGCGGCGTCAGGATATTCTGCCCGTCCGGGGTCACGGATGTCTGGATGCCGCGATAGACGCCGTCGGTCTTTTCGTAGCGCAGGCCGGCCATGACGCCCAGGCGCCGCCACCTGGCGATATATTGCGCGTAGAGATTATAGATGCGCTCGTCGTCCTGGATATAGCCCTGCAGCGTGTTGATTGCGTCGTTCGCGACGTTCTGCACGATCGGATAGGTGTGCTGGTCGATCAACTGGCGGACATATTGGGTGCCGATCGGGTTGCCGATGTCATAAAACCCGTTCAGCAACGTGTAATGATAGGCGCCTTCCCACTGGCCGGCCGTGACCGCCGGCAGGTTCGCATAGGATTCGCCCGGGTCGTTATAATAGATATGCTCGAAGCGCGCGCCGCCGCCGAAGCCGAGCGTGCCCTTGATCGCACGGAAATCGAGCGGCGTGGTGACGCCGATATGGCCGGTCCAGGCGGCGTCGGTGTCGTTCTGCTGCGAATTCTGCAGCCGCGTCAGGGGATAGGCGCTGTAATCGGTGGGGTTGACGCCGTTCGTCGTGCGGATGACGGTCCGCAACGGATTCGAACTGTCGACGATGACGGGTACCGTATTGGGATCCTGGAACTGCGAATCGTAGGCATAGCCCGCATAATGGAAATTGCTGGCCCAGGCGCCGTAATAATCGATCTTGAACCGGCCGATCGCGCTGTCGCCACCGAATTTGTACATCCGTTCCTCGTTGCGCGGCCAACTGTCATTGACGTGCTGGGTCAGCGTGGCGTCGGCGGTATAGGTATTGGGATGGCCTGGAATCTGGGTCACGTTGGCCAGGCTGTAATCCAGCGTGCTTTCCACCGCCGGGGAATCCAGCCCGGAATCGAACATCTTGAGATACAGCTTGGTATGGCGGTTGACGTCCCAGCCGAGCGTGCCGCCGTACCCCCAGCGAACCTTGTGACCGTTGCTGTAAAGCTGCGCCGATTCGGTGATCGCGTCGGCGGGGTAGCCGGGCTGTCCCAGCGGGGTCTGCTGGATGTCGTCCTCTTGCAGCCAGTCGCTGAGCGCGGTGGCGAAGAAACTGACGCTGAAGGGCTTGTCGCCGCCGGCATGTCTGTCGAACGGGTTGCCGTCGAAGCCGAAGCGCATGCCGCCGGAAATTGTGCCGTCGAAGATCGGCGTAGCGCGCGGGTCACGAAAGCCGCTGCCGCCGATGATTTCCAGGAAAGGCTGGGCGTCCGGCGCGATGTCGCGCGAGAGGATATTGAGCTGGCCGCCCAGGGCGTAGGCGTCCTGGTCGGGGCGGTTGGTCTTGGTCAGTTCCAGGCCGCCCGCCAGCGGCGCCGGGAGTGCCTCCATGGGCACGGCGCGGCCGGCATGGTTGATCGAGCCGGCGGGCAGCATGACGCCTTCGAACATGACGCCGTTCAGGTTCTGGTCGAGCCCGCGGATCTGCAGTGCCGAGGCCTCGCCGCCCGAATTGCTGACCGATACGCCGGGAATGCGCCGCGCCGCATCGCCCAGGGTGAAATCGGGAACTTTCTTGATTTCGGACTGGGGGACGACATTGATGAGGTTGGGCGCCATCTGCTGCATCAGGCGCGCCTGTTCCAGCGTGCCGATGGCGCTGGCCTGCGTGCCATGGGTGACGCCGACGACCTGCAATTGTTCGGGTGCCACGGACCTGGCCTTGCGCATGGCGGCCGGCGCCGGCCGCGCGGCGCCCGTTGCCGGTGCGGCGGGACGTGCGGGCCGCACTTTATGGCGGTGCGCGGTCTTTCGATGCGTCTCCTGCGCGAAGAGCGGCGGCGAGAGGACGACCGGCGAGAGCGACGCCGCCAGGCACAGGAGAATCCTGAGCGGCGGACGCCGATAGGGAGTTGCATACATGGGAGGGGAACTCCGTTTGCAGATTGAAGCCCGTGCCCCCGGCCGATGCGGGCGGCACGTCGTGATTTTGATGGATTGTTATTTTCAGCCGCTCTTTATTGTTTTGAGCGCATTATATTTATGTAGACGAATTCTTTATATTTCTTATCGGCGACGCGAAACCGATGGCATGGCGCCGCATCCGGGACCATGATCCTTGTGAACGGGAATGGTCTGAACATGGAGTATATATTATCGAATATACTTCGGAATACGTCCTCCATGTCGGTATTTTCGAGTCAAATTCCAGTCCGTTCCGGGCGGATCACGAAAAACAGGCAGCCTCGCCAAACTGGCAATGGCAAATTACATTTCATCACATAATTGTGTATTAATGTTACATTACATTTCTTTGTCACGCGGATTATTGTGACTTATTTATAAATATTTGCCATAGTTTTTCTTATTTATTTTAATATGGCAACATCAAGGCGGCCATGACGGTCCGCCTCCGGCGTGCCGTTACGATGCGCTGAGCAGGACGTCGAACGGCAGCGTGTCCGCGAGCGGCGCGAGGCGATGAAGGGCCGCGTCGTCGAAGACCGCGCCGGGGCGTAGGAGCGAGCGCCATATGCGGGACCCCCAGGTACGATCCCCCTGGCCATCGGGAAGGCCGGACAGGTCCAGGGTGGTGCTGCGCCAGGTGCCGTCCGGGCAGGACAGGTCGTCCGGGCTGGGGGCGAGCGGCAGGACCAGGCGCGGCGCCAGGACCAGCAGGGCCTGGCCGTCCAAGAGGCGGGCGAAGGCCAGCACATGATGCCGCCGCACGCCCTGCACGCGCAGCGGCTGGTAGCTGCCGCGCGCGAACAGGGCGGGATGGTCGGCGCGGGCCCGCAACAGGGCGGCGATCAATCGCTGCTTGATGCGGCCGTCGCGCCAATGGGGGGCCAGTGCGGGCAGGTCGGCGCCGGATGCGAGCGCCGCGGCGCGGGCGGCATAGTCGACCGGCCGGCGATTATCCGGATCGACCAGGCTGAAATCCCAGAATTCGCAGCCCTGATAGAGATCGGGCATGCCGGGCGCGGTCAGGCGCAGCAGCGTCTGCGACAGGCCGTTCAGCGCGCCGGCCGGCGCGATGCGGGACACGAAGGCGTCCATCATCGCGGGGAAGCCGTGGGATGCCTTTGCGTCGAGCAGGCCGTCGAGGAAGGCGCCGCAGGACTCCTCGTATTCCTGATTCACGTTCGTCCAGTCCGTATGGCGCTTGGCCTCGCGCAGCGCCTTGGTCTGCCAGGCGGCGATGCGGTCGCGGAAATCGGGCGGCAGGGTGGACGCGCCGCCGGCGTCGGGCAGCGGCCAGGCGCCGATCAGCGCCTGGTAGAGGATCAGTTCGTCGGCGCGGTCGGGGATCGACGCCCCGTCGGCGCGGTGGAAGCTCGGCGTGCCGTCGGCGCCATGGAGACTAGACGCGCCGCCGGTGCGATGGAGACTCGACGCGCCGGAGGCGCGATGGAGATTCGACGCGCCGGGGGCGCGATGGGCGTTCGGCATGCCATGGCCGCGGCGGCGCAAGGGAAGGTTGTGTTCGCACCAGGCCATGGCGGTGCGGGCCCAGTCGGCGGCCGGTTCCGACAGGACGGCCAGGCGCGCGCGTGCGTCCTCGCCCCGTTTATGGTCATGGGTGGCGGTCGCCAGCATGGCGTCCGGCCAATCGTGACGGCGGGCGGCGCAGGCGGCGTGGAAGCCCTGGGGCGTGCCGGCGAAATGGCCGGGGTGGGTGCCGACATCGTTGCGCGACAGCAGCCGGCCATAGCGGTAGAAGGCCGTGTCCTCGACCGCCTTGGCGGCCAGGGGTGCGGTCAGGTGTTCGAAAAAGGCGATGGCGTCGGCAGTGTCGGGCAGCAGGCTGCCGTCGAGCTGGCGTTCCAACCAGTCCAGCAGCGGGTGCTGGGACGCGGCCAGGGTGGGGCGCACCTGGCGGCAGACATCGTGCAGCAGCCGGGACGCCGCACCGGCTTCACGCGCGCGGTCGGCGGCGTAGGTGCGATAGACCGGGAACGCCAGCAGGACCTGCCGCAGCACGCGGGCGATGGCGGCCTGGGTGAAATCGCGCGTGCGCGCATCCGACGCGGCCAGGGCGGCCAGGGCGTGGACCGCGCGCGCGTATTCGGCCGCGAGTCCGCGATCGAGGATCGATTGCCGGGCGGCGCGTTGCTCGGCATCGAAACTGAGGGCGCCGCCGGCGCTCCAGACCCACAGGTCGTTCAGCGCGTCGCCCCCGCTTGCATCGTGCAGCAGCAGATCGACCTGTTCGAGGAAATCGTAGCCCGTGGTGCCGTCCACGCCCCAGGACGCGGGCAGGGTCTCGTCGGCGGCCAGGATCTTTTCCACATAGATCGCCGGGCCGGGCGGGGCGTCCGGCGGGCGCTGGGGCGCGACCGCGGCCAGGGCCCGGCGCAAGCGGTCGCAATAGGCGCCGGGGGCGGTGAGCCCGTCGATATGATCGACGCGGACCCCATCGATCAGCCCCTGGCCGTAGAGGGCGACGATCGTGCCGTGCACCGCGTCGAACACATCGGGATGTTCGACGCACAGCCCGGCCAGGCCGGTAATGTCGAAGAAGCGCCGCCAGTTGATGAGGTCGGACGCGGTGCGCCACCAGGCCAGGCGGTAATGCTGCCGTTCGAGCAGCGCGTGCAGCCGGGCGCGGCCGGCCGTCGTGGCCGCGCTGTGGCGGGCCAGAGCGTGGCCGATCAGGCGCGCGCCCTCGGCCTCGCGGGACCAGTCGGCCAGCGCGGCCAGATAGGCCGGGGCGGCGCAGGGCGGGACGGTACGCAGCGCGCCGAGCAGCGCGGCCGCCACGGGCGGCAGGTCGCCGTCGGAAAACAGGCCGGCATAATGATTGGGGCAGATCGGGAAGCGATGGTCGTGATGCCAGCAGGAAAAACGCCCGTCCCGGGGATCGAAGCGCAGATCCAGCTCGCCCTTCGCCAGGCTGTCGCCATAGGGGGCGGCCAGGAAAGGCAGCAGCACGCGGCCGCGCAGCGCGGGATCGGGCGGGGACCAGTCGATGTCGAAATAATGGGCGTACGGGCTGGCCCTGCCCCAGCAGAGCAGGCTGTCCCACCAGGCATTGCCGCTGCCGCCGACGGCCATGTGGTTGGGCACGATATCGACGATCAGCCCCATGCCGCGGGCGCGGAGGCGGCCGACCAGCCGGGCCAGCGCCGCGTGGCCGCCCAGTTCGGGGTTGATGCGGCCGTACTCGAGCGTGTCGTAGCCGTGGGTCGAGCCCGGGCGGGCGGCCAGCAGGGGCGAGGCATAGAGATGGCTGATGCCCAGATCGGCGAAATAATCGACCAGGGCGGCCGCGTCATCCAGGGTGAAGCCGGCATGGAATTGCAGGCGGGCAGTGGCGCGCGGCCTGGCCGGGGCGCCGGTTGCGGAGGGGTCCGATGTCATGGTGCCTGGCGCCCGTCGCGCAGCAGGGCCAGGCGGCGGGCGGCGGCGGGGCCGGCCAGCAGGTCGCGCCCCGCCGGGTAGCGGCGCTGCCAGTTGGGATGGCCGGACACGGTGCCGGGAAGGTTGGGCTGTTCGGACAGGCCCAGCAGGTCCTCGAGCGGCAGGATGGCCAGCGGCGAGGCGGTGGCGCCGACGAAGCGCGACGCCGCGTCGGTCACCATGGCCGCGCCGTCGGGCGTGGCGGGCGGCGGATCGGCGGGGAGTTGATCGGCGGAGGGCTGGGCGGCGGAGGCTTGGGCGGGGGGGCGACCGGCCGCCGCCGCGGCAGGGCGGAGGACCGTCCAAAGCGCCGCGCGGTCGCGGGCGCGGGCGGCCTGGACATCATCGGCCCGCGTATCCCTGGGCAACTGGCGCAGGGCCCTGCGCCAGGCGATGTCGGTGCCCTGCCACCAGCCGGCGACGGTGGGCAGGTCGTGCGTGGTGGTCATGGCCACCGCGTTGCGGCCCCATTTTTCCGGCGGGAGGAAGGCGCCGTCCGCGCCGCGCTGGAACCACAGCACGTTCATGCCCAGGATCGCGCGCCGCGCCGCGTGCCCGCGAAAGCCGGGCGAGACGGTGCCCAGATCCTCGCCGATCACGATGGCGCCGTGGCGGGCCGATTCCAGGGCCACCAGCCGCATCAGGTCCTGGCGGGGAAAGGCGAGATAGGCGCCGTCGGTGGCCGATGCGCCCTCGGGGATGATCCAGAGCCGTTCGAGCCCCATCACATGGTCGATCCGTACCCCGCCCTGGCGCGCCAGCGTGGCGCGCAGCGTGTCGATGAAGGCGCGATAGCCGTGCGTGCGCAGCGCGCCGGGCGAAAAGGTGGTCAGCCCCCAGTTCTGCCCCAGCGGGCCGAGCGGGTCGGGCGGGGCGCCGACCGAGGCGCCGATCAGGAAATCGTCCTGGTCCGACCAGCATTGGCTGCCGGTCGGGTCGGTGCCGACGGCCAGGTCGGCGATCAGCCCGATCCGCATGCCGGCCTGGCGGGCGGCGGCGCCGGCATGGTCCAGGCTGCGGGCGGCCAGCCATTGCAGGAAGAGGTGGAAGCCGACATCGTTCCGGCGCTCGGCGGCGATGCGCGCGACCTCGGGGTTGCCGGGATTGCGGAGGGCGGTGGGCCAGATCCGCCAGTTGCCGCCGCGCGGCCCGCGCCGCACTTGCTGGGCGTGGATGGTTTCGAACACCGCGTGCAGATGCAGCTTGCGCCCCTGGGCGGCGACGAAATCCGTCATCTCGGCCGGGGGGGCGGGGCGGATATAATCGTCATACAGGCCGCGCAGCACCTGCAGGCGCAGCGCCGAAGCCTGCGGCCAGTCGATCAGCGGCGCGTTTTCCAGCGCCAGGACGGCCGAGGGCGCGACATGCAGGCGGCGCAGCACCTGGCCGATGTCATGGGCGGTGAACCAGCAGCGCATGTCGGCCAGCAGCACGTTGAGGAACAGGCGGCTGGAGGGCGAATAGGGGCTGTACTGATCGGGCCGGGCGGTGAACATGGCGTGCACCGGGCTGACGGCCAGGGCGTCGGCCCCGGCCTGGCCGGCCTGGCGCGCCAGGTCGGCCAGCGCGCCGAAATGACCGATCCCGCCATCGTGCCGGGCGCGCAGCCCGTAGATCTGCGCCGCCAGGCCCCAGGCGCGGCCGCCATGGGTGGCCTCGGCCAGGGTGCGGCAGGCGGAGGGCGCGATGGCCAGCGTGGCGTGGGCCCCGGCGATGTCGAGCGCGTGGTAGCCGACCTGGCGGATGGCCGGCAGGGTCAGCGCGCCGTCGCGGCCGCGCCTGGCGCGGCCGGTCAGGATGGTCCCGTCCTCGCATTTTATCGTGTAGGCGGGATGCTCCGCGCGGGTGAAGCCGGGCAGCCTGGTCGCCTGCCCGGCCTGGCCGACCAGCAGCGGCGGCAGCGCGTGGGGCGGCATGTCGGCGCTGCCTTCCAGCACGCGCAGCAAGCTGCGCAGCGAGTCCGCGCCGACCCGGTGGAGCGTACCGCCGGCGTCGCGCCAGGAGGTGGACAGGCCGGCGCGGCGCGCGCGGCTGCGAAGGGCGCCGTCATCCATCCTGGCATTATCCATGGGCGATGTCGTCCAGGCACACGACGAGGCCGCTGGGGGGCACGGCGGCGCCGGCGTGATGATGGTTGGGGCTATGATCGTGACCATGGTCGTGACCGGCGGGCGCGCTGCGATGCAGCACCCGGCCGGCGACCCAGCCGGGCGGCGCGACCGGGTCGGCGCCCAGATTGAGGGCGATCGACAGGATGGCGCCATCGCCCATGCGCCAGCGCGCCGCCACCGCGGCGGGCCCGATGGGCGAGGCCCCCATCGCGTGGGCGCCGCGCAGGCGCGGCACGATGTGATGCGCGCGCAGGCGCAGCAGGCGGCCGGTCAGGTCCAGCCATGCCCTGCCGTCCGCGGTCTCGGCCTCGGACTCGTCGAGCCGCGAGGCGGCGAAGGTTTCCGGGGCATTGGGGTCGGGGATCGTCTCGCGCAGGGTCGGATCGGCGAAATGGGAGAAGGCGGCGAATTCGCGCCGCCGCCCGTCGCGCACGATCTGCCCCAGTTCGGGCTTGTGGCTGGTGAAGAAGAGGAAGGGGCGGCGCGAGCCCCATTCCTCGCCCATGAAGAGCAGCGGGATCTGCGGGCCGAGCAGCAGCAGCCCGTAGCAGGCGCGCAGCGCGTCGGGATCGGCGAGCACGGTCAGCCGTTCGCCCATCGCGCGATTGCCGATCTGGTCGTGGTTCTGCAGGAACAGCACGAAAGCCGAGGGCGGCAGGCTGCCCGAAGGCATGCCGCGCGGCCGGCCGAGCGTGGGGAAGAACTGGCCCTGGAAGGCGAAGCCCTGGCCCAGCACGCGGGCGAGGTGGATGATCGGTTCGTCGGCGAAATTGCGGTAATAGCCTTCATGCTCGCCGGTCAGGAGGACGTGCGCGGCATTGTGGCCGTCATCGTTCCATTGCGCGTCGAAGCCGGATTGCAGCAGGCCGACATCGTTATGCTCGTTTTCCAGGATCAGGTGGACATGGCGGTCGGCCTCGACGCGCGCGCGGACGCGGGCGGCGAGTTCGAGCAGCCATTCGCGGTCGGCGATCGCGTGCACCGCGTCCAGCCGCAGACCGTCGAAACGATATTCCATCAGCCAGTACAAGGCGTTTTCGGTGAAATAGGTGCGCACCGCCTGCTGGCGGAAATCGATGGCGGCCCCCCAGGGCGTGGGGCGGTCGGCGCGAAAGAAGGGGGCGGCGTAGGCGGCGATGAAATTGCCGTCCGGTCCGAAATGATTATAGACGACGTCGAGGAAGACCATCATGCCCAGCGCGTGGGCATGGTCGACCAGCGCCTTGAGGTCGTCCGGCGTGCCGTAGGCGGATTCCGGCGCATAGGGCAGCACGCCGTCATAGCCCCAGTTGCGGCCGCCGGGAAATTCGGACAGCGGCATCAGTTCGATCGCGGTGATGCCCAGCGCGGCCAGGCGCGGCAACTGCGCGCGCACGCCGCGAAACCCGCCCGCGGCGCCGACATGGATTTCGTAGATGACGGCCTGTTCCCAGGGCAGGCCGCGCCATGGCAGGCCGCGCCGGTCATCGGCCGTCCAGTCATAGGCGCGCGGATCGACCACCATGCTGGGGCCCTGGACGTCGTCGGGCTGCGCGCGGGAGGCGGGGTCGGGGACGGCGAGGCCGGGGGCGACGCGGTAGCGGTAGCGGGCGCCGGCGCCGCAGGGGGCCTCGGCCACGAACCAGCCGGCGCCTTCGGCGGTCATGGGAAGGGGAGACGCGCCTTCGATTTCCAGGGTCACGTGGTTGCAGGACGGGGCCCAGAAGCGGAACCGGGTCCAATGCGGCGCGATCACCGTCGCGCCGAACGTGCAGGCGAAGGCGTGAGTCGTGCGCATGGGCAATCCCCTTCAGATCTTCGTGCGCGGGGTGAAGCCGAGCAGCACGGCGCCGTGGGCGGGGACGATCCAGTGCGACGGGTTCTGGCCCCCCTGCCCCTCGGCCGGCAGCCCCGCCCCCAGGTATGTCGATCCTTGGCCGCCGTCCGGCGCCGCGCCGGGCGGACGGTTGGGATTGGCGCTGTCGAGCAGCAGCGTCCAGGTCCCGGGGATCGGCGGCAGCGTGCAATCCGCGTCCTCGGCCCCCGCGTTCATGATCAGATAGGTGGTGTCGGGGCCGTTCCAAGCATCGGCGACGGAGCGCAGCACGCCGAGCACGCGGCCCGCCGCGTCGTTCCAGGAATCGGTCGTCATGACGGTGCCGTCGGGGCCGTACCAGGCGATGTCGCTGAGGCCGGGCATGGTTTCGCGGCGCCCGTGGAGATAGCCGTTCCAGCGCAGTGAGGGGCGCGCTTTGCGCAGCGCGACCAACCGCGCCACGAAATCGATCATGGTCTGGCCGCTCGGGCTGCCGGCCAGCGACCAGTCCAGCCAGGCCGTGCCGTTATCCTGGCAATAGGCGTTGTTGTTGCCGTCCTGGGTCTGGCCGAACTCGTCGCCGGCCAGCAGCATGGGCGTGCCCTGCGAGAAGAACATCGTGGCCAGCATGGCGCGGCGGAGCCGGTCGCGCACCGCGAGGATGGGGGGATCGTCGGTCGGGCCCTCGACCCCCCAGTTCGCGCTGAAATTTTCCGAATGGCCGTCCTGGCCGCCTTCACCGTTGGCGTCGTTGTGGCGGGTCGAATAGCTGACGACATCCATCAGCGTGAAACCATCGTGCGAGGTCACGAAATTGAGCGACGCCGTGGGGCGGCGGCCGCGGCGGTCGAAGATGTCGCCCGAGCCGCTGAGCCGCGCGGCGAGGTCGCCGCGCTGCAGCCCGTCGCCACGCCAGAAGCGGCGCACCGTGTCGCGGAACCGGTCGTTCCACTCGGCGAAGCCGGGCGGATGGTTGCCGAGCTGGTAGCCGCCGGGCCCGGGGTCCCAGGGTTCGGCGATCAGCTTGAGGTTGGACAGCACCGGGTCCTGGCGCAGCACGTCGAAGAAGCCGCAATTCTGGTCGAAGCCGTAGCTTTCGCGCCCCAGGGTCGAACACAGGTCGAAGCGGAATCCGTCGACATGGAAATCGACCGCCCAGTGGCGCAGCGAGTCCATGACCATCTGCAGCACGCGCGGATGCGACAGATTGAGCGTGTTGCCGCAGCCCGTGTCGTTGATCATGTGCCGCTCGTCCTCGGGCACCAGGCGGTAATAGCTGGCATTGTCCAGGCCGCGATAGCAGAGCGTGGGGCCGAGTTCGCTGCCTTCGCACGTATGGTTGTAGACGACGTCCAGGATCACCTCGATCCCGGCGGCATGCAGGCGGCGGATCGCGGTGCGGACCTCGTGCGGCGAGCCTTCGGCCAGGTAGGCCGCGTGCGGCGCGAAGAAGGCGAGCGTGTTGTAGCCCCAGTAATTGGTCAGGCCGCGTTCGAGCAGGAACCGGTCCTTGACGAAGGCCTGGATCGGCATGAGTTCGAGCGTGGTGATGCCCAGCCGCAGCAGGTGGTCGATCAGCAGCGGGTCGGCCAGGGCGCGGAAGGTGCCGCGTTCGACCGGGGTGAGTTCGCTGCGGCGCATGGACAGGCCGCGCAGATGGGCCTCCATGATCACCGTGCGCTCCCACGGGATGCGCGGCAGGCGGTCGTCGCCCCAGTTGAAGGCCTCGTTGGTGACCACGCTTTTGGGTACGCCGGGGGCGCTGTCGCGCCGGTCGATCGACAGGTCGCCGCGCGGCGAGCTGATGCGGTAGCCGAACAGCGAGTCCGACCATCTGAGCTGCCCCTGCAGGGCGCGGGCGTAGGGATCGACCAGCAATTTATGCGGGTTGAAGCGATGGCCGCGCAGCGGTTCGTACGGGCCGTAGGCGCGATAGCCGTAGAGCAGGCCGGGTCGCGCGTCGGGCAGGTAGCCGTGCCAGACCTCGTCGGTGCGTTCGGGCAGTTCGAACCGCGCGATCTCGCGCCGGCCCGACGGGTCGAAGATGCACAGGTCGATGCGCAGCGCGTTGGCCGAGAAAACCGCGAAATTGACGCCCAATCCGTCCCACGTGGCGCCCAGCGGCGCGCTGACGCCCCGCATCAGCCGGGCGGGGAAGCGCATCATGCCTAGCCCCCCTCGGGCGTCAAATAGAGGACCGCGAGCGGCGGCAGGGTCAGCACGCAGGAATGAGGGTAGCCGTGCGAGCGCTGGTCCTGCGCCATGACGCCGCCGCCATTGCCCACGCCCGACCCCTCGTAATCCTGCGCGTCGGTGTTGAGCAGTTCGCGCCACCAGCCGGCCCAGGGCACGCCGATGCGGTAATCCGGCCGGGGGACGGGCGTCATGTTGCAGACCACCAGCACCGGCGGCACGTCGGGCGCCATGCGCAGCCAGGCGAAGACCGCATTGTCGGAGTCGTCGCCGATGATCCAGGCGAAGCCGTGATAGGTGGCGTCGGCGCGGTGCAGGGCGGGATGGGTCGCATAGAGCCGGTTGAGGTCGCGCACCAGCGTCTGCACCCCGCGGGCGAAGGGGTAGTCGAGCATGTACCAGGCGAGTTGGCCGTCGGACTGCCATTCATGGGGCTGAGCGAATTCGCCGCCCATGAACAGCAGCTTCTTGCCCGGATGGGCCCACATGAAGGCGTAATAGGCGCGCAGCCCGGCATGGCGGCGCCATTCGTCGCCGGGCATGCGCGCGATCAGCGCGCCCTTGCCGTGCACGACTTCGTCATGGGACAGGGGCAGGATGAAATGTTCCGAAAAGGCGTAGTAGAGGCCGAACATGATTTCGGAATGGTGGTAGCGGCGCCACAGCGGATCGCGCGACATGTATTGCAGCGTGTCGTGCATCCAGCCCATGTTCCATTTATAGGAGAAGCCGAGCCCGCCATCGGCCACCGGCTGGCTGACCCCCGGCCAGGCGGTCGATTCCTCGGCCACCATGATCGCGGTCGGGCAGAGTTCGGCCACCGTGAGGTTGAGGTCGCGCAGAAAGGCGATGGCTTCGAGATTCTCGCGCCCGCCATGGACGTTGGCGATCCATTCGCCTTCGGCGCGGCTGTAGTCGCGATAGAGCATGGAGGCGACGGCATCGACCCGCAGCCCGTCGACATGGTAGCGCCGCAGCCAGGTCAGCGCGCTGCCGATCAGGAAGCCGCGGATTTCATGCCGGCCGAAATTATAGATCAGCGTGTGCCAGTCGGGATGGAACCCCTCGCGCTTGTCCTCGTGCTCGTACAGGCAGGTGCCGTCGAAGCGGGCCAGGCCGTGCGCGTCGGCCGGGAAATGCGCCGGCACCCAGTCGAGGATCACGCCCAGCCCGGCGCGGTGGCATTCATCGACGAAATGAGCGAATTGCGCGGGCGTGCCGAAGCGCGCCGACGGCGCGTAGAGGCCCAGCGTCTGGTACCCCCAGGAGCCGTCGAAGGGATGTTCCATGATGGGCATCAGCTCGATGTGGCTGAAGCCCAGATCGAGGACATAGGGGATCAGGGTCTGTTCCAACTGGCCCCAGTGCAGGGTGCCCTGGGGGTCGCCGTCGGGGCGGCGCCATGATGCCAGATGGACCTCGTAGATCGACAGCGGGGCGGATGGGCCCTGGCGCTCTTGCCGGGTGGCCATCCATGCGTCGTCGTTCCAGACGAAGGGGGTCGGATCGGCCACCACCGAGGCGGTGGCCGGGGGCATTTCGGCCGACAGGGCGATCGGGTCGGCCTTGGGCGGCTGGAGCCGGCGGTTGGCGTCGAGGATTTCGTATTTATAGCGTTCGCCCGGGCCGATGCGGGGGATGAATACCTCCCAGATCCCGGCGGCATGGCGCAGGCGCATCGGATGGCGCCGCCCGTCCCAGACATTGAAATCGCCGATGACCGAGACCCGGTAGGCGTTCGGCGCCCACACCGCGAAGCGCACGCCGGCGACGCCGTCGATCTCCATCGCCTGGGCGCCCATGACGCGGTCGATATCCTGGTGCCGGCCCTGGGTGAGGAGATGCAGGTCGAGATCGCCCAGCAGCAGGCCGAAGCTGTACGGGTCCTCGGTTTCCTCCCACGTGTCGGCCCAGCCGATCTTGAGCCGGTAGCGCGCGCCCGCCGGCACGGTGCCGACATACAGGCCGCGTTCGTCGACCAGACGCATCACCCGCTCGACGGGGGCCGAGCGCGGGCGGATCACCACCAGGCGCACGGCGCGCGCGTCAGGGCAGAAGGCGCGGATGATGTCGTTCCGTCCGGCGGGATGTCGCCCGAGGATGGCGAAAGGATCGGAACTGAGTCCCTGGAGAAGATCTTCGGTTTCCGGGGGGAGAATATCGGCACCGTCAGTCCGGGCAGCATTCATCGGGCGCAATTCCGGCAAGCAGGCAGGGCATTAAAAACGGGCGGAGGACAGGTGGGACGGCCGGGCCTTGGCGAAGCCGTCCGGAAGACGGCCCCGCCGGGCGGCGTCAATGCGGGCGGGCATGCAGGCTGTTAGCCCGCACGCGGGCGCGCCGCGCCGCATGCGGGGGAAAGCGGCCATGCGGCAGGTCGATCGCGTGCGGGCCGATGGGCCCGGCGCGGCGCGGCCGCCGGCCGCCGGCGCGCGGCCGCGCCAGCAGCACGTCATGGTCGTGATCGTTGGCGGCGATGTCGTTCCGCCCGAGCACGCGGCGGAATAATTGCGCATATTCATGCGCCTTGTGCCCCCAGGACACGTCGTAATGCGCGGCGTTGCGCTGCAGCGCCATCCATCGGGCGCGGTCGCGATACAGGTTGGCGCCGCGGCGGACGGCATTGACCAGCGTGTCGCCATCGGTTGGCGAGAACAGCAGGCCGGTCGCGACATTGCTGGTCATCGCGGCCTGGTTGGCGTCGATGATCGTGTCGGCCAGCCCCCCGACCCGGGCGGCGATCGGCACGCAGCCATAGCGCGCGGCGCAGAGCTGCGTCAGGCCGCAGGGTTCGAAGCGCGAGGGGATCAGCAGCCCGTCGACCGAGGCCTGGATACGGTGGCCGAGCTGCTCGCTGTAGCCGATATGGCAGGCCAGGCGGTCGGGATAACGGCGCGACAGCCGGGCGAAGGCCTGTTCCATCGCCGCGTCGCCGCTGCCGACGACGACGAGCTGCGTGCGGTCGTCGAGGATGCGCGGCGCGATGTCGGCCAGGATGTCCACGCCCTTCTGCCCGGTCAGGCGGCTGACCAGCCCCAGCAGGAAGACGTCCGGATCCTGGGGCAGGCCGAATTCGGCCTGGAAGGCGCGCTTGTTGGGGCGGCGGCCGCGAATGTCGCCGACCTGGTAGGGAAAGAGCACCGCCGGGTCGGTCGCGGGATTCCAGTCGTCGGTGTCGATGCCGTTCAGGATGCCGATCAGCCGGTCGGAGCGCGCCCGCAGCAGCCCGTCCAGCCCCATGCCCCATTCGGGCTGTTGGATTTCGCGCGCATAGGTGGGCGAGACCGTGGTGATCCAGGTCGCGAAATGCAGCCCGGCCTTCAGGAAGCCGATATCGCCGTGATATTCCACCCCGTCGATCGCGAAGGCATGCGGCGGCAGGCCGAAATTCGCCAGGTCGGCGGCGGGGAAGCGCCCCTGGAAGGCGATGTTGTGGATGGTATGCACCACCGGCGCCGCGGGCAGCCCGTCATAATGGGTATAGGCCGCCGTCAGCCCGGCCTGCCAGTCATGCGCCAGCACGAGGTCGGGGAGGCAGGCCGCGACCCGTCCCTGCGCGATCGTCGCCGCCACGCGCGAGAGGGTTGCGAAACGCAGGCCGTTATCGGGCCAGTCCGCGCCGTCGGGGCCGAGATAGGGATTACCCTTGCGCCGGAACAGAGCCGGGCAGTCGATCACCAGCAGATGATGGCCGGCCGCGTGGCCGTCGAGCAGCGAGACCGTGACGTCGGGCAGCGGCGTGAATTCGGCGACCCGGACCGGGCCCTCGAGCGCGTCGAGCACCGCGGGGTAGCCGGGCAGCAGGGTGGTGACCATCACGCCCTCGGCCCGCAAGGCGACGGGCAGCGACCCCACGACATCCCCCAGGCCCCCCGTCTTGACGAACGGAAACATTTCCGAAGCGACGGAGAGAACCCGGATGGATCCGGGCGCCTGGTGGTGTCGATCCATCGTCACTGAGCCTTATTGTCCAGAGGGGAACGGCATTCGAACGAAAAGCGGCGGAATAAAGCCTGCGAAAGTTTAACGGCTTGAGGAGGCCGGGGGCGCAGGTGTCACGGCAAAGTGATAATAATGGAAGAATGTCGACAATATCAAAAAAGATGAGAAATTTTTACCAGGATGAGACGCGTGGTCCATCGGCGGGCGGCCGCTATATCGTTACGTATATAAAACGTCCTGCCGGCGGGGTCATTCCACCACATCGCGATCTGCACTAGAAGAAAAAACAGCGAAAAATCCGAGGATCAGCGGCCGTCATGACTCCCCTGCCCCCGACCGGCGCCATACCCGCGCGCAGCGCGCGCGAGGCGCGCCATGTGGCGATCGCCTGCTTCCTGGGCTGGATGCTGGATGCCTGCGATTTCTTCGTGGTGCTGTTCACGCTGGACAATGTGGCGCGCAGCTATGCGGCGTCGATCGAGGCGGTGCTGCTGGCGCCGACATTGACCCTGATCAGCCGGCCGGTGGGGGCGTATCTGTTCGGCCGCGCCGCGGACCGGTACGGGCGGCGGCCGATCCTGATCGCGGCGATCCTGTCCTATTCGCTGGTCGAGCTGCTGTCGGCGCTGGCACCGACGCTGGGGCTGTTCCTGTTCCTGCGGCTGCTGTTCGGCGTGGCGCTGGGCGGCGAATGGGGGGTCGGGACCGCGCTGACCATGGAGAGCGTGCCGCCGCGCTGGCGCGGCATGACCTCGGGCCTGCTGCAGGCGGGGTATCCGGCCGGCTACCTGCTGGCGTCGCTGCTGTTCCTGCTGCTGCCGGTGCTGGGCTGGCGCGGGTTGTTCGTCCTGAGTGCGTCCAGCGGGCTGTCGGCCATCTATATCGTGCTGTTCGTCAAGGAAAGTCCGGAATGGCTGGCGCGGCACCGCGTGGCGGCGGGCGGCCCCGGGCGGAACCGGGGGCCGGCCGGGGCGCCGATCCTGCCGGTGCTGAAGCGGCATCGGGCGCTGGTGCTGTATGCGGTGTGCCTGATGACGGCGTTCAATGTCTTCAGCCACGGGTCGCAGGACCTGTATCCCAAGATCTTCCTGGCGTTGCAGAGGCATCTGCCGCATCCGACCGTCACGCTGATCGTGGTGCTGTACAATCTGGCGGCGATCGCGGGGGGGCTGTGCTTCGGCATGCTGTCCGAACGGATCGGGCGGCGGCGGGCGATCGCTCTGGCCGCGCTGCTGGCGCTGCCGCTGCTGCCGCTGTGGGCGCTGCCGGAATCGGCGGCCTGGATCGCGGTGGGGGCGATGCTGATCCAGTTCTGCATCCAGGGGGCATGGGGCGTGGTGCCGGCCTATCTGAACGAATTGTCGCCCGCGGACATCCGCGCGACCTTCCCCGGCGTGGCCTATCAATGCGGCAACCTGCTGGCGGCCGGTTCCAGCCTGATCCAGAATGGTATCGCGGCGCGGATGGGCGGCAACCTGGCGCCGGCGCTGATGCTGGTGGTGGGGAGCGCCGGCGGGGCGATCGTCCTGCTGACCATGCTGGCCGGCGGCGCGCATCGTTCGCAACTGGGTGCGCAGCCGGCGGAGCGGTGAGCCGGCAGGGCGAACGCACGCGGGGCGGCGGAGCCGGGGTTCGACCCGCCGGCCGGACAATGGCCGCCGGACAATGACAGCGCCAAATATGCGGCGCTTTTCGGGAGATGGACAGGATGACCGACGCGATGGGCGCAGTGCGCCCGCCTTTGCCGCCCTTCAGCCGCGAGAGTGCGGCGCAGAAGGTGCGCGCGGCCGAAGATGCCTGGAATTCCCGCGATCCGGAGCGGGTCGCGCTGGCCTATACCCCCGACAGCCAATGGCGCAACCGGTCGGAATTCATTCGCGGACGCGCGGCGATCGTCGCGTTTCTGGCACGCAAATGGCAGGACGAGGCCGAATATCGGCTGATCAAGGAGTTATGGGCCTGGAGCGGCGATCGGATCGCCGTGCGCTTTGCCTATGAATGGCGGAATGGGGCCGGGTCGTGGTTTCGGTCCTATGGGAACGAGAATTGGGAATTCGATGCGGCCGGACTGATGCGGCAGCGCCATGCGAGCATCAACGACCTGCCGATTTCCCCCGAAGCGCGCCTGTTCCATTGGGCGCGCAGCGGACCGCGGCCGGCGGATCATCCCGGCCTGTCGGAACTGGGCCTGTAGGATGGAGCCGCCAGGATGGAGCCGGAGGGCGGGAGGGGGCGGACCAGTCGCCGCAGATAATGCCGCACCGTCAGGTCCAGCGCGTTCAGGCGCAGGGACAGCAGGAACAGCCCGATCAGCATGGCGACGCAATCCCACAAGGGGATCGTGGCGAGCGAGATGCCGAACCCCTTGTTGATGACCGAGGCGATGCATTGCAGGATCGGTTCGTGCACGGTGTAGACCGCGTAGGACGCGGCCCCCAGCGCCTTGAACACGGGCAGGCTGGGGCCGGAGGGCTGTACCGATCCGCTGAGCCAGATGATCAGCGGGAACAGCAGGAACACGGCCAGAAGATCGGCCGCGCCATGCGGCAGAGGGGCCATGTCGGCCACCAATCCGACCACCAGGATGGTCATCGGAACCCAGGCGCTGAACCCGATGGGGCGCAGACGCGCGCGCCAGAGGAGAATCCCGAGGAAAAACGAGAATCCGACCCGTGCCACGGCGATGGGTGCGCCGCCCCAGGTGAAGCCGGCGTTGAGGGAGCCCGTGATCCACGCGGCGGCGACCAGGCCGAGCGCGCAGCAGCCGATCAGTCCGGCCAGGGCCTGATTGCTGAGGCGTCGCCAGGTGGCGGCCATGAGGGTGTTGACGAGCAATTCGTAAAAGAGAGACCAAGCCGGCAGATTCAAGGGATAGAGTTCCCCCTGGCTGCCAGACCAGGGAAAATAGACGAGCGCCAGCGGAAACGAAAACAGGGCCGAGACAGGCGCGTGGTGGCAGAGCACCTTGACCGTGGTTGCAGCGGCGCCGATCGACAACCCCAGCGTGTAGAGCGGCCAGAGACGCAATGCGCGTTCGCGCAGGAAGGCTGAAATCGGCAATCCGGCCTCGAGCCGTGCCGCATAGGCCTCGGCCAGAACGAAACCGCTGAGGCCGAAGAACAGGTCCACGGCGAGATAGGCGCCCGGAGGGTACCAGGCATGGGGAAAAATCATGCCCATGTGCAGGAGAACGACGGCCGCCGCCGCGAGACCGCGCAGGCCGTCAATAGTATGAAACAGGCGTTTCTCCATTCCAATTGGCCCTTTATCTTTAATTTTCGAAACGAAAATCGATGGTCTGGACAAATCTGTTCTGAGAGAGAACGGTCAGGACCGTCTGCAAGACGCCGGAGGCGCGATGCTCGGCACCGCCAGGCCGGACCTGGCGCGAAAAGGCAGACGTGCGAGGGCTGGGAACGCCCCGGATGTGTGTCTGTGTTAGGAGGATTCTACCGACTGATTCAAGGAAATATCGGCCGGTCCGTGTTTTTGTCCCGCGCGGCCGGGAGCGCCCGGTTTTGTGACAGGCAGCGGGAGCCGGCTCGGGCCACGGCGCGGCCGCCCGGGCAGGGATCGCGGAGCGGATGGGGGTCGCGGAGACCGGAGGGAAGCCAAGAGGAGCGCCGGGCGTGCCGCGCCGTGGCCCCGCGGCCGAGGGAGGGGCGGGCTGCTGCCAGCCACGCCGCATGAGAGGATGGGGGCCGGGTTCGAGTCCGGATGAGCCGTCCGGATGGACCATGGCGAATTCCGTCGCCTCGCTGGACATCGTAGAATTTTATCTTTATTTATAAATTGGTTACGCACGATACCCGAGCGACGCGGCGCCTTGCGAGCGCGCGGTCGGGCGCGAAAGAATGTCGGGTTTCGGACATTTCATTCAAATTTTCGTGTTCAGAGGGCTGTCTTCCGCTGCCGCGTTGTGGAAGAGATAGGTCCAGTTCTTAGCATCTGCATGGGAGCGGATTCATGCACGCGCTCGATCCACTGACGCTTGCCCGCATACAGTTCGGTTTTACCGTTTCATTCCACATCCTGTTTCCGGCGATCACCATCGGGCTGGCCAGCTACCTGGCCGTGCTGGAGGGGTTGTGGCTGTGGCGGGGCAATGCGGTCTTCAAGGACCTGTACCATTTCTGGTCCAAGCTGTTCGCCGTGAATTTCGCCATGGGCGTGGTGTCCGGCCTGGTCATGTCCTATGAGTTCGGGACCAACTGGAGCTATTTCTCCAGCTATGCCGGCGGCGTCACGGGGCCGCTTCTGACCTATGAGGTCCTGACGGCCTTCTTCCTGGAGGCGGGGTTCCTGGGGGTCATGCTGTTCGGCTGGGACAAGGTCGGGCGGGGGCTGCATTTCTTCTCGACCGTCATGGTGGCGATCGGCACGCTGATTTCCGCGACCTGGATCCTGGCCTCGAACAGCTGGATGCAGACGCCGCAGGGCTATCGCATCGCGGATGGGCGGATCGTACCGGCGGACTGGCTGCAGATCATCTTCAACCCGTCCTTCCCGTACCGGCTGGCGCATATGGGTATCGCGGCCTTCCTGGCCACGGCGCTGTTCGTCGGCGCGGTGGCGGCGTGGCACCTGCTGCGCGGGCGGGACGATGCGCGCATCCGCACCATGATGTCGATGGCGATGTGGATGGTGCTGGTGGTGGCGCCGATCCAGATCCTGGTCGGCGACCTGCATGGCCGCAACACGCTGGAATACCAGCCGGCGAAGGTGGCGGCGATCGAGGGCCACTGGGAGAACCCGCCCGGCGAGAGCGTGCCGCTGATCCTGTTCGGCATTCCGGACATGAAGAGCGAGACCACGCGCTATGCCATCGAGATCCCGCATGTGGGCAGCGTGATCCTGACCCATAGCTGGAGCGGCACGATTCCGGGGCTGAAGGACTTCAAGCCCGAAGACCGGCCGAATGCCACGGTGATCTTCTGGACCTTCCGCGTGATGGTGGGGCTGGGCATGCTGATGCTGCTGCTGGGCGTGGTGGCGCTGGTGCTGCGCTGGGCGGGCAGGCTGTACAGCAACCGGCTGTTCCTGCGCGCCTGCCTGGTGATGGGGCCATCGGGCCTGGTCGCGCTGCTGGCCGGCTGGCTGACGACCGAGATCGGCCGCCAGCCCTGGGTGGTCTATGGCGTGATGCGCACGGCGGACGCGGTGTCGGCCCATTCGGCGATGACGCTGAGCCTGAGCCTGCTGATCTTCGTCGTGCTGTATTGCACGGTGTTCGGCACGGGCATCGGCTATCTGCTGAAGCTGGCCGCGCACGGGCCGGACGAGCACACCGTCACCCCGGTGGGCGACGAGCTGGACAAGCGCCCGGCCCGCCCGCTGTCGGCGGCGACCGAATCGTTGAACTGAACCCCTGAGCGACGGAACAAGGCAATGGGTATCGATCTTCCGCTGATCTGGGTCGTCATCATCGCGTTCGGCCTGATGATGTACGTCATCATGGACGGGTTCGACCTGGGTATCGGCATCCTGTCCCCCTTCGTCCATGACCGAGAGGACCGTGACCTGATGGTCAATACGGTGGCACCGGTCTGGGACGGCAACGAGACCTGGCTGGTGCTGGGCGGGGCGGCGCTGTACGGCGCGTTCCCGCTGGCCTATTCGCTGCTGCTGAGCGCGCTGTACCTGCCGCTGATCCTGATGCTGGCCGGGCTGATCTGCCGCGGGGTGGCGTTTGAATTCCGCTTCAAGGCCGATGCGGCGCACCGGCCGTTCTGGGACAAGATGTTCGCGGTGTCGTCCTATGGCGCGACCTTCTTCCAGGGCGTGTCGCTGGGGGCGTTCATCGACGGCTTCCATGTCAGCGGTCCGTCCTATCTGGGCGGGGCGTTCGACTGGCTGTCGCCGTTCAGCGTGTTCACCGGGCTGGGGCTGATCGTGGCCTATGCGCTGCTGGGCGCCACCTGGCTGACGATGAAGACGGCGGGCGACCTGCAGGCGCGGATGATCGCGTGCGCGCGGTGGGTGACGCTGGCGCTGCTGGCGGTCATCGCCATCGTCAGCCTGTGGACGCCGCTGAGCCATCCGGCGATCGCCGCGCGCTGGTTCTCGCTGCCCAACCTGTATTATTTCGCGCCGGTGCCGGTGCTGATCCTGGCGGTCGGCGCGCTGATGCTGCGCCTGCTGCGCGGCACGCCGAATGCCGGGCCGTTCCTGCTGACGCTGGTGCTGCTGTTCCTGGGCTATAGCGGGCTGGCGATCAGCCTGTGGCCGAACATCATCCCGCCGGGCGTGTCCTTCCGCGCCGCCGCCAGCCCGCCGGAGAGCATGGGCTTCGCCCTGGTCGGCACGCTGTTCATCATCCCGGTCATCCTGACCTATACCGCGTGGGCCTATCACGTGTTCCGCGGCAAGGTGACGTCGAACGAAGGCTATCATTGAGGCGCCGGCCGTGACGCGGACGGACGGGATCGCGCTGCGCCGGCCCTGGATGAAGCGGCTGGGATGGCTGGTGGCGATCTGGGGCGCCAGCGTGCTGGCCCTGGGCGTGCTGGCGACGCTGATGCACCTGCTGATGGCCGCCGCCGGCATGGTGGGCTGAGCGCCGGCGGACAGGCGGAATTTTCTATACCCGGCCGGGCGGCATGCCCGGCCGTTTTTTTTGCGCTGACGGCGGAGAGGCGCCGGAGATCGCGGCCGGGCCGTGAAGAGCGCGTGCAAGACGCCAATCGAAAAACATGCCGGCCGAACCGATGCGCCCACCCTGGTGCAGTCCCCTGGTGCAGTGCGGTCCGTCCAAGGCGAAACCGGCCACAACGTGTGGTCGCGGCAAATATTTCCCGGCACCTATTCCAGCGTCTATTCAAGATAAAATGAAGAAAATGCCGGTGGTCGTGCATTGCGGCGCGGGCGGCGACGTGCTGACCTGCCAATGTCGGCGACAAGACCGAACTCAGAAGCCGGGCCATGGCGGACCACCGCCGGGCGGCGCGAGGAGAAGAAGAGTGTTTCTGTGCAAGTTTCCGCGCACGGCGCCCCCGGGGAATTCCCTTGGGCATACCGGCGTATCGCGGCGGGTCGTCCTGGGCTGTGCGCTCGCATTCGGACTGGCCGCCGCCGGTTCCCATCCGGCCCACGCATCGGCGCAGCATCCGAAGATCGGGTTTTCGATCGACGATCTGCGCGTGGAACGCTGGGCGCATGACCGCGATTATTTCGTGGCGGCCGCCAAGGCGCTGGGCGCGACCGTGAACGTGCAGTCGGCGGATGCCAGCGAAAGCCGCCAGAACGCGCAGATCGAGAACCTGATCGCGCGCGGCATGGACGTGATCGTCATCGTGCCGTTCAACAGCAAGGTCCTGACCAATACGATCGCCGAGGCGAAGCAGGCGGGCATCAAGGTGATTTCGTATGATCGCCTGATCCTGGACAGCGACATCGATGCCTATGTGTCGTTCGACAATGTGCGCGTGGGCGAGATGCAGGCCCAGGGCGTGGTCGATGCCGCGCCGCGCGGCAATTATTATCTGCTGGGCGGAGCGCCGACGGACAACAACGCCAAGCTGCTGCGCCAAGGCCAGATGACGGTGCTGCAGCCGCTGGTGGAGGCGGGAAAGATCAAGATCGTGGGTGCGCAATGGGTACCCGAATGGAGCGCCACCGCCGCGCTGTCGATCACGGAAAACGCGCTGACGGCCAACAACAACAACATCCAGGGCATCGTGGCGTCGAATGACGGCCTGGCCGGCGGGGCGATCCAGGCGCTGGCGGCGCAGGGGCTGGCAGGCAAGACGGCGGTGTGCGGCCAGGACGCGGACCTGGCCGCCGTGCAGCGTATCGTCAAGGGCACGCAGACCATGACGGTGTACAAGCCGATCAAGCTGATCGCCTCGACCGCCGCCAAGCTGGCGGTACAGTTGGCCAAGGGTGAAAAACCGGCCTTCACCACCAAGATGAATAACGGGACGAAGGATGTCGACACGGTCCTGCTGACCCCGATCGCGCTGAGCCGGGCCAATGTCGACCAGGTGGTCAAGGACGGGTACTACACCCAGGCCCAGATCAACGCGCAATAGGGCGTTATCCGATCGGATAACGTGCTGTTAAAACAATGAGCTGGAGCCGTATCCGGGAACGGATGCGGCTCTGGCCGGCACCCGGGACGGATGGGCGCGGGGCCGGAGCCGTCCGGCCCTTCCCTGGCCGGTCCCGCCGGGGAAAGGACGACGATGTCCGAGTATCTTCTGGAAATGCGGAATATCACCAAGGATTTTTCCGGGGTGAAGGCGCTGGACGGCATCGATCTGCGCGTCCGCCCCGGCGAATGCGTCGGGCTGTGCGGCGAGAACGGCGCCGGGAAATCGACGATGATGAAGGTGCTGTCCGCCGTCTATCCCTATGGCACCTGGGGCGGCACCATCCTGTGGCAGGGGGCCGAGCTGCGCGCGGCCTCCATCCGCGAGACGGAGGAGGCCGGGATCGTCATCATTCACCAGGAGCTGATGCTGGTTCCGCAACTTTCGGTCGCCGAGAACATCTTTCTGGGCCGCGAGCCGCGCACGGCGGCCGGCCTGATCGATTTCGACCGCATGAACCTGGAAGCGGCGCGGCTGCTGTCGGACCTGCGGATGGGGCATATCAATGTCGTCCTGCCCGTGTCGTCCTATGCGGGGGGCGAGCAGCAACTGATCGAGATTGCCAAGGCGCTGAGCAAGAAGGCGAAGCTGCTGATCCTGGACGAGCCGACCTCGTCCCTGACCAAGGCCGAGACCGCCATCCTGCTGCGGCTGGTCAAGGACCTGAAGGCGCGCGGCACGGCCTGCGTCTATATCTCGCACAAGCTGGAGGAAATCCAGGAGATTGCCGATACGGTCACGGTGATTCGCGACGGGCGGTTCGTGGGCGCGGCGCCGATCGGCGACCTGACGATCGGCGACATCATCCGCATGATGGTCGGGCGGGACATGGGCAACCTGTTCCCGCGCGAGGCGCACCCGATCGGCGACGTCGTGCTGGAAGCGATCGGCATGACGTGCCTCGACCTGAACAATCCGCTGCGCAAGCGGGTGGACAACGTATCGTTCGCGCTGCGGCGGGGCGAGATCCTGGGCATTGCGGGGCTGGTCGGCGCGGGGCGCACGGAACTGGTCAGCGCGCTGTTCGGGGCCTATCCCGGGCAGTATTCGGGCGAGATCCGGCTGGACGGCGCAAAACTGCGTATCCGCTCGCCGCGCGAGGCGGTGCGGCACGGCATCTGCATGGTGCCCGAGGACCGCAAGCTGCAGGGCATCGTGCCGGGCCTGGGGGTGGGATACAACATCACCCTGTCGGTGCTGGAGGATTTCGCCCATGCCGGGCTGATCGACGAGCACCGGGAATTCGCGGACATCCGCACCGCCATCGACAGGCTGCGGATCAAGACCGCGAGTCCGCTGCTGGCCATTTCCAATCTTTCGGGCGGCAACCAGCAGAAGGCGGTCATTTCCAAGATGCTGGAACCCAGGCCCAGGGTCCTGATCCTGGACGAGCCGACGCGCGGCGTGGATGTCGGCGCGAAATACGAGATCTACAAGCTGATGTTCGCCCTGGTGAAGGAGGGGATGTCGATCATCATGGTCTCGTCCGAACTGCCCGAGATCCTGGGCATCAGCGACCGCGTCCTGGTCATCGGCGAGGGCGAGCTGCGGGGCGATTTCATCAATGACGAGACGCTGACGCAGGAGCGCATCCTGACGGCGGCCATAACGCCCGTGCGCCAGGCGGCCTGAGCCCTGTCCGGGCCGGAGCCGACAACGAGACCCTATTGAAACGACCTTGCGGAATTTCGGGACCATGACCCAAGCGCCGACCATCGAGCCCCCCCTGCCCCATCCTGCGACCGGCTCCGCCCGGGCCGCGCGGGGGATGCTGCGCGCCGAACATGTCAAGGGATTGTTCGCGCGCTACAAGATCCTGGCGCTGCTGGTGGCGATCGCCATCATCTGGGCCTTCTTCGCCTGGCAGACGGACGGGGATTTCCTGACCGCGCGCAATCTGTCGAACCTGCTGCGGCAGATGGCGATTACCGGCATGCTGGCCAGCGGCATGGTCTTCGTGATCATCTCGGGCGAGATCGACCTGTCAGTCGGCTCGATGCTGGGATTGCTGGGCGGGCTGGCGGCGATCCTGGACAACCAGTACCACCTGCCGCTTTACGTCACGGTGCCGGCGGTGCTGCTGCTGGGCGCGCTGCTGGGCGCGTTCAACGGCTATTGGGTGGCCTATCTGCGGATTCCGTCCTTCATCGTGACCCTGGCGGGATTGCTGGCCTGGCGCGGCGTGCTGCTGGGCACCACGGGCGGGGTGACGATCGCGCCGATCTCGCCCGGGTTCGTCGCCATCGCGCAGAGCTATCTGCCGCGCTATGCCAGCTATGGGCTGGGGATCGTGGTCTTCGCGACGCTGGCCGTCTCGGTGCTGCGCAACCGCGCCAAGCGCGCGGAATACGGGCTGCCGGTCCCGTCGATGGTGCTGGATGCGGCCCGGCTGGCGGGCTATGCGGTGGCGATCGCGGCCTTCTTCGGGATTCTGGATGCCTATCGCGGCGTGCCGCTGCCGGTGCTGATGGTGCTGATCCTGCTGGGCGTCTTTACGCTGATGGCGCGGCGCAGCGTGTTCGGCCGCCGCATCTATGCGATCGGCGGCAATCTGGAAGCGACGAGGCTGTCGGGCATCAATGTCCAACTGGTCAAGCTGTGCGTCTTCGCGCTGATGGGGGCGATGGCCGCGCTGGCGGGCATTGCCACCACGGCCCGGCTGGCGGCCGGCTCGCCCTCGGCCGGGTCGCTGCAGGAGCTGGACGCCATCGCCTCGTGCATCATCGGCGGCACGTCGATGCGCGGCGGGGCGGGCACCGTGTTCGGGGCGCTGATCGGCGCGCTGATCATGGCCACGCTGGATAACGGCATGTCCATGCAGGGCGTGGACACGTACTGGCAGATGATCGTCAAGGGCGTCATCCTGCTGCTGGCGGTTTGGCTGGACGTGGCGACCACGCCCAAGCGGTAGCGGGCCGACCGAAGAGGGCTTCCCCCGACCGGCGCCGATCTGGCAGGGTTTCCCTTTGTGACCGGCATCCGGAGTGGGCGGTGCGCGCCTTGGGAACCCTATGAGACGAATCGATGGCGGGACGCGCTCCCACCGGTTCCTTGGGCATCCTCCTGGCCTGGGCGTGATCGCCGTGGCCCAGGGGGCCTGGTATTTCACACGCTATGGCGCCCAGTCGATCATGGTCCTGTACCTGGCGCATGTCCTGTTCAATGCCGCGGCGCATCCGGTCGTGCTGGGAGGCACGGGATTGCGGCACCTGCTGGGGTGGGAGATCGGCGCCGGCCAGGGAAGCCAGGTGGGGGGGCAGGCGCTGGCCGCGGCGCTGATCGGCACGCTGGCCTTCGCCGCGATGCCGGTCCAGATCCTGGGCGGGCTGCTGGCGGACCGCGTGCTGGGACGGCGCTGGGGGACGGCGCTGGGCCTGGCGTGCCTGACCGTGGCGCCGCTGCTCTGGAGCTTCGATTTCAGCTTCGTGCTCGGGCTGCCGTTCTCGGTGTGCGGGCTGGCGCTGGCCAACACGCTGAACGCGCAGGTGGGCGATCTCTACCGGCCCGGGGACGAGCGCCTGGCCGATGCGTTTCAATTGCTGGCCCTGGTGCAGGATGCCGCGGTGGTGCTGGGGCCGCTGGTATGCGGCGGCGCGGCCGCCTGGGCGGGTTATCACGCCGGCTTCGCGGTCGCCGCCGTGGTGATGGGCACCGGCACGCTGACCTATCTGCTGGGGTGGGCCAGCCTGCCCCGGCCGGCGGGCGACGACGCGCGCACGGCCAGGCCGGGACCGGGGCCGGGACCGGGGCCGGGGCCGGGGCCGGGGCCGGGAGCGAACGCGGAAACGGAAACGAACTGGCGCCTGCTGGCGATCCTGGCGGGTCTTGTCCCGGTGCTGGCGCTGGCCCAGGTCGGCAACGAGCAGGTCTATGACACCTATATCCTGTGGGGCGAGCAGCATTATGCCCGCACGCTGTTCGGCCTGACGATGCCGGCGAGCTGGCTGCTGTCGCTGGATGCCGGGATCAGCCTTGCGACGCAGATTGCCGGGCTGGCGTTCTGGCGCGCCTATGAACGCCGCTTCGCGGCGCCCGGCGAAATCGACCAGGTGGCGATGTTCAGCGTGATCGCGGCGCTGGCCCCGCTGGTGCTGGCGCTGGCGGCGGCGCGGTCGCCCCATGGCCCGACGATCAGCCTGCTGTGGGGCATCCTGTTCCATACGATCAACGATTTCGCCATGTCGGCCGTGATGCCCATCGGCATGGCCCTGTATGTGCGGGTGTCGCCGGCCGGGCTGAAGGGAACGATCGTCGCCGGCTTTGCGCTGATCGCGCGCCTGTCCGACGTCATCGCGGGGCGGCTGGGCGCGATGCTGCCCGATCTGGGATCGACCCGGTTCTGGCTGGCGCATGCGGCGCTGATCGCCGTCGCGGCGTGTCTGCTGATTTTGGCCGCGCGCCTGTTCAGGGCGGAACTGGCCCCGGCGGAGGGGACGCGGCGGACCGCTGCCCAGATAATCGAAGTCTGATAATCGAAGTCTGATGGCCGAAGCCCGATGGCCGGGGCGTGAGGGGGCATGGTGACGGTAGACGATTTCAATGCATTCTGCCGCGCGCTGCCCGCGACCACCTATGTGATGCAATGGGGCGGCGCGCATGTCTGGAAGGTCGGCGGCAAGGTCTTTGCGATCGGCAGCGTGGACGGCGCGCGGCTGATGGTCACCTTCAAGGCCGGCGAGCTGTTCTATGAGATCCTGCGGGAGCGCCCCGGACTGCGTCCGGCGCCCTATCTGGCCTCACGCGGGCTGAAATGGATCCAGCATTTCGCGGCGCCGGGCCCAGGCAGCGACGGACTGGGTGATGACGGGCCGGGCGATGACGAGCTGCGCGACCATATCCGCCGATCCCACCGGATGGTCGCGCAGGGCCTGTCGAAGAAGGCGCGGGCCGAGCTCGGCCTGGGCGCCGCGTAGCGGGCGGCCCGCCAGAAAGGGCCTTGCCACGGCGGCGACATGGTTTTACCTGTGAGGAATTGGTTATGATCTGCCAAACCATGGCATCATCGAATGCCATGACCGGCACCTGTCTTGTGTGGCGTTGGCCCGTGCCGCAAGACACAAGGAGGATTGTCTTCCATGATGCGCTCTCTTGATATCGCCGCCACGGGCATGCAGGCCCAGACGACGAACGTCGAGACGATTTCCAACAACATCGCCAACATGACCACGACCGGCTACAAGCGCCGCCGGGCCGAATTTCAGGACCTGATCTATCAGGATCTCCGGCGGGCCGGCACCATGAGTTCCGACACGGGCGACCTTGTCCCGGCGGGCGCGCAGATCGGCCTTGGCGTCCGCACGGCCGGGATCTACCGGATCAACGAACAGGGCTCGCTGGAGCAGACCGGCAATTCGCTCGACATGGCGATCGAGGGATCCGGCTATTTCCGGGTGACCTTGCCGTCGGGCGAATATGCCTATACGCGCGACGGCACGTTCTCGCTGTCGCAGGATGGTACCATCGTGACGGCGGACGGCTACCCGCTTGCGCCCAATATCAGCCTGCCGAGCAACGCCGAGAACATCACCATCGATCAGACCGGCCAGGTTCAGTACACGATATCCGGCCAGACGACCTCGCAGGTCGCGGGACAGATCCAGCTTGCCACCTTCCAGAACGAGAACGGCCTGGCGGCCATGGGGCAGAACCTCTTTACGGAGACGACCTCGTCGGGCACCGCGAATCTCGGCACGCCCCAGAGCCAGGGATACGGATCGGTCCAGCAGGGCTTCATCGAGGAATCCGCCGTCAACGTGGTGACAGAGATCACCGATCTGATCACCGCGCAGCGCGCTTATGAAATGAACAGCCAGGTCATCACGGCCTCCGACCAGATGCTTCAGACATTGACGAACCTGAAATAGCATGTCGGCGCGGGCGGCAATCGCGGGCGTGATCGCGGCCGGCTTCGTGATGGCACATCCCGCGCATGGCGGGGCCGCGACATTGCGGAATGCGACGGTCATCGCGTCGGGCACCGTGAGATTGTCGGACCTGTTCGCGGACCTGGAGCCGGGCCAGGACCAGGTGCTGGGCCCCGCCCCCGCGCCCGGCGCAAGCATCCAGGTCGGCGGCGGCCAGTTGATGGCTATCGCCGACCAGTACGGCGTCGACTGGCTCGATCGGTCTCCATCGGCCATGACGACGATCACCCGTGCGGGCCGCATCCTGGACAAAACCTTCTTTTCCGAACTCGTCAGGAAAAACCTGCCAGATATCGGCAGCGGCCCCGTGTCCGTGGCACTTGTCAATTTCCACCCCATCATGGTTGCGCCGGACGATCCGAGGCCGATCGTCCTGTCCGACGTCGACTGGGACCAGCGCAGCGGGTGGTTTTCCGCGACGGCCTATCGCAGCCAGCCCACGGGGGATGCCACGCAGGACTCTTTCCTGCTGACCGGCACGGTGCATGCGGCACGCAGGGTGCTGGTCTTCGCGCACGCATTGCCTGCCGGGGCGGTGCTCTCGGCGGCCGACCTGCAGATGGATGACGCCTATACCGGCCACATCGCGAGCAGGGCCCTCACCGATGCGGGCGACGTGGACGGGATGACCCTGACGCGCGGCGTGGTCGCGGGCGAAGCCGTCCTGGATCAGGACCTGCACAGGACCGTGCTGATGCACAAGGGAGACCCGGTACTGGTCGCCTTTACCGCCCCCGGCGTTCATCTGACGGCGACGGGACGCGTCCTGGACGATGGAGGGGCGGGTCAGTATGTGCGCGCCCTTAACCTGGCGAGCGGCATGATCGTGACGGGCCGTGTGACGAACGCGTCGGAAATCGAGGTCGAGGCGGGGTCGGGTGCGGTGCGCTCCGATCCGGGCGTCCTGCGGCGTCTGACGGCGTCCGCCCGCGACGATGCGCGGGCGACCCTGTCCTTGCGGTAGCCGTTGAATGCGCTGGGATCTTGCACCGATGAGAGCCGCTTTGTCCGGAGTTGCCCTGGTTAGCGCCGCGATGACCGGGCTGCTGTGCCTGTCCGCCTGTTCGGGCCTGTCGGACCTGAGCGAGCAGGGGCATCCGCCGCGCATGACCACGACATCGGACCCGACGCAGGCGCCCGACTATCGCCCCGTCACGATGCCGATGCCGCCACTGCAGCCGCCCCCCACGGAGGTCGGAAGCCTGTGGCGGCCGGGGAGCCGGGCATTCTTCAGGGACCAGCGGGCGTCGCAGGTCGGGGATCTGCTGACGATCAAGGTCGATATCGCCGACAATGCGGCCCTGACCAACGATACGTCGGCGTCCGGCAGCGGGACGGAGACTTTCGGCATTCCCAACCTTTTCGGCTTGCAGGGCAAGGCTTTGTCGAGCGCGACGGCCCTTCATACGAGCAGTACGAATGCCAATACGGCGACCGGCACGATCACGCGGAACGAAACGGTCACGCTCTCCCTGGCCGGAACGATCACGCAGGTCCTTCCGAACGGTAATTTCGTGGTCGTCGCCCGCCAGGAAGTCAGGATCAACGGCGAATTGCGCCAGCTTATGGTCAGCGGTGTCGTCAGGCCGCAGGATATTACGGAGGACAACACCGTGACGCACGACAGAATCGCCGAGGCGCGGATTTCGTACGGCGGCCGTGGACAATTGACCAAGATGCAGATGCCACGGTACGGGCAGCAGATTCTTGATAGCATATTGCCGTTTTGACAGTATTTAAAAATATCCAAAAGACATCCCGGCGCTTGTTTCTTGAACGATTTTTTGGGACGCAGGCCCGGCCGGCCATGACGGGTGGCGGCGCCGCCCCCGGATTATCAGGTTCCGCACGCCATGCCACATGATGCCTTCCCGCCCGCTTCCGGGCCGTCTTCTGGAGCGACGGCACAACGGAGGGCCGATCCGGAAGGGAGCGGAGAGGCGCTGCAACGCGCCGGACGCCTGCAGGAGGCGGAACAGGCCTATCGGGCCGTGCTGGCCGACAATCCGGACGACGCCCGGACCCTGAGCAATTATGGCGGGTTGCTCTGCACCCTCGGCGCGTTTGACGCAGCATATGAATTGCTGGCGCGCGCGGTGGCGCTTGATCCGGCCCTGACGGACGGCTGGTCGAATTTCGGCAATGTCCTGTTACAGACACAGCGTTACGACGAGGCCATTGCCGCCTACAGGAACTGTCTCCAGCGCAATCCCGTCCATCCCCTTGCCCTCAGCAATCTCGGGCTGGCCCTCGATCATCGCGGAGAGCATGAACTGGCCCAGAAATTTCATCAGGTCGCCGTGGCGCTGACGCCCGAGAATGCGCAAACCCGGACGAACCATGCCTTGTCCCTTCTGGCCCAGGGCAAGTATCTTGAAGGTTTCCGGGAATATGAATGGCGTTGGACGACGTTCGATTCGCGTCGTAACGCGATGAGCGCGCCGCTCTGGAATGGTGAAGATTTTCGGGGCCGGACCTTGCTGATCCATACGGAAGGCGGTTTTGGAGACATGATCCAGTTCTCCCGCTTCTTCCCGTGCGCGGCGGAACGGGGCGGCCGGACCCTGATCAGGGCGAGGCGGGAATTGCTGACCCTGTTCCGGCACTCCTTCCCGGACCAGACATTCGTGTCGGAAGAGGATGAGATCCCGCCCCATGATCTGCAATGTCCGGCACTCAGCCTGCCGCGGGCTCTGGGCACGACGTTGACGACCATCCCGTCGGCAGGCGGGTTTCTTCGGGCCGATCCGGATAAAATGTCGTTCTGGCGCGGGTTGCTTCAGGACGACGCCATGAAAGATGGGCGACGGGTGCCGTCGCTGCGCGTCGGTCTTGTCTGGGCGGGAGCGCCGCATCGGGAAATTCGTGCAGCCGAGCTTGCCGACCGGCGCCGTTCGACCGATCTCGCGACATTCGCGCCGCTTGCCGATGCCGCCCCGGATGCCGTGTTCTATAGCCTGCAGCTTGGAGAACGAGCGGGGCAGGCCGGGGAGCCGCCGGCGGGGATGCGTCTGATCGACCATACATCCCTGCTGCGCGATTTCAGCGATACGGCGGCACTGATCGGCACGCTGGACCTGGTGATCAGTGTCGATACATCGACCGCGCACATAGCGGCCGGACTGGGGAAGCCGGTCTGGATGCTTTCGCGTTACGACCAGTGCTGGCGATGGCTGTCGGGCCGCACCGATTCTCCGTGGTACGACAGTTTGCGCCTGTACCAGCAGACCAGACCGCTCGACTGGTCGGACCCCATGCACCGTGTCCGTGCCGATCTATGCGCGCTTGTGGAGACCCGTCCGTCCGTGACCGCCCCCGGCCGGAGCGCGTAGGGCGGCAGTGGCGGGAAGGCGCCTGCCGAAACATGTCGTCGCGGATCGTTCATTCATGGTCGGAATGACAATTATGTCGGATATGCGGCGCCAATGGGGAGATCCTTTGTAAAAACTTGACAGCGGCCCGACTTCACAGCATCAACGGAACGTGACCGAGGGCGGCAGAATCGACGAGGTGATGAGCAAGCCGGTCGCTTTGGAAGCAGGCGCCGCGGGCGGATCATAGAGGCAACGCCGGATGGTCGGTTCATGGCCCGTATCGAGAGGCATGTCCGTGGTCTCCGCCAGGGACGCGATGTGTGAACGCCGGCAGAAACCCGCGAGCGGGCCAGGTTAAGATGCTCATACCCCGCTTGTCATTCGGGAAGCTTGTGCATGTCTCGTCGATCCTGATGACGCTTCTTCTTGCCATGAACATGCATGCGCTTGCCGGACACCTGAAGGATGACGGGGTCGAGGCGGGCGCGCCGGCCGGACAGGCGGCGCCATTGCAGATGGCCGCGGCCAGCACGTCGGATACGATGACGAGCACCTATTCCGCGGCGAGAAATGCCGCGGAAGGCTGGACGTCGGTTCTTTCCTCCGACGGGAACGGCAGGGCGATCGCGCCTGCCGCGCCCGCCCCCGACCGCATGTCGGCAAAGAAGATCGGCATGTCCGATACGGACTGCCCGCGGGGCATCGCCTGCGCGGGAGCCGGGACGGTCGCCACAGGCCGGAGCGGAGAGTCCGACCCGGGGGTCGACAGGGCCGAGACGGATCTCGTCAAGGATATTCTGGCCCGGCGGTCGGACATCGACAGCGAACAGAAGGATCTGGAGGCGCAGAGGCACATCCTCGATGCGGCCAGGTCGGCCCTCGACGCGAAGATGCGCGACCTGGATACGTCCATGGCCGCGCTGGCCGAAAAGCAGGAGGCGCATCGGGAGACCATGTCCGCCGAGACCGACAGGCTGGTGAAGATATACGAGGACATGCCCCCCAAGGAGGCCGCCGCGGTCTTCGACATCATGGATATCCATGTCCTCGTCTCGGTGGCCAACAGGATGACCCCCCGGAAGATCTCGGCCGTCATGGGATATATGATGCCTGAACGCGTGAATCTCGTGTCGCAATACATGGCGGGTGTGCGGAGTTTCCGTTCTTCGCGCCTGCCCTTCGGCGGCGATGGAAGGAGCGGGCCGGCGGCGACGGATATGGGCGCGCCGTCCTGGTGGCTGAAGAGCCCGTCCGGGCAAGGTCCGGCCGATCAGGATCCGCTGAAGCTATCGCGCCAGTAGCCTGCCGGGCGGCCGGACGCCGCATGGCCCGGAACCGCCTGGCCCGAAACTGCATGATCGGGGCACAGTCTTGAGGGACAGGAACTGCCAGCTATGACAATCAGGGGCGGCATCATGGTTTTCCTGATCGCGGGTCTTGCAGGATGCGCGCCGGATTATCTCGTCTCACACATGACGGGGCGCGAATGCAATGCGGGCTACATCCAGGCGGGCGAGGATTGGTGTGCGCCCCCGCAACGACCGCCCGCTCCGCAGCCTTATTGCACCCAGAGCTGGAATGGCGTGGATTGCTGGAGCCGACCGGACCTGATGCCCAACGTCGCGCGCCAGGTGGCGGAAGGTCCGACCGGACTGACCCAGGAGCAGAATGCGAACAGGCTCAACACGACGATCAGGACCGCACCTCCGACGAATGCCTATATTCCTTGAGATTATTCCTTGAGATGACGGGCAGCATGGCCGGATGCCGAACATGGCGCACTGGAGCCGTGTCTCGTTTCCGGATTTTGTTGCGGACTGTGTTTTTGGCCTTCCTGACACGCCGGGTCACGTTATGATGAGGAAATGGCGCTTCCGGACTGCCTTGACGCGCAGGATGACGCGATGGCATGCGAGACGCAGAGATTATCGAATGGTTAACCCGCCGGAGGATTTTGTGGCTTCCTGGTCCAGCGCCGTATCAGCATAGCAGCGTTCCGTATGCAGAATATATTGGCTGGCCTGAAAGGGCTCGGGCGGACGCGGCTTGCGGTGTTGGGAGTCGCGGCGACGATTCTTCTTACGGCTCTGGGCATTTTCGCCTTTCGGAGCGGCGGCCAGCCAATGGCTCTGTTATATGGCGATCTCGACCTGAATGAGGCAGCCCAGATGATCGACGATCTGGGCAAGGCGCATATCGCCTCGACGACCAGCACGGATGGCACGAGCCTCTATGTCCCTCGGGACCAGGTGGCCAGTGCGCGGCTGCTGCTTGCCAAGGATGGCCTGCCCAGCGGCGGCGCCGTCGGGTACGAGCTTTTCGACAAGAGCGGCACCCTGACCAGTACGCAGTTCGAACAGACCATCAACGAAACCAGGGCGATGGAAGGCGAACTTGAACGTTCGATTCGCCTGCTTCACGGGGTGCGCAACGTTCGGGTTCACCTTGTTCTTCCGCATCGCGATCTTTTTTCGACCCAGACCAGCCCGTCGCAGGCCAGTGTGGTGCTTGATATCGGCAGGGCGGGCCGCATGGCGCCGGACGGCATCCAGGCCATTCAGAATCTGGTCGCGGCGGCGGTTCCCGGCCTGCGCCCGCAGAATATTTCCATCGTTGATACGCGCGGCGACGTTCTGGCGAAGCCTGGGGATCCTGACAGCGCGGCGGGCCAGGAATCCGCCCTTGAGAAGTTCCGCTACGCCGAAGAGCAGCGCCTGGCGCAGGCCGCGGAAGACATGCTGGTACCCATCCTGGGGGCGGGCCATGTCCGCGCCCGGGCGGCCGTTACCATGAACACCGACGAAATCCGCGAAACGGATGAAAGCTACGACCCGAACCAGCAGGTCCTGAGATCGCAGCAGACGACGACCGACAAGAGCGCCAATACCGAAGCGAACCCGAATACCTCGGTGGCGAACAATCTGCCGAACGCCAACGCGAACCAGGCCAACAGGACCGGTTCGAGCGACGACCGGGAGGAAGAAACCGACAATTACGAGATCGGCAAGCGGGTCCGCGTCGTCAGCCAGACACGCCCCCGCGTGTCCAGGATCAGCCTGGCCGTCATGGTCGATGGCACGTTCACGAAGGACAAGACCGGAAACCAGGTCTGGAAGCCGCTGGACGATGCCGAGCTGGCCCGGCTTTCGACACTCGTCGAGACGGCAATCGGATATGACAAAAGCCGTGGCGACGCGGTCAATGTCGTTTCCATGCGGTTCATGCCGGATAACGGGGTTGGCCTTCCGGCGGAAAGCAGCAGCCTGTTCAGCCGGGATACGCTTATCTATGTGGCCGAATGGGTCATTCCCATCCTGCTGGCGCTGGGCGCCATCTTCGTCGCGGTCCGGCCCATGCTGTGGCGTGGCAAGGCCAACGCGCCGGCCCTGGAGGCGCGAACCGAGCTGGAGGTCCTGCAGGGCGCACCTGCCGCGACGGCCCGGATCGCGGGCACCGCGTCGCCCGCGGCGCTGGCGCCGGCCCTTGCCGGCGATGACGAAACGGTCAGCATCGACGGGGTCGAAGGGAAGATGCGCATGGTCGCGATTGCGAAAGTGGCGGCCCGTATGGAGGAGAGTCCCCGCGAGACCGTCTTTATCATCCGGAACTGGCTGGCCGCGCCGGATTCCAGGGCGGGAGCCGGAGCGTGACCATGGCCGATTCCGTGATGGAAACGGCGCTGGCCGTCGAAGGACAGAATTTCGCTGTTCCGCATCTGAGCGGCCCGCAGAAGGCCGCCGTCCTTATGCTGGCCGTGGGGCGGGATCAGGCGGCGAAAATCCTGAAACTTCTGCATGAGGACGAAATCCGGGACATTTCCGTCGCCATGGCGAGCCTGGGGATCGTGAAAGCCCAGATCGTGGAAGCCGTGTGCCAGGAGTTTACGAAAAACTTCGAATCGCCGGACGGGCTGGTCGGAACATACGAGACCACGGAAGAGTTTCTGCGCAAGGCCCTGCCGCAGGACCAGGTCGAGAAGATCATGGACGAGATCCGTGGTCCGAGCGGCCGGACGATGTGGGACAAGCTGGGCAATGTGCAGGAGAGCGTGCTTGCCAACTATCTGCGCGGCGAATATCCGCAGACCGCCGCCGTCATCCTGAGCCGCCTGCAGCCCGCCCATGCCGCGCGCGTCCTGGCGTTGCTGCCCGAGGACTATGCGACCGACGTCATGATGCGGATATTGCACATGGAAACGGTGCAACGGGACGTTCTGGACAGCGTCGAGGCCACGCTGCGTTCCGAGTTCATTGCGTCTCTGGGACGGTCGGCCAAGCAGGACAGTTACGAACTGCTTGCGGAAGTCTTCAACAATTTCGACCGCAAGACGGAAATCCGCCTGACGGAGGCGATGGACAGGCGCAACCAGGAGGATATGGAGAAGGTGAAGGCGCTTATGTTCACCTTCGAAGACATCAAGCGCCTGCCGTACGATTCCCTCCGGCAGGTCGTCGCCCAGATCGATCGCGAGAAGCTGCCGCTTGCGCTGAAGGGCGCGGCGGAGACGGAACGGAAACTGTTCCTGCAATGCATGTCGAAACGCGCGGGAAGCATCCTGCTGGAAGAGATCGCCGCCCTGGGGCCTGTACGCCTGAAAGACGTCGACGCGGCGCAGGCCGACATTGTCGCGACCATCAAGACCATGGCGAATGCCGGCGAGATCGACCTGACCGACAATAGCGGCAATGACGAGATCA